>NZ_JANGEX010000017.1:0-51864 GCF_033792225.1 Microbacterium sp. LRZ72
GGGTGGCGGGGGGGGGCGCCCCCCCCCCCGCCCCCCCCCCGCCCGCGGGGCCCCGCCGCCCCCCCCCCCCCCCCCCCGCCCCGGGCCCGGGGCGCCGCGGGGCCCCCCCCGCGACTCGAGGAACAGCCATGTCCACTGTGAGTACCTATGCCGCTCCGACGACGGCAGACGTCGTCGTGATCGGAGCCGGCATCAACGGCCTCGCCATCACGCGCGAGATCGCGCGCCGCGGCCTGCACGTCGTGATGATCGACCAGGACGACATCGCCGCGCGCACATCGGCCATCTCGACGCGTCTGATCCACGGCGGTCTGAAGTACCTCGAGCGGCTCGAGGTGCCGCTGGTCTTCGAGTCGATCCGGGAGCGCAACATCCTCCTGCGCACCGCGCCTCATCTGGTGAAGCCGTACCCGATGCTCATCCCCTTCTCGAAGTCGGCATCACGGCCCGGATGGCTGCTCTCGTGCGGGCTCGTGCTGCACGACGTCTTGTCGATCGGCAAGCGACTGCCGCTCAACCGCATCGTCTTCTCCTCGCGGTTGAAGCGCGAGTGGCCCTCCGTTGCGGCAGGCGGCGTCAAGTGGGGCGGCCTGTTCCAGGACGCCCACGTGCCCGTGACGGAGCGTTTCGCGATCGAGCTCGCGATCGACGCGTCCCGGCACGGGGCGACCGTGCTCACTCACACTCCGGTGACGGGTCTGCTCCACGAGAGTGGACGCGTCGCCGGCGTCAGGTATCGCGATCGGCTGAGCGGCGAGGAACGCGAGGTGCGGGCGAGCGTCGTCGTGAACTCTGCGGGGCCGTGGGTGGATGCCGTCCTGGATCTCGAGGGCGGTCACCCGCGCAAGATCGGGCCCACCAAAGGAAGCCACTTCGTCGTCGATCGCTTCGAGGGCGCTCCCGAGACATGCATCTTCTTCGAGTCGCCGGATGACCAGCGCCCCATGTTCGTGCTGCCCTGGTGGGACGGCAAGTACATGATCGGCACGACGGACCTGCCGTACACGGGGTCGATCGACGACGTCGTGATCGACGCCGACGAGATCGACTACCTGCTGCGCGCGGTCAACGGCCTGCTCCCCGGGGCAGGCCTGACGCCGGACGATGTGCTGTGGTCGTACTCCGGCGTCCGTCCGCTGCCGTTCGTGGGCGACGTGGACAATCCGGCATCCGTCAGCCGCGACAGCGAGATCATCAGCCATGACGGCGATAGCGCCGGACTCGTGACGGTGATCGGGGGCAAGTACACCACGCATCGGGCGCTCGGCGAGGAGGTGCTGCATCGCATCGAGAAGACCCTGGGGGTCGAGCACCGCGCCTCGTCGACGCGCCGGGCACCGTTTCCCGGTGCACCGGCGATGCCCATGGTGCGGTTCCGCAAGGCATTCGTCGACCGCAGTGTGCTGCCTGTCCGCTCGGCCGCGCGGCTCGCCGACCTCTACGGGTCGCTCGCGCACGGCATCGAGATGCTCGCGGCATCCGATCCCGCCCTGGCGGAGGTGATCGACGACGAGACCGGAGCCATTGCCGCCGAGCTCGTCCATGCCGTACGCAACGAGGGCGCGGTCACGCTCGAGGACGTGCTGCTGCGACGCAGCGCCATCGCTTTGAACAGCGATGTGGCGCTTTCGTGTGCGCCGCGCGCAGCCGACCTGCTGGTCACGCACGCGGGGTGGGATGCGGAGTATGCCCTGGGCGAAGTGAGGCGTTACCGTGAATCGGTTCGGCGCTTCGCACCGCGTGCGCTGCAGACGTCGCCGCGCGGGATGGCGCCGTGAGAGAAGAAGACGAGGGATCAGTGAAGATCTGTGTGATCGGCATCGACGTCGGGCTGACCGCCGCCAAGGCTGCGGCCTTCGACGAGGCGGGGCGGGAGATCTGCACCTTCTCGGCCCCGAACCCGCGAGTAGCCGTCTCGCGTGAGCGTCAAGAAGTCGACATGGACGCGCTGTGGGAGGTCGTCGCCGACGTGTTGCGCGACCTCACCGGCGAGCTCAAGCGCCGAGCGTGGACCGTCGGGGGCGTCGCGGCCACCGGTCACGGCAACGGCCTCTACCTCGTGGATGAGGACCTCCGGCCCACGCGTGCGGCGATCGCCTCGACCGACAGTCGGGCGGAGGCGGTGGTGGCCGCATTGGACCCGGGCACGGTCGAGGGGGTGCGCCGCGTCACCGGATCGATGCCGTGGGCGGCGCAGCCCGCCGTGCTGCTGCGTTGGCTGCGTGAGAACGAGCCCGAGGTGCTCGCTCGCACACGGTGGGCGCTGACCTGCAAGGACTGGTTGACGCTCTGCATGACCGGGGCGCCGAGCGCCGACCTCTCCGATTCGTCCGGCTGCGGCCTCGTGAACCTGCAGGCGCGGGAGTATGAGCCCGCCGTGCTCGACATGCTGGGTCTGCCGGCCGAGATGGCCCGCATCTTCCCGCCGCTCGCGGGGTCGGAAGACGTCGTCGGCCACGTCACCGAGGCAGCCGCCGCCCAGACGGGCCTGCCGGTCGGCACGCCCGTCGTCGCCGGCTGCATGGATTGCGTCGCGAGCCCCCTCGGGGCCGGTTCGGCTCAGCGTGGCGACGTCACGATCATCGTCGGCACCTGGGCCATCAACAGCGTCGTCGTGCCTTCGCACATCGAGCCGCCCCGTGTGACAATCAACGCCCTGCTGCCGGAGCCGGGCATGATGCTGGCGATGGAGGTGGCGCCCACGTCGGCGGCCAGCATCGAGTGGGCCTCGCAGGTGCTGGGGGCCACGGCCACCATGCCGATCACTCCGCGCGACCTTCTCGATGCCGCGCAGCACGCGCCACCGCTCGCCGATGGGCTGATCTTCCTGCCCTTCATCCATGGGGCGCCCGAGCATCTGGGTGCTTCGGGCACCCTGCTCGGGATCAAGGGCAGCCATCGGTACGAGCACGTGGCGCGCGCCGTCGCCGAGGGGATCACCCAGTATCACCGGGTGCAGCTCGGCAAGGTGCGCTCCTGTGGCGCGACCGTGTCGGAAGGGCCGTGGACACTCGCCGGGGGAGGCGCCAAGAACCCTCTGTGGGCACAGATGTTCGCCGATATCGTCGGGCGGCCGATGCGCCGACAGCTCGGCACGGAGCTGGGCGCACGCGGGGTGGCGTCGCTCGCGGCGCGGGGGATCGGCATCGATGTCGGGCCCTGGAACACCGAACCGGATCCCGCCCTCGTGGTCCCGCCCGGCGAGGGACGCGCCGCCTACGAACAGCAGGCGCGGGTGTTCGACCGTTCGATCGCGGCGATGGGCGCCGTCTGGGAGGCAATGGCATGAGCACCGCGACCATCGACGTCGACACGGCGCTCGCCGAGATCGTGCGGGTGAGCCGCCGGCTGGGCGCCGACGCCTCGCTGGTCCTCCACGGTGGAGGCAACACCTCGATCAAGGCGACCGGCGTCGATGTCACCGGCGAGGCCGTCGACCTCGTTCTCGTCAAAGGAAGCGGCTGGAACCTCGCGACGATCGAATCCGGAGGCTTCGCCCCGCTGCGTCGCAGTCGACTCGACGCACTGCTGCAGCTCGAACACCTGGACGACCCCACGATGGTGAACGAACTGCGGCAGGCTTCACTCGACGCCGGCGCCCCCACGGCATCCATCGAGGCGCTCCTGCACGCCTACCTGCCCGGTCGCGTCGTGTTGCACTCGCACGCCGACGCGATCGTGGCGTTGACGAACCGGGACATCGACGTCGACGAGGTGCGCGATGCTCTGGGCGAGGGGGTGCTCGTGCTGCCGTATGTCATGCCCGGCTTTCCGCTTGCTCGGTTGATCGCACAGACCGACGTGGGTGGCGCGGATGCCGTGGTGCTGAGCAATCACGGCCTGTTCACCTTCGGCGACGACCCGGATGCCGTGCTCCGGCGCCACCGTGAGCTGGTCGAGCGTGCGGCCGAGGTCGCGGGCGTCGACGACTGGGGGAGCGAGGGCGACGCCATCGAGCGCCGCGGCGAGCCTCGCGAGATCGCGCAGCTGCGGCACGCGATCTGTGAGGTGGCGGCTGCGCCGATGCTGCTGCAACAGTCCGTCTCTGGGCGGGGCGCCGAGTACGCGCGGCGCGACGATCTCGACGCGGTCACCAGTCGAGGCACCGCCACCCCCGAGCACGTGCTCTATACCAAGCGCGCACCGCTCATCGGTCGCGACGTTGTCGCCTATGCCGACCGGTACCGCGAATATGTGCAGCGCCACCGGTCCCGGGCGACGACCGAGATCACCGAGCGTGATCCCGCGCCGAGAGTGGTCTTCGACGGCGAGCTGGGATTTCTCGTCGCCGGCGAGAGCGTGGCGGCGCTGCAGGTGACGCACGATGTGGCCGTGCACACGATGGATGTCGTGGATGCCGCCGACCGTCTGGGTGGCTACCGTTCGCTCGACGAGCCGCACACGTTCGACATCGAGTACTGGTCGCTCGAGCAGGCCAAGCTCGCAGGTCGCGTGCGCCGCCCCCTGACGGGCGAGGTCGCCATCGTCACCGGCGCCGCCTCGGGGATCGGCCGTGCCATCGCCGAGAGACTCCTCAGCGACGGGGGAGCGGTCGTCGGGATCGATCTTGACGCCAGAGTGAGGGACCTCGTCGACGACGACGCCTGGCGCGGTGTCGTCGGGGACGTGAGCGACCCACAGGTGCTCGCCGCAGCGGTCGACACCGCCGTGCGTGATTTCGGAGGCATCGACGTGGTCGTGATCGCCGCCGGGATCTTTCCGCCCAGCATGTCCATCGCAGACCTCGACGACGATGTATGGGACCGCGCTTTCAGGGTCAACGCGGCGGCGCCCGCCCGCCTGTTGCGCGCCGCGCACCCGTACCTCGCGCTCTCGCCGCGCGGTGGTCGCGTCGTGCTCGTCTCGACGAAGAATGTCGCCGCCCCCGGCCCCGGCGTCGGCGCATACTCGGCGAGCAAGGCCGCGGCCGCGCAGCTGGCTCGTGTCGCGGCGCTCGAGTGGGCCCCGGACGGCATCCGCGTCAACCAGGTCGAGCCGGATGCCGTCTTCGACACGGCCATCTGGACCGACGAGCTGCTCGAAGCCCGAGCCGCACACTACGGGCTCAGCGTGGAGGAGTATCGCACGCGCAACCTGCTGCGAATCGAGGTGAGAAGTGCGATGGTCGCGGACGCGGTCGCCGCCTTCTGTGAAGCCCTGCCGGCCACCACGGGCGCGCACCTCAGCGTTGACGGGGGCAATGAGCGCGTGATCTGAGGCCGTCCGAACTTCTCCCGTGGTTGTCTGTTCCCATGTCGCCGCACGGAACCGCACCCGTACCCGCCCCGCATCCCGACGAGCCGCACCGGGGAGGGCTCGCCCAGCGCCTCAACTGGCTGCGCGCGGGCGTGCTGGGCGCCAACGACGGCATCGTCTCGGTCGCCGCGATCGTCGTCGGCGTCGCCGGGGCGACCAGCGAGGTCGCGCCCATCCTCACGGCCGGTGTCGCCGGTCTGGTCGGTGGCGCCATCTCGATGGCGCTCGGCGAGTACGTGTCGGTGAGCAGCCAGAGCGACAGTGAGCGGGCGTTGATCTCCAAGGAGAAGCGCGAGCTGCGTGAGATGCCCGAGGAGGAGCTGCAGGAGCTCGCGGGCCTGTACGAGGCCAAGGGCCTGCGCCCCGAGACCGCCCACCAGGTCGCCGTCGAGCTCACCGCCCACGACGCGGTCGCCGCGCATCTGTCGGCCGAGCTGAACATCGACGAGACGGATGTCGTGAGCGCCTGGCATGCCGCCGGAGCGTCCACGCTCGCTTTCGCCGTCGGCGCCCTGCTGCCGCTGCTGGCGATCCTGCTGCCCCCGGAGGGCTGGCGTGTTGCCGCGACCTTCGTCTCGGTGCTCGTCGCGCTCGCGCTGACCGGCTGGATCTCGGCTCACCTCGGCGGCAGCTCCAAGCCCAGGTCCATCCTCCGTATCGTGATCGGCGGAGCCATCGCCCTGGCCGCCACCTTCGGCGTCGGCTCTCTGCTGGGGGCCTCGGGAGTGGTCTAGTCCCGTCTGGCGCGTCACCCCCCATTCATCCTTGTGCGAGCGGCGCGAACTGGATAGGAAAGGAGGCACACGAGAGCCACGCGTTCGACAGGGCGCAGCGGGGGTGGCGACGTGGATCGGCCGCATGCGTGGGTGTAAGTCGCCCGCGTCGGGCACCGGCGCCCCCGCGGTCATCGACTCTGGGGAGACGATCATGACGACATCCGCCCACCACGAAGCGCGGGCCTAGGCACATGCGAGTGCGCAGACCTCTCGCCGCGATCGCGCTGGCCGCGGCGACGTGGGCCGGCGCCACGGCCAGCGCCCACGCCGCAGACCGTGCCCCGGCATCCACCGCCCCCGCGTCCGCAGCGCCCGGCCCGGTCGTCTGCGACGACCTCATCGACCAGCCGCTGCAGGCCGAGCTCGCCGAGGCCGGCTATCGCCCCGCCGACATGGTGCAGACCAGCGACGAGCCGACGATGCACGACGAGAGCGTGGAGTGGAGCGCCTGGGCCTATATCTTCGAGCAGGACGGGCTGACCTGCTGGTGGCTGCGCGACGTCGATCCGGATGCCGCGGCCGTCGGCTATGCGGTGGTCTCCGACCAGGAGGCCCTCGAGGCCGACCTGGTCGAGAGCGGATACACCCTCGCCGACACGGAGTTCGGCCCCGTCTACACGCTCGCCCCCGAGTCCGAGGTTGGGGCGCCCGTCGTCACCTTCTCGGCGAATGAGGTGCTCCTGGGCGAGGGCGTGGTGATGGCCGCGCGGGGCCTGCATCACAGCGCGCTCGCGCAGATCCGCACCCGCATCCTGCCCCTGCTCGACATTCCCGAGCCCGTGGTCGAGGAGCCGGTGGTGGAGGAGCCGATCGCGGATGCCGACACGTCTGACGCAGACACATCCGACAGCGCCCTCGAACCCGCGACCGACACGGGCGTGCCCGCGGCGGCATCCGCGAGCCTCGACGATTCCGCGGCCGCCCCCTCGACCCTCAGCGGGCTGCGCACGCCCGGCCAGGTGAATCTCGACCCGGTGATCCTGGGCTGCACCCTCGCCATGACGCTGGTGTTCGCGGCGATCCTGGCGTTCCCGGGCAAGCTGATGGAGACGGCGATCAGCGAGAACTACGACCGCGTCTCCCGCGTGTGGGCGCCGCTCACCGCCGCGGGCCGGCGCGCCGGAGCGTCGCTGGCTCGGGCGCCGCTGACCCGAGCGGCGAGGTCTAGGGCGAGCCGGATGCCGCGCGCGGCGCCGCTGGCGATCGGGGTGCTCGCCGCGGCCATCATCGCCGGATTCGTCGATCCCTCGTTCGGCTTCAACGCCGGGTCGGTGCGCATGGTCGCCTCGAACCTGGTCTCGTTCGGCGTCGAGGCGATCGTCGGCGCCGCACTCGTCGCGGGGGTCGCGCGCCGCTGGGCGATCGCGCCGACCGCGCGCATCGGGCTGGTCGCCGGGTCGCTCGGCATCCTGCTGGTGACGGTGCTCGCGTCGCGGCTCACGGGCTTCGTGCCCGGCGTGGTGTTCGGCCTGATCGTCGCGGCGAGCGTGCCGTCGGCTCTGGCCAAGCGCGACGGACTGCGCCTCGCGGTCGTCGAGGTCGTCTACGTCGCCGGCGCCGGGATGCTGGCGTGGGCCTTCTACGGGGTGCTCGCCGAGCCGCTGGCCGCGTCCGGCGGCATCCTCGATCGCTTCGCCGTGGAGGCGCTCGCCGCGATCGCCGTGCTCGGCCTCTCGGCCCTGCCCATCCTGCTGCTGCCGTTCCGAGGGATGGCCGGCGCGGCGATCTTCGCGGTCAGCCGCGGCATGTGGATGGTCGCCTACGTGCTCGGCACGTCGCTGTTCATGCTCGTGCTGCTGCCGTTCCCGGGCAGCTGGGAGCAGACGTCGTCGCCGTTCTGGGTCTGGGTGACCCTGTTCGCGGTCTACGCGGTCGTCTCGGTGATCGTCTGGTTCGTGCTCACGAAGACGCGGCGCCGGCCGGGCGGGGAGTCGCAGCCCAACGCGGTCGATCACGCCCGTGTCAGGTGAGCGCGCGGAGCAGCCGGCGCCCCGGCCGGCACCGTGAACGTCACGCGCGTGCCTTCGCCCAAGCGACTGTGGATGTGCACGTGGCCCCCGTGGGCGCGCGCGATGCTGCGCACCAGCGCCAGCCCGAGCCCGAACCCCGGAACGGCCTGGCGGCGCGATGCCGGCGAACGGTAGAAGCGGTCGAAGGCGCGGGCCTGCTCGCCGACGGTCAGTCCGAGGCCCTCGTCGGCGACGAAGACGCCCACGATGCCGTCCTGCTGCTGCACGCCGACGATGACGGACGAGCCGGCCGGAGAGAACTTGAGCGCGTTCGTGATGAGCTCGTCGATTGCCTGCGTCGCGAGCCGTGGATCCAGATGAGCAGTCACCCCGTCGGCGGCGTGCGCCACGGTCAGCTCGATCCACCGCGCCTCAGCCGGCTCGGAGTGCCGCGCGACCAGTTGCGTGACAAGACCGGTGACGTCGATCGTGCGAGGTCGGATGTCGTGCGATGAGTCTGCGGCAGACACGAGCTCGGCGATGCGTGCGGCCAGGTGGTGCGTCTTTCGCTGCACGATGGCCATCAGACGGTCCGACTTCGGGTCCGGCTGCGGGGCGGACTCGAGATGCTCCTGCAGCAGGTCGAGGTATCCGGTGATGGGGGTCAGCGGGGTGCGCAGCTCGTGCGAGACGGTGCGCAGGAACTCCTCCCGCACCTGCACGGCTTCTGCGAGCTCGGTCACGTCGTAGAGCACCGCCACCGTGCCGAGCGGCACACCGTCCTTGCGGCGCACCTTGCTTCGCGAGGCGACGACCGCCACCTGGCGCGAGGCCGGGCCCCACCACTGCAGCGAGCCGTCGATGTGCTCACCGCGGAACACACGTGAGAGCACCTGCTCGTCGAGCGAGACGAAGGTCTCGCGGTCGGCCGCTCGCACGTTCGGCCCCACGTACGGGGGCGTGTCGAGACGGATCCCGGCCAGTTCGGTCAGATCGCGCGCGATCTGGTTCGACAGCAGCACGTCGCCGTTCGCGTCGAGGAACACGACGCCGGCATCCACGGCATCCACGATGCCGCGCGCGAGGATCTCGTTGTCTTGCGCCCGGCGGAGGGCCTCGCCCTGCGTGCGGTGCGCCGAGATGAGCTGCGTCGTGCGCTGCCGCAGCTGACGCGACGCGATGTTCGCGACGAGCGCGATGCCGATCGCCAGCGCCGGCAGCGTGACGACGTTCAGCCAGGCGACCGCGTCCGCCGGCCACGACCTCGCATAGACGAAGGGAAAGCTCGGGATGAACAGCGCGCTCACGACGCAGGCGACCAGCATGCGTGCCCCGAAGCCGTATGCCAGCCACAGCACCGGAAAGATCGTGAGCAGGCCGGCGGCGGGAACCAGGGGAAGCAGCTCGGTGCGCAGGAACGCCACGCCGACGACGTCCGCGAAGGCCACGGCCAGCAGCCACGGCGGCGGAAACCTCTCCCACGGCACCATGAGCCCCGCCGTGGTCGCGACGATGATCACGGCCGTGCCGGCGAGAAACAGCGGGCTCATGAGGATCTCTGGCATGACGAGACCGGTCGAGACCACCACGAACGCCGCGCTGCCGAAAAGCGGCAGCTGCGCGCGGGTGAACACCCGCAGCCGGCCGGCCCTCGTCGTGGCCTCCTCGAACATCGGCACGCGGGCCTCTCCCTTCACGCGGCACAGGCCACTCAGGGCATTATGCGATCTGATCCGCTCGCGGCCGGGATCTCGGCGGCAGTGGCGCCGAGCACGGCCGGCTCGACGGCGTGGTGGTGACCGCCGCACCCAGTGCGCGCACGCTCGACCCGGCACTGGCGTCGGATCCCGACGACGTGCTCGATGCGATCGCAACGCCGCCCTCATCCTCGCGGCGAAGAATCTGGCGGATGCTGCCGCGGGTAGCGGTGTGACGGGCGACGCCGCCGCCGAGCCGGGCACGCCCCGAATCCTCTCAGCGGGCGAAGGATGCCGTGAAGCCGACTTCGAGCGCGTCCAGCGCCTCGCAGACCACCCCAACCGGATCGTCGGCGGCTCCGTGCGTCGCCCACCATGTCAGAGCCGACATCGTGGTCGCCTGCACCGCCGCGCCGGCGACGACGGCAAGCAGGGCGGTGGGCTCCGATCCTGTGCGCGTGGCGACGAAATCGGTGATCGCCTGGCGCCAGCGCACGAAGGGCTCCGAGCCGTGGGAGTGCAGTTCGGGGGTGCGGCCGATGAGCCGCATCCGCATGCGCGTGGTGAGCTCGTCTTCGTCGTGGTCGGCGAAGGACGCGGTGATCCCGTCGCGCAGGGCCACCTGCAGAGGCACGTCGATCGGCGTTTCGTCGAGTCGCCGCCGCAACGTCGCGAACGAGGTGTCCACCGGCCCCCACACGATGTCGGCCTTCGTCGGGAAGTACCGATGAAGGGTGCGGATGCTGAGCCCCACCTCGGCCGCGACGTCCGACATCGTGCAGTCGCGGTAGCCGTGGAGGTCCAGCACACTGAGCGCCCGCGCGGCGAGCGTCTTGGCGTCCGCAAGCCTCGGTCGCCCTCGCCCCGTCACCGTATGGCCCACGGGCTCAGGCTACCCGCTCCTCTAGACCCGCTCCCGTTTGTGGCATAGCCTGCCAAAAGTGGCGGTGACGCCGGACGGATGGCAAAGGAGCTCGACGTGGAAACGACAGCGGAGCAGTTCGATGTGATCGTGGTGGGTTTCGGCGCGGCGGGAGCATCGGCCGCGATCGAGGCGGCGGATGCGGGCGCGCGAGTGCTCGTTCTCGACCGCGGATATGGCGGCGGAGCATCAGCCCTGTCGGGCGGTGTGGTCTACGCCGGGGGCGGCACAAAGATTCAGCAGCAGGCGGGGATCGAGGATTCGCCCGAGAACATGTTCGCCTACCTCAGGCAGGAGACGGGCGGGGTGGTCTCTGACGAGACCTTGCGCCGCTTCTGCGAGGGCAGCCGCGATCAGGTCGCGTGGCTCGAGGAACAGGGCGCGGAGTACCGGGGCACACTCGCGCCGTACAAGACCTCGTACCCCACCGACGCGCATTACCTGTACTACTCCGGCAACGAGAAGGCCCACCCCTACAAGGAGGCCGCCTCGCCCGCTGCGCGCGGACACCGTCACGTCGCGAAGGGACTCGGCTCGGGCAAGGCGTGGTTCGCGCAGCTTCGCCGATCGGCCCTCGCCAAAGGCGTGGACTTCCGTCCCCTCAGCCACGTCGAAGAGCTGGTGATCGAGGACGGCGCCGTCGTCGGTGTGACCTATCGCACGCTTCCGGCCGATGCGGCGGGCCGTGCACAGCACAAGCGCCTCACCGCGCTCGGGGGCAAGCTCGGCATCTGGGCGCCGCCGATCGGAGCGAAGATCAACCGTCGGGCGCAGAACATCTGGGAGCGTGGTGCCCGCGACCAGGTGGCCCGCGCATCGTCGGTGATCCTCAGCGCCGGCGGGTTCGTCTTCAACCCGGAATGGAAGGCGCGGTACGGCGCGCCGTACAAAGACATCACACCGCTGGGCACCAGTGGCGACGATGGGCACGGCATCGAGCTGGGTATGTCGGCAGGGGGGTCGATCTCGCAGATGGAACGGATGACGGCGTGGAGGTTCATGTCTCCGCCCAGCGCCATGATCGAAGGCGTCTCGGTCGGTGGCGAAGGAACCCGCATCCTCAACGAGGACCTGTATGGCGCAACGCATTCCGAGGCGCTCATCCACCAGCATGGCGGGCGCGGCTACCTCGTCGTCGACTCCCGCATCTGGAAGAAGGCGCGCGGGCAGGTTCGGGAGCAGACCCAGGCGTTCCAAGCCGCCCAACTGCTCTACGTCTTCACCCTCGGCCACAAGAAGGCGGCAACCCTGGCCCAGCTGGCGAAGAAGATCGGCGTCCCCGCCGCAGCCCTGCAGCAGACCGTGTCTGCCTACAATTCGGGGATCGCGGCCGGGGGCGACGGAGATCCCGCCCACAAGGCGCCCGAGTTGTGCAGCCCTGTGCAGGAGGGCCCGTTCTACGCCATCGACATCTCGATCAAGAACTCGCCCTTCTACCCGGCCCCGGGTCTCACTCTCGGCGGGCTTCGCGTCGACGAGCAATCGGGCAACGTCATCACGGATCAGAACATGCCGATCCCGGGGCTGTACGCCGCGGGCCGCAACGCCGTCGGCATCTGCTCCAACAGCTACATCAGTGGACTTTCGCTGGCCGACTGCGTCTTCAGCGGCCGCCGGGCGGGCGTCCACGCGGTCAGCGCGGGCCAGTCGACGCCGCAGAAGGCGTAGGTCGAGCCAGGACGACGAGCGTTGTCGGCCGCGATCCCCTCTCCGCCTCGGAAGGGGCGAGCACGATGAATGGCCGAGCACGACAAGGGTGCGGCTCCCGGAAGCGCGGTACCGTCTCACCATGGATCTTCGTCTCGATGAACGCGTCATTCTGGTGGTGGGCGGTGCCGGGTACATCGGCTCCGCAATCGCCGCGGCGCTGGCGGCCGAGGGCGCGACGGTGGTCGGCGCATCGCGGCACGGCGGCGACCTCACCATGGACGCCCGTGACGCGACCTCGGTGGCCGCCGCGGTCGAGAAGGTGCTCGCTGAGCACGGCCGGCTCGACGGCGTGGTGGTGACCGCCGCCCCCAGCGCGCGCACGCTCGACCCGGCCCTGTCCACCGATCCCGACGACGTGCTCGATGCGATCGATGGCAAGGCGATGTCGTTCCTGCGCGTGGCGCGGGCCGCGCTCGGCCCGATGCGCGAGGCCGGCTACGGCAGGATCGTCGGCATATCGGGTCAGAACGCGTTTCTGACCGGCGACCTGCGCGGGTCGGTGCGCAACGCGGCCCTCATCCTCGCGGCGAAGAATCTGGCGGATGCTGCCGCGGGTAGCGGTGTGACGGTGAACGTCGTCAATCCCGGGACCGTCGTCGATGAGCCGAGCACGACGGTCAGCGTAGGCAAGAGCGGAGAGTCGGCGCCGACCGACATCGCCGCACTGGTCGCTTTTCTCGTCTCTCCGCTCGCCGGGGCGATCTCGGGGGAGTCGATCGCCGTCGGCCACCGGGTGCGCGGTGCGTCCGGCCTCTGACCGGGCGCGGCTCGCGGGGTTCGCTCAACCCCCGTTGGCCGCCACCAGCTCGAAGTACACGACCTGCGGCGGAGCGTTGAACCGGGCCGGGATGCCGCTGAAGCCGATGCCGCAGGTGACGTAGAGCATGTTGCCCTCCGCCCCGAAATCATCCGGGGCGTATCCATCGGCAACCATCGGGTCTTCGGTGGTGAGCGCCATCCACGACGAGTGGGGTGAGCCCGGCATCGCGAACTGTCCGCAGTGCGTGTGTCCGGCGACGGCGAGCGGGGCGGCATCCGCCGGGATGCGGGGGAACACCTGCGGGTTGTGCATCATCACCACGCGGGGCTGTTCGGCCGAGACGCCCGCGAAGGCGGTGTCGATGTCGGCCAGGCCCGCGTGTGCGGGCGCGATGCCGACGACCCAGAGCGGGCGCTGCACGTCCGACCCCTCCAGCGGCACGATTGCGGCGTCATTGCTCAGCACGCGGATGCCGGCGGCCTCGAGCGCCGCGGTCATCTCCGCCGCCCCGTCCGATTCGTAGTCGTGGTTGCCCAGCACCGCGAACGAGGGAATCCCGGACTCCACCAGCGGCGCGAGCGCGTCCATGACGGTCTCGACCTGCTTCTCGGCATCCGGGGTCTGGCTGTAGAGAAAGTCGCCGGCCAGCAGCACCGCAGCCGGTCGCTCCTCGACGATCTGCTCGACGGCCTGCTCGGCCATGTCGGTGTTGGCGAACCACATGCCCACCTGAAAGTCCGAGACCACCGCGATTGTCTCGCCCTCCCACGCCTCGTCGAGGTGGGGGATCTCGGCCTCGTGATGTCGCTCTTCGAGCAGCAACTGCGGCTCGATGAACACGGCGTACCCGAGCATCACGACGAGCACGCCCACGACCACAGCCCCGACGGAGCCGAGTACCCGCGCGATCATGACGCTGCCCACCTCTCCCCACGCCGATGCGACGTGCCGGCCCCCAGGCTCCCCACGCCCGGCGCATCCCCGCAACCCCCTTGCGGCCTTGCCCCGGCCCCGCCACGTGCACAACTGCGGCAGAGCCCGCCGACACCCCGCACGAACGGAGCGCAACCACGGCGCGGCGCCCCGGCATCCGCAGTTGTGCACGGCGAGCTTTCCGATCGCGGGCACGTGCGCCGCCCACGGCCGCCGCGTTGCGGCCTACCCTGGCACCATGCACCATGCACCATGCACCATGCACCATGCACCATGCACCATGCACCATGCACCTTCGCGCCGCCGACGGCGAGCCGCGCCCCGCGCTGTATCAGCAGAACGACCGCCACCCACTGAACCGACCGCCCGAGCCCTCGCGCTCCCATCGCCGGTCGCGTTCAGCCGGCGCTAAGAGACGGGTTCGGCGTCGGGATCGTGCGGTGCCGCGACCATCGAATCCGCAAGCAGCGATGCGACCGCCCGAAAGCTGCCGGCCATGTCAACCGTCTCGTCGATCAGCCACTGGTATTGGAGGCCGTCCATCAATGCCAGGAGGGCGGTCGCAAGCCCGTGGGTATCTACCTCGGCCTTGATGATGCCGCGCTGCTGCGCATCCTCAAGATGACCGTGCAGCAATTCTCGTGCGCGACGGAATCTTTGGGAGAAGTACTCGTGGCTCGGATGCTCCTCCGAGACGCTCTCGGCCAGCAGCACCGAGAAGAGCAGGACATCCGCGCGCTGCCCTTGATTCTCTTCGACGAGGTTTCCGAGACGCGTGAGCAGTTCGGTGCCGTCTGTACTCGGCTCCGTCAGGAGTATCTCGTCGTCGCGCCCGAATCGCGTCTCGAGCAGGGCCATCAGAAGGCCGGCCTTCGACTGGAAGTGATGGAGGAGGCCGGGATTGGTCACCCCTGCTTCTGCAGCTATTGCTGCGGTCGAGACGCCGCGAAAGCCGCCCTGCCCGAAGTGAGCCTTTGCGATCTCGAGAATCTGACCACGGGTCAGCTGGCCGCGCGAGTTCGTGACGGGGCGGCGACCACGCGCCGCCGCCCCGTGCGAGCCTCGCGGCTGCGCCTGGTCACCAGGCTTCGTCATAGACACGTGCTTCCTTGATCAGACCGTCCTCGCCGAGCTCGTATGCGGCGACCCCTGCCGAGGTGCGGTTTACGGGGTGATTGGCGTGGATGATGTTGAACTCGAGGATCGTCGTCGTGCCGTCGGTGAAAGAGTTCAGCTTCTCGATGATCGCACCTGCGTGCTCCTCTTCGCCGCTTTCGTAGCCGGCTTCCTCATCGCCCACCTCGAACATCTGCTTGAGGACCGCGCGGATGTTCTCGCGTCCCTTGTATACGCCCATGCCGAGACCGTCGCGCAGGTCCTGCGACTCGCCGTGACCGTTGAACACGCCGTCGGGACTGAACGTGTCGGCCTGACCGTCGGGGTCGCCGGCACGAAGCTGCTTCTGGTATTCGGCGAGCGTCGGGTTGAACGGCTCGAGATTGATCGGTTCCTCACCGAGAATCCGCGTGCGCACGTGCTGCTCGCCGGTGACGCGTGCCAGGCGGTAATATAGGCGGTTGCGGACGAGGCCGCCGGTCTCGTTGAACTCGCTCACCACGACGATGTCGAGATCTTTGTCGGCCCCGTTCTTGTCGAGCGTGAGGGTGATCTCGGTGCCGTTGAAGCGGCCGTTCGCACCCGTGACCGAGTGCGTGACGTTCGAGGCCTTGACGCGCGTGATGGTCGCGGGGGCCCATTCGCGCACCAGCTTCTCGAATCCGCCATCGATCTGCCGGCCCGCCGCCGAGTCGTCGATGTCGGCCGGACCGTCATACAGAGCGCGCACGGCGGCGACGTCGTGTGAAACGAGTCCCTCGATCAGTGCGGCGGCGACATCCTGCGGGTTGGTGGTGGAGGTGGTCATGGGCTTCCTTCTGTTTCGGTGGTGGTGGTTCTGCTCGCGAGCCAGAGCTTGCGGCGTTCGGCCTGCTCGACCGGGTCCGGGACGGGCGCGGCCAGCAGAAGACGTCGTGTGTAGGGGTGACGGGGTGAGGCCCCGATCGTCTCGGGGTCGCCCGTCTCCATGACCTCGCCCCGGTAGAGGACCACGACCCGGTCGCTGATATTGCGGACGACGGCGAGATCGTGGCCGATGAACAGGTAGGCGACGCCCGTGTCTCGCTGGATATCGTGCAGCAGTTCGACGACACGCGCCTGCGTAGAGAGGTCGAGAGCCGAGAGGGCCTCGTCGCACACGATGAGCCGAGGCGACATGGCGAGCGCCCGTGCGATGGCGATTCGTTGCCGCTGTCCGCCGCTGAACTCGGATGGACGGCGCTGGAGGGCGTCCGCGGGAAGGTGGACGCGATCCAGCAGTTCGGTGACACGTCTGCGTGCGGCCGCGCCGCGGTAGACGCCATGCGCCTTGAGCGGTTCCTCGAGGATCTGCCCGATGGTCAACCTGGGATCGAGTGAGCTGTAGGGGTCTTGGAAGACGACCTGGATGTCGGTGCTCAACTCTCGCCGGCGCCGCGCGGAGGCGTGCGTGATGTCTTCGCCATCGAAGATCACGCGTCCGGATGCCGCAGGCGTCAACCCGAGGATGGCCCGTCCGATCGTCGTCTTTCCGGATCCCGACTCGCCCACCAGCCCGACGGTCTCGCCGGGGCGGACGTCGAGCGAGACTCCCTTGAGTGCGTGGAAGGGTTCGCGAAATGCACCCTGGCGGAACGCCACCTTCAGGTCCTCGACGGCGAGGAGCGGGGGGGCGTCGACGGCGGCGCGCGTCGTCGTCTGCGGCCACGCGTCCGGCACAGCCTCGAGGAGTGTGCGGGTGTAGGCGTCCTGGGGTCGCGCGAACGTGCGCTGGACGTCACCCGATTCCACCACGCGACCGGAGCGCATCACCGCGACGTGGTCGCAGATGTCAGCGACGACCCCGAAGTTGTGGGTCACGATGAGAACGGCCATCCCGAGATCGTCCCTGAGCGTTCTCAGAAGTTCGAGGATCTCGGCTTGAACGGTCACATCCAGTGCGGTCGTCGGCTCGTCAGCTACCAATACCCGTGGCTGCCCGGTGAGGGCGACCGCGATCGCCACGCGCTGGGCCATGCCGCCCGACAGCTGGAACGGGTATCGACGCAGTATCGCGGAGGGGTCGGGGATGCCGACCTGTGCGAGGAGCGTCGAGGCGAGCCGGTGCGCCTCGCCTCGGGAGATGCGCCGATGCTTGCGCAACGGTTCGACGAGAAGCGCGCGCACGGTGCTGGACGGGTCGAGCGCGACCATAGGCTCTTGTGACACGTAGGCGATCGTGGAACCCCGCAGCGGGGCGAGCGTCTGATCGGATGCGTCCGTGACGTCGCGATCTGCAATGCGGATGCGTCCGCCGGTCATCCGGACACCGTCGGGAAGAAGCCCGAGCGCAGCCAGCGCCGTGAGTGTCTTGCCCGATCCGGACTCGCCCACGAGGCCCAGGGTCTGCCCGTCGCGCACCGCGAAGGAGATGCCGTGGACGAGCGGTGTGCCCGATTCCGTCGCTATCGTCAGGTCGGTCACCGACAACGCCGCGGGCGTGTTGTGGTCACCTGACGTGGCCGAATCCGACTCCGGCGTGGATGCCGGCACGGGGCGTCGCCGTCGGGTGCGCCGATGCGGACGGATGGATGTCGTGTCGACGAGCGCATCGCCGATGACGTTGAACGCGAGCGCCGTGAGGATGATGGCAAGGCCGGTGGGAACCATCAGCCACGGGAACCGGTAGATCACATCGGACGCTTCGCGCACCATCGAGCCCCACTGCGGCGCGGGGGGCGGCGGACCTTGGCCGAGAAAGCTGAGCCCGGCCTGCAACAGCAGGGCGAGCGTGGCGGTGATCGACGCCTGCACGATCGTGGGACGGAGGACGTTCGGGAGCACGTGGCGAGCCAAGATGGGCAGGACCCGGATGCCGGCGACTTTCGCGGCATCGACGTGCAGCTCCTTCGAGACCACCAGCGTGCTCGACCGCACGATGCGGAAGACACCGGCGCTCAGCAGGATTCCGAGTGTCGCCATGCCGACGGCGAGGTCGGTGCCGAAGATCGCGACCGCGAGCAGCATCACGATGATGCCCGGCAGGGTCTGCAGTACTTCGCCCACCGTGGAGGCGGCGGCGTCCACCGCCCCGCCGTAGTATCCGGCCAGCAAGCCGAGCGACAGCCCGAGCAGCGTGGCGATGGCGACGCAGAGCAGAACGCCGGCAATGGCCTCGCCTCCGGCGAAGATCAGGCGCGACAGCACGTCTCGCCCGAGAGTGTCGGTGCCGAGCCAATGGGATGTGGACGGCAGCGCACCGGCGTCGGCAAGATCCTGGGCGAGCGGGTCGGCCAGTACCCCCCACTCCACCAACGGAAGGGTGGTGGCGGCGATGCTGGTGATCGCGACGAGAAGAATCCACGCGACCGCGACGATCGCGGAGGGGGTTCGCAGCAACTCCCTTGTCGCGGAGCGTGGCCGGGGGCGGTGAAGATCGACAGTCTGTCCGTCGGCGATGTGTGTGCTCATGAGATTCGTGCCCGGGGGTTGAGTGCCGCGACGGCGACGTCGATGACGATGTTCACGATCAGAACGACGATGGCGCTCACGACGACGGCGCCGAGGAGAACCGGCAGGTCACGTGCGGAGGCCGACTGCACGATCGCGCGCCCGAGACCGGGAAGCGCGAAGACCTGTTCGATGATGATGGCCCCGCCGAGCACCCCGACGAACTGCAGGCCCGCGGTGTTGAGAACGGGCGCCGCAGCGTTGCGCAGGGTGTGGCGCGAGACGATGCTCGCGCGGGATATTCCTGCGCCCCGCAGGGTGCGGACGTAGTCGCTGCTCAGCTGCTCGATCATGCTGGTGCGCGTCTGGCGAGCGAACGACGCGATCATGGCGATCGCGAGAGTGGCGACAGGGAGGATCAGATGATTCGCCCACTGCGCGGGATCCGATGTGAACGGCACATAGCCCGTGGCGGGGACGAGCGCGAGGTTGAGGCTGAAGATCAGCACCAGGATCGATGCCAGCCAGAAGTTCGGCAGGGCCAGGCCCACGCCAGAGCCGCCGGTCAGCACGCGGTCGATCCAGCCACCGCGTACGGCGGCACCCGTGCCGATGAGGATGCCGATGAGCATCGCGACGAGGGTCGCCAATGTCGCGAGCGTCATGGTGACGGGCAGGCGCGAGGCCAGGATCTCTGCGACCGGTTGCTCTGTGAGCCATGATTCACCGAGGTCGAGGACGAGCAGGCGTCCCATGTACTCCGCGTACTGCACCAATACCGGACGATCGAGCCCTAGACCGGTCTCGAATCGCGCGATCGCTTCGGGTGTCGCCTGGGTCCCCAGCACGGCGGCGGCCGGGGACCCAGGCGTGAACTGCACGAGGAAGAACGCGACGGTCGCAACGACGAGCACGAGCGGTATGCCCATGAGCGCGCGCCGAAGTATCAGCCTGATCATCGTTGTCGTCCTTCACTCGTGCGAGGGGTTCAGTCGGCCGGAGCCCACTGGTAGTACATCGGCGGACGGAACGTCTGCCATTCGACGCCCGTAACGTCGTCCGACAACGCGTAGCCGTAGGCGTCGTTGAACATCGGCAGGAACCAGGCGAGCTCCACCACGCGCGCGTTCAGCTGTTCGAGGATGGCGGCGCGTTCCTCGTCGTTGGTAGCGGAACCGGCTTCGGCGTAGAGGTCGTTGATCTGTTCGTCGCTCGACCCCATCGGGTTGAAGCCGCCTTCGGGCGTCACCAGCTGACCGAAGTCGAAGTACGCGTCGACCATCCCGTACGGGAGGAAGGCTGTCGGGTACTCGCCGCTCAGGATGCTGGGGATGTACTGGTCCGGCGGCACGTTCACCACGTTGAGGGTCACGCCGACCTCGGCCAGGTAGCCGACCAGCGCCTGCACCTGGGTGTCCGCGAGGGAGATGCTCACGGCATCCATCTCGAACCCATCCGGGTAGCCGGCCTCGGCGAGCAGCTCACGCGCCATTTCGGGGTCGTAGGGGTAGACGTTGTTGAGCGTCTCGTCATAGCCCGCCATGCCCGGCTTGACCAGCTGGGTCGTGGGGGAGCCGAGTCCCTGGTTGACCGACTCGACGATGGCCGCACGGTCGATGGCGTGGTTCAGCGCCTGGCGCACCTCGACCTCGCCGAGTGCAGGCACGAGCTCCCCCGCGCGGTCTTCGAGGTGAAGGGTCCAGACGTTGTTCGAGGCGCCGGTGAAGTCCAGCCCCGCGTTCTCAACCCGCACGATGTCGCCCGCGGTGCCGAGCTCGACCATGTCGACCTGCCCGGACTCGAGTGCGTTGACTGCCGCCGCGGCATCCGGGATCACCTTGACCTCGATGCGGTCGTAGGGGTAGTCGTCGCTAGCCCAGTAGTCATCACGCTTCTCGTACACGTAGGTGTCATTGCTGATCGACTCGTCGGCCAGGTACTCATACGGACCGGAACCATCGGGCTGCGTCGCGAGTTCGCCGCCTTCGATCGCGGCTGGGTTCGCGATCATTCCGGACACCCCCGAGAGGGTGAGGGGGAGGGAGGGGTTGGGCGTGCTGAGCGTGATCACGACGCGGTTGTCGTCTACCGCTTCGATGCTGTCGATCGTCGCGAAGTCCGAAGCGAGGGGCCCCGTACCGTTCTTCACGTTCTCGAGGTTGGCCACGACCGCAGCGGCGTCGAGCGGTGTTCCGTCCGCGAAGGTGACGTCGTCCCGCAGCGTCATACTGAATTCGGTGGGGCTCTCGTACCCCCACTCGGTCGCGAGATTCGGCTCGTAGCTACCATCGCTGAGGCGACGGAGGAGCGTGTCGTAGACCGGCGCCAGGTAGGTGGTTACGGTGATCGAACCGACTCCCGGGTCGAAGTTGATCTGCGTATTGCCATCGTGGGCCATCGTCAGTGTGCTGTCGGAGTCGCCGCCGGTGTCGGCGTCTCCTCCGGTGCCGCAACCGCTGACGGCGAGAGCGAGGACGACGAGTCCCCCCAGGCCGGCTGCGACCGAACGGCCGAATCTTGCGCGCATTACATTCTCCTTTGGATGCAAGGCCCCTTACGAGGCGTGGGTGGTGCGTTAGTGGGATCCCCCGCTGATCGCGTTGGACTGGATGACGCGCCGGTACCAGTGAAAGCTGGACTTCGGCGTGCGGCGGCCTGTGGGGTAGTCGACGTACGTGATCCCGAAGCGCGGCAGGTAGCCCTCGGCCCACTCGAAATTGTCGAGGAAGCTCCACAGAAAGTAGCCGCGCAAGTCGACGCCGGCGGCGATGGCTTCGCCGGCCGCTGCGATGTGGCCGCGAAGGTAATCGATCCGTTCGGGGTCCTTCGCCTCACCTGTCTGGTCGAGATAGTCCGCGCCCGCAAAGCCGTTCTCGCTCACGTAGAGCGGCAGATCCGGGTACAGCTGAGAGACCTTGATCAGGATGTCGCGCAGGCCCTGCGGTTCGAGGATCCACCCCATGATGCTCTTCGGTGCGGACCCGCGAGTGACGTCGACGAAGGGCTGGCCGATCGTGAACGGCGTGCCGGACTCGCCGACCCAGCCGTCGCGGCGCACCGTGTCGAGGTCTTCGGGCGCCACGACATATCGGGGGTGGTACTCGTTGATCGACAACCAGTCGGGGCGCTGCCTTGCGATGGCGGGCAGGTCGTCCTCGGCGACGATGTCGCCGTCTGCGCTCCACAGCTCGCTGTAGCCGACGAGATTCGCGGGGTACTCGCCCCCCATGAGGGGCGCGAGGAACGACGTGACCAGTTGGTCGAAGGCCAGTGCGGCGGCATCCCGTGATGCGGCGGTGTCGGTGGCGGGATAGATCTCGCTCATGTTCAGAGCGATTCCGATCGAGGCATCGGTCACGGTCTCGCGCAGGGCGGCGGCCCCGGCAGCGTGGGCGAGGAGGATGTTGTGGTGCACCCGCGCGGCGGCCGTCGTGCTCGTCTTGCCCGGGGCATGTGCGCCGACCGCGTAGCCGAGGTAGGTGAGCACCCATGGTTCGTTGATGGTGGTCCACATCGACACCCGGTCCCCGTATCGCCGGCCCATGAGCGTCGCATACTCTGCGAACGCCTCGACCGTGGAGCGCTCCTCCCAGCCACCTTCGTCGTCAAGAGCTTGGGGCAGATCCCAGTGATACAGCGTGGCGACGGGCCGGATGCCCCGTGCGAGCAGGCCATCGATCAGGCGGTCGTAGAAGGTGAGCCCGGCCTCATTGACCGTGCCCCGGCCGCTCGGCAGAACACGCGACCACGAGAACGAGAAACGGTAGACCTTCGTCCCGAGCTCGGCCAGCAGGTCCAGGTCCTCGTCGAGACGGTGGTAGTGGTCGGTGGCCACGTCGCCCGTGTCGCCGTGGAGTACGCGACCTGCCTCATGGCTGAATGTGTCCCAGATGCTCGGCCCGCGCCCGTCTTCCGCTGCGGCGCCCTCGATCTGGTAAGCCGCCGTCGAGACGCCCCACAGAAAATCGTGCGGGAAGGGCAGGGGCGCAGGGGACTGTTCCACAAGGACTCCGTTGTCTAGAGCGTTTACTTACTTAGTGCTAGGTAAGTAAACCTCGAATCTGTTTAGGTGTCAACAGGTCCGATACCGTCGCCGAGCCCCACAAGCCAACCGCCACGGCATCGAAAGCCTGCCTCCCACCACGCTGAGACTCACCGCAACCCGTCGCCCCACGCCGCCCACGCCGCCGCGACGTCACCGCTCACGCCCGCCCCCGGTCCACGGTCCTGCTCAGGGCCTTGTCGCCTACTCCTGCGCCTGCAACGGCGCGTTCCGCCGACTCCTGCAGGCGCGTGCACAACTGCGGCAGAGCCTGCCAACACCCCGCACGAACGGAGCGCAACCACGGCGCGGCGCCCCGGCATCCGCAGTTGTGCACGGCGAGCTTTCCGATCGCGGGCACGTGCGCCGCCCACGGCCGCCGCGTTGCGGCCTACCCTGGCCCCATGCACCCTCTCACGGTCGAGAACCTGCTCGCCCTCGAGCGCGCCGGCTGGGATTCGCTCTGCACCTCGACAGGCGCGAACTTCTACGGCGACCTCATGACAGCGGATGCCGTGATGATCCTGGTCAACGGCATGGTGCTCGATCGCGCGACCGTCGCCGCCTCGCTCGACGAATCCCCGCCGTGGTCGGGATACGACCTCACCGACGTGCGCCTCGTGCCCATCGACGACGCGACGGCCGCGCTGCTCTATCGCGCCACCGCGACGCGCGACGGCGACGAGCACCCCTTCGTCGCACGCATGGCGAGCACCTATACCGTCGTCGCCGGCGAGCCGCGCCTCGTGCTGTATCAGCAGACGACCGTCACCCACTGAACCGGAGTCCGCCTCGTGCCCAGCCGCCCCGTAGACAGCACCCACCCCGCAGACAGCACCCCCGACCTACCCCGCATCGTCGGAGAGACCAGCGCGGACGTGCATGCGGATGCCGCCGGCTCGGTCTGGCAGCTGACTCCCGCGCAGCGCGATCTCGATTCCAACGTCATCGTGCTGCCGCCCGGCGACGAGATCCGTCGTCACGTCGGCCCCGACCTCGACGTGCTGGTGCTCGTGCTCGATGGTTCCGGCACTCTCGAGACCGAGGGCGACACCCTCGCGCTCCAGCCTGGGGCGATCGTCTGGCTGCCGCGCCGCTCGCAGCGCCGCTTCATCGCCGGCGACGGCGGCTTGCGCTACTTCTCGGTGCATCAGCGCAAACCCGGCCTCGGCATCACGAAGCGGCCCGGCGACGTGTGACGCCCTCTGCTACCTTCGGTCGGGATCGTCCACACCCGAGCGCCGAGGGAGTTGCTCAATCATGACGCCCAAGAAACCAGCGAAAGGCGCTTACACCGGTGTCGGACTTGCGGTGGGTGTCGGCGTCGGGACCGCATTGGGTGTCGCGACCGACAACATCGCACTGTGGCTGGCGATCGGCCTCGGCCTGGGGATCGCGATCGGGGTCGCCCTCGACGCCAACGGCAACGGCGGCAGCGGCGAAGACGACAGCACAGACGGCCCCGGCCCCGGCCCCGGCGACAGCACAGACGGCCCCGGCGAAGACGACGAGCACGGCTCCCGCTGACCCCCTCACGCGGCAACCCCCTCACCACGCACCGCAGCCGCAGCTCACCCCGCACCGGCTTGATCACGCCGCCCCGTCACCCGCAACCCCCTCCCGCCGCATCGCGCGCGGGCGGAGACTGCCGGTATGGACGATCGAGACGACATCAGACAGCCCCAGGACCACCTGCCTCCGCAGGAGGAACGCGACGACGAGACCGAGGTCGAGCAGCCGGAGTACCCCGACACGGGTGAGCCCGCGGGCGGGTCTCCCGTCTCGCCCGACACCGCCGCCGAGCCCGACGCCCCCAACCGTCACGGCATCGACAGCATTCCGCCCCGAGCGCGCTGAGACTCACCGCAACGTCACCGCTGACGCTCGGCCCCGTCCCCGCCCGCGGCCTCATCGCGCGCCTCCTGCGCCCGCACGGCGCGCTCGACCGACTCCTGCAGGCGCCACGACGACAGCCGGAACAGCGACGCCACCGTGCGCAGCGGATACCCGCCCTCGAGCACCGCGGCGATCGCGAAGTCCTGCATCGAGGCGAACTCACGGTCGGCGAGGGGCCCCGTCCGCAGGTCGGTGAGCGACCGTGGCGCAACCGGCGCAACCGGCGCATCAGGCGTGCCAGCTTGCACACCCGAAGTATCCCGGATGCCGGTGGCCTCACCGGCCGCCGACACCGCGGGCCGCGCGGCCACACCCGCCCCCGCGAACTGCTCCGCACCCCCGTCACCAGAAGTTCCCGAACCCCCGTCCGCAGCAGCCCCCTCATCCCCGTACCCGGCGATCTGCGCCGCGCCGTACCGCACCAGCGCCTGCTCGAACAGCGCGCGCAGCTCGCGGTGGCGCCGGCGTCGGCGGGCGATCAGCGGCAGCCCGATCGCCGGCACCACCAGCACCACGAGCCACAGCCATCCCAGCGGGTGCTCGTTGAGCCACCGCGTCGCCTCCCACTCGACGCTCCACCCCGACGCGTCGGTGCCGTTGTCGGCCACGCTCGCCGCGTTCGCCACCTGCATCGCCGACGGCCCCGACCCCGAGAGGGCGTTGTCGGTCGCCGTGACATTCGCCGAGCCCGCGACGACGACGGCGTGCCCGTCGCCGGTGATCGTGTTGGCCGTCACGACCGCATCGACGTCGTCAAGCATCACGCCCGTGCGCCCGGTGAGCGTGTTCTCGGTCACCGCCACGCCCTCCGCGGGCCCGATCAGCGCCAGCGCGGTGCCGTCTTCGGCGACGGTGCTGCCGAAGATCTCGGCCGCGTCCATCGAGAGCACCCGGATGCCGCCCTGACCGTTGCCCGATGTCTTCGCCCCGTCGATCACGAGCCCCTCCGAGTGGCGCGTGCCATATCCCTGCGGGTTGGGTCCGTCGGCCAGCGCGTTGCCGTCGACCTCGATGCCCCACCCGCCCGATCCGGTGACCGACGTGCCCGACACCTCGATCGCCGTGCTCTCGCGCCGCACCGCGATCCCCGTGCCCGCCGAACCGACGACGGACCCGCCCGTCACGCTCACGGCGCGGGAGTCGTCGGTGATCAGGATGCCGTCGGTCAGGGAATCCGTGACCGTCACCGCCTCGAGGGCCGCCGTCTGCGTGCGCGAGAGGAACGCCCCCAGATGCAGGCCCGTGTGCGTCGTGCGGGTCAGGGTGGCGGTCGCTGCTCCGTCTTCGGTGGCGACCGCCGCGACTCCGCCGGTGCGCCCGCTCCAGAAGCCCAGGTCGCGAAAGGTCGTGTCGGTCGCGGTCAGCGACCCGTCGCGGGCCAGCACGTACGTCCGCCCGTCGTCGGTCTGGATGTCGGTGGCCCCGGCCTCCTCGCTCCAGCTCTGCAGCACGAGGGGCGAGTCGGGTGCGCCCGCGAGCACGAGGTCGCCGCCCCACGCGACGATGCTCGTGAATCCTTCGGGTGTGCTCGTCATCTGCAGGGTCACGCCGGGCTGGTCGATGCGCAGGGTGGCCCCCGATCGCACGATCACGGCGAGGCTCAGCACGAACGTGTTGCTGCGTGCCTCCTCGACGGCGCCCGCCTTGATGAGGTCGGCGAACGTGTATGCGGCGGGGCGCGACCCGAGCACGAGAGTGTGCTCCTCAGCATTCACGCGTGCGCGACCGTTGAGCGACGAGCTGCCCAGCTTGCGCAGGCGCGCATCCTCGGCCGACACCCGCTCGGCCGTTGTCAGCGGCGTGGAACCGGGGGAGGGCGTCGCCCCCGCCGTGGCGCCGGGGCTCGGCGCACCCCCGGGCGAGGCGGATGCCGCGGCTCGCGCGCTTGCACCGGCACCGGCACCGGCACCGGCACCGGCATCGGCATCCGCGGCATCCCACGGCCACCTGCCCTCGGACGTGTTGCCCACGACGACGACCACGATGACCGCGGCGACCAGCAGGCCGACGAGCCCGATGCGCACCAGCCGTCGGACACCCGGCGAGAGCGTCTCGCCGCGTTCCTCTCGGGTGAATTCCGGCGTCTCGGGCGACGTCATACGGTGACGCTCTCGGTCGACCCGCCAGCGTCCCCAGCGCCGCCAACGTCCCCCGACCCGCCAGTGCCCAGGCTCGCCTCGCTCTGCCCCTCACCGCCCTCGTGATCGGCGGAGCGGGTGAGCCACCCCTGCTTGTTCATCGTCAGCAGCGCGTAGAACTTGATCGGCAGCGCGACGAGGATGATCGTCACCGTCACGAGTGGCAGCAGCCAGAGGTCTTCGGGGCGGCGCCACAGGTGCGAGATGCCGCGGATGCCGCGCCCGATGAACATCCACACCAGGGCCAGCGCCAGCGCGAGCGCGGGGTGGTCCGACCGCACCGACAGGGCGATGTAGGCGAGGGCGACGAACATGGTGAACGGGGTCAGCAGCACCTGCATGATCGTCAGCTGCGAGATGATCGGCGTCTTGAAGATCCATCCGTGCCGGATCGCGGTCAGGTAGCACCGGTACGAGTTGCGGCTCCACCGCACGCGCTGCTTGACGAACGCCCGGAACGTGCCGGGGAACATCGACAGCGCGCGCGCACTGTCTTGCTGCACCACCCGGAATCCCTGCGACAGCACCATCCACGTGAGGCGCCCGTCGTCGCCGGCGATGCACTCGCGCCCCAGAAAGATCTCGTGTTCGAGGTCGTGCACCCGCGGCTGCACGAGCTTCGTGCGATACGCGGCCGTGCGGCCCGACGCGCAGATGACCCCGCCGTAGCGCCCCATCGCGGGGGCGTAGTCGAAGTAGCGCAGGTCGATGATCCAGTCGGCGACGCGCCGCCAGATGTTCGACTTGGGCATGTAGACGTTCTGCCGGGTGCTGACCGCCCCCACCGCGGGGTCGAGGAAGGGCATCTGGATCGCCTCGTACATGTCCGGTTCCCACGCGGTGTCGGAGTCGACGAAGATCGTCAGCTCGGTGTCGACCATGCGGATGCCGACGCCCAGCGCCGAGCGTTTGCCGTGGTGCGCGAACATCACGGCCTCGACGTTCGGCAGGTCGAGTGTCTCGATGCGCTGCTGCGCTTCGGTGTCGGCGACGTCGAGCACGATGATGATGCGCGTGGGGTTCTGTCGCAGCCAGGTGCCCAGGCAGCGCATGAGCACGTCGGGGTCTTCGTGGAACGAGGGCACGACGATCGTCGTCGTTGTCCGGAACGAGTTGACGACGGGCCGGGTGATGGCCGAGAGGAACTTGCGGGTGCCCCAGAGTCCCCACGAGAGGATGCCGATCACGCCGAAGGGCAGAATCCAGAGCAGATTCGGCATCTCGATGCTCGGCATTGTTCGGGGATCCTCCGGGCGGCACCGGCGGTGCCCGGCGCCCGAAGCCTAGCGGGGTTGTGTGGTTGGTGTGTTTCGTGGGGCCCCTGCTACCGACATGAGACGTTGCTGCTGACGCGGGCGCCCGCGGGCGTCGCGTTGTCGCACCGCACGATGTTGCCGGCCGCGCGCGCGTCGCCGACGACCTCGATGCCCAGCCGGTCATCGGGCACGGCGATGACGTTGCCGCCGAGCACGTTCTGCGCCCCCCAGCCCGGCACGATGACGTGGATGCTGGCGCCGTCGCCGCGCGTGGAGGTGAGGGTGTTTCCCGACACCTCCCACTGCGCGCCCTTCAGGTCGATGAGCGAGTCGACGACGGCGCGGTCGGAGCCGGTGAGGGCGTTGCCCACCAGGCGCCCCCCGGTGGTGCCCTCCTTGATGTCGATCGCCTCGGCGGTGGTGTCGACGATCGTGTTGCCGCGGATGGTGTTGCGGTCGCTGCGGTCGGGTTCGCAGCCGGTGTATTCGCACCAGTTCGATTCGGCGCTGCCGACGTAGATGCCCTCGCCGAACTCGGGCGTGCGCAGTCCCGTCGCCGAGATCGTGTTGCCCTCGACCACGTTGTCGCTGCTGTGGGCGCGCAGGTGGATGCCCTCGTCGCCGATTCGCGAGACCTCGATGCCGGTGATCTCGTTGTGATTCGAATCATCGAGCACGATGCCCTTGCCGCCGTTCGTGATCCGAAACCCCTCGAGCCGCCAGTGCGACGCACCGCGCAGGTGCAGCACGTAGCCCCCGTCGGTCGCGCCGCCCTCGATCACCGAGTCTTCGGACCCGCACAGCACGATCGGCGCCGCTTCGGTGCCCGACCGGGTGATCTCGAGCGTGCCGGTGTAGGTCGTCTCGGCGAGGGCGAGCACGTCGCCGGGCCGGGCGCCGTCGACCGCCGCCTGCAGGTCTGCCAGTTGAGGCCCGACCGAGATCGCATCTGCGGCACACGCATCCCCGGACCCGCCCCCGGAGGCCGACGGCGCCGCAGGCGCGTTTGCGTCGAGCCCCCCGCCACACCCCGCCAGCCCGAGCACGACGACCACCATCCCGGCGAGACGCCAGGCGAGGCGGGTGCGGCGCAACATCCCTCGAAGTATCCCACCCCGCCCGCCCGCCCTCGCTCGGGCGCTCACCGAGCGCGGCGCGGGCGCCCCGCGTGCACAACTGCGGATCTCGCGCCCGACACCCCGCAGGCACACGCGATGCCACGGCGCGTCGCTCCCGGCACCCGCAGTTGCGCACGCTCAGGGCTCGGCAGGTGCGTGTCGACATGTCGACACCGGCCTTTCCAGCCAACCCCGCCCACATCCATCCCTCCCGCCCCCGCCCCTACGATGACCCCATGCACCCCATCACCCACTGACCGGAGCCCCCTCGTGCCCACCCACCCCACAGACAGCACTCCCGACCGGCCCCGCATCGTCGGAGAGGCCAATGCCGAGACGCAACCGGATGCCGCCGGCTCGGTCTGGCAGCTGACTCCGGCGCAGCGCGACCTCGATTCCAACGTCATCGTGCTGCCGCCCGGCGACGAGATCCGTCGCCACGACGGCCCCGACCTCGACGTTCTGGTGCTCGTGCTCGAGGGCTCCGGCACCCTCGAGACCGCGGAGGACGCCATCGCCCTTTACCCCGGAGCGATCGTGTGGCTGCCGCGCCGCTCGCAGCGCCGCTTCATCGCCGGCGATGACGGCCTGCGCTACTTCTCGGTGCACCAGCGCAAGCCCGGTCTCGGCATCACGAAGCGGCCCAGCGATAGCTGATCGTCAACCGAGCCCTCTGCTACGTTCGGTCGGGATCGCCTGCACCCGAGCGCCGAGGGAGTTGCTCAACCATGACCCCCAAGAAGCCAGCCAGAGGCGCGTACACCGGCGTCGGACTTGCGGTGGGTGTCGGCGTGGGGACCGCATTGGGTGTCGCAACCGACAACCTCGCGCTGTGGCTGGCGATCGGCCTCGGCCTGGGGATCGCGATCGGGGCCGCGCTCGACGCCAACGGCACCCGTGACACCGACAAAGACGACAGCAGCGACAGCCCCGACGGCAGCGACAGTCCCGACGGCTCGGACGCAGACAACTAGCGGCCTTGCGCTAGTCACCGGAGGGACGTGGTTGCCCGGTCGGCTGCTTCAGGACCTGCAGTCCGCAGCAATCAAGGCGTTGCGTCCGCTGCGTCTGCGCTGCGTCGAACGGTGATCGAGCCACTTGCGTTCCGCGTGATCTCGGACTCGGCGGCACGCTTGGTGGTGTAGTTCCCGGTCATTGCATCTCGTCTGGATGCGGTGATGACGTAGGCGCCTCCGGAGAGGCGGTGGTACTTGCCGGACACGGCAGCATTCGTCATGGTGCGCCTCCTAGGTGATTGTCGATCTTAGTCTCGCTGCGAGAGAACGCGTGGTCTTGCAGTCGTTTTCCCCACTCAATTGCGACCTTGTCCACCGCTTCGGCCCACTCGTCCTGCGCAGCGCGATATTGACTCGCTTTGTCAGGCAGGCCGAACGTCACCACTCCGCATCCGAAGGACGGGTGTAGGCCGTCTGAGACGAATATCGGCACGGCGAGTACCGATTGCCATTGTCTCGTCGGATCTGGCCCGCCTGGCCGCCCTTTGACGAGTACCTCTTCGGTGCCGAGCGCTTGCCCTGCAACCCAGGCGCTGTCGTATCCACTCGGGATGTGTCGCAAGTGTGGAGCGGAGGTGTAGATCCGGTCCTGCGACGCCCACCTGCAGAGGCCGCCGTCGGGATGCGCGAGCCAAAGCGTGCCGCTTGTGAGCGCGGATCCGAAGACTCTTTCAAGCCCCAGGGCATCACCCGCGAGTTGGTTCGAATGGGCCGCCTGCAGAACGTCGAATTCGGTCGCGTGTGCATCCCAAACGGTACGGGCTCGGTCGTGCGGGGCAGCGTAGCCGGGGTCACGCACGTGCCGTAGTTCGCGGAGGATCTGGGCGGTGTCTGCGAAGTCGTCGACCGGGACCGCACGAAGTCCGATGGACTCCCACACGCCTACGAGCGCTGACCGTGCGAGCGCGAATTCCTCTTTGCTGAGGCCGAAGGCCTGGCGAACGATCAGCACGACGGCGGGGTGCTTCGGTTGTTTGTCGCGCAGGATCACATGAAGCCAGTGCCGGATGTCTGGATCTCGGTAGGACGTTCCGACGAGGAGAAGGGTCCCGTTCTCGAGTGCGGATTCGAGGATTTCGCGCTGCCACGGTGAGCGCGCGTCGACCAGCTCCGCATAGTCGCTGTACCCGACAATGGGGTCCAGAGCGAAGTCCGACGTGATGACACCGTGCAGATGGTGAACGGTTGCGTCATTCCCCTCGCCCGGTTGGGATTCGTGGGGCTCGTCGCGACCGACTTTCACCTCGACGGATGACGCTCCAGCTCCGACCAGAGCCAGCTCAAGAAGAACGTCGTAGTTCAATGTGAGGAGAGTCGTCCTCGTCGTCGATGTGGCGCGAAAATGTCCGGCCGCCGCGAGGTGTACGGATGATGGCTTGAGCGGAGCATCTCCTTCGTAGAGTGCACGCTGCAGTGCTTCGTGCCATCGGTCCTTTGCCGCCGCGTGGGCGGCTTCGACGACGATGCTCGGCTCCTGTTCCTTCGACTTGACCAGCACATCGGCAGTCTTGCGTGAGGTGACAGCTCCGCTCGTGACAAGGAGGCGCGCAGCGAACTCGTCCCAACTGGGCAGTCCTACAGGGATGGATGCTCCTGCACCGAGCAGGATCGTCACGTGTGACTCGGCGCCAGCGGCGAAGAGCTGCCCCATCACGTTGGCATCCAGGTCGGGAGCACTCATTCCCTCACGGTAGACCGCACCGCCGACACCGCTCTTCCCCTTAGTAGCCGCGAAGCTGTCCAGCGCACGCTTGCGTCACCCTTCTTCTTCCGGCTCCTCGATGTCGGCGAGTTGGTGGACGAGCTTCATTCCTTCGGAAAGGAAGGCTCTCTCCGGCAACGGCGCGAAGTCCTCACGTGGATCGGTTGCGATGTACTCCTGCATGTGGCCGCGCTGGGTGGTCTCGGTCACGACTGCCCATGCATCCGCGAGGTAGATCAAGACGGCGGCGCCACGAGTCCTTGTTGTGAAGCCGTGCCCGACCTGGCCACGCCCGCTCTTGTGCACGGAGAAGACAGCTCGGTGCTCGTCGATTCCGGCGTGCGCCGACTTCGACAGCTGTCCGTACAGTCGACCAAGATGCGGCAGCGTACGCGCCAGGCGCCCGATCGTTTTTGTGGTGTTGATCGCATCGAGTTGCTCGTGCGAGTCCATGGTCTCGGCAGTGAGAGCCCACCCCAGTTGCTCAAGCATCTGGCGAGCGACGGTGTCCGCTTCGAATACGAGCCCGAACTGGTACAGAAGATGCGCCGCGAAGAGCGTGTACTTCAGTCGCTGTAGGGCGATGGATGCCGCGAATACACCGAGAGATGCGTCCGCTTCGGGCTCAGGCTTCAACGACTCCCATACACGAGTCATGTGGTTTGTCGCGAGCCGGTAGGAAGCCGTATAGAGAGCGTGAGCGGGCGCCGCAGTCGCGGCTGAGATGCGCTCCTCGTCCACATACAAACGTCGCACTCGATCCACGCTCTTGAGGCGAGCATTCGTCGCGATGGCGGCAGCGCTCAGGTTGGTCGCGAAATCGCTGAACGAAGCAAGTGAACCGTTGTAGAGCACAGCACCCGTCGCGGGCGTGTAAACGACGCGGACGTCTTCGAGAGTCGCGAAGATATCGGCTAGTCCCAGGGAGAGCTCCTCGAGCGGGTCCTCGAAGATGTCGCCCGGATCTCGTTCCATCTCTGCAGGCTATGTCCCGTCCCAAAGAAATGACGAGCGGTCCCGCCCCGTCTTGATCACGCCCCGCCGCCGCTCGCAACCCCCTCCCGCAGCACTGCCACGAAGTCGCAGACTGCCCACATGAACGATCGAGACGAAGCCAAGCAGCCCCAGGACCACCTGCCCCCGCAGGAGGAGCGCGACGACGACACCGAGGTCGAGCAGCCGGAGTATCCCGATGGAGGTGCCCCCGCGGGCGGCTCTCCCGTGTCGCCCGACACCGCCGCTGAGCCCGACCAGCCCAACCGTCACGGCATCGACAGCATCCCACCCAGAGCGCGCTGACAGCCCCACCGTCCCCGGCGAGCGGATGCCGCCTCGCCCCGCACCAACCGGGCGGATGCCGCAATCCGCCCGCCGAGCGGGTGCCGCAATCCGCCCGCCGAGCGGGTGCCACCGTGCGCCCCTCTCGAGCCGCCCCCGGCCAGCCTCACCAGCACCACAGGCACCGCTCTATACGATACAAACCGTGTCAGATCGCGCGGGCTCTTCCTCCGACGCCGCCCTCCCGGCGGCGTTCGACGCCGCGCTTGATGCGCCCGAGACGATCCTCGACCGCCTCGCCATCTCGCGCCGCTCGATGGTCGGCGGGGGCATTCTCGCCGCGCTCGGCCTGACTGCCCTGGGTGGCTCCGTGTACCCGACTCCGGCTGCCGCAGCCGCCGACTGGTACTACCCGTTCAGCACGCGCGGGCGCATCAACAACCCCTTCGACCCCTACAACACGTGGTATGCCGACGGGCACAAAGGCATCGACTGCCACGAGGCCAGTGGGGCCGACGAGTCCATCCGCGCCATCCGCAGCGGCACGGTCGCCTATGCCGGCTCGCTCGGCCAACTCGGCAACACCGCGATCGTCAACCATGCCCAGCACTGGTCGCTCTACGCTCACATGACCCCGGGGTCGCCCTACGTCTCGGTCGGCGAGACCGTGCTCGCGGGGTCCGTGCTCGGGATGAAGGGCACCACCGGTCTGAGCACCGGCCCGCACCTGCACCTCGAGATCGGGCGCGGCGCGTGGCGGGGTATGTCTGGACGTACCTACAGCTACCTTCTCGATCCTGAGACGCTCGTGGGCGATGCGCCGCCGGCCCCGACAACGCCGATTCCCACAGCCCCGAATCTGTCGATCCCTGGAGATGAATACTTGCGCGTCATCAAGAACACCAGCAGTGGCCAGCACTATGTGGTCGGCCCGCAGTACATCTGCCACATCACGAGCGACACGCAGGCGGCGGTGATGGGCAGTCTGTACAACGTGGGCGTCGACTGGAACAAGCAGGCGAACAACGTCATCAACCTTTCGGACAACCAGTTCAACATCGTGCTCGACGCACTCGCCATTCCCCGATCGAGAAAGAACTCCGTGCTCTCGGGCGGGGACTGGTCGCTGGTGAGTGATTCGCACGCCCATACCGTCGCCGCTGCCCGCCGCAACTTCTATAAGAGGGACGGGTCGACGCTCTGGCTGTATGTCCTGCCCAGCGGGGACTACATTCGAACGATCTACCACTGGAAAGCAACGCTGTACAAAGAGATCGGCGGCGGCTTGACGTCGCTCACCATCTCGGCCGACGCGTTCGACCGGCTGGTGTCGGACCTGCAGGCGGGCGGCGGCCGAAACCTCGCCTAGACCCCACGCGTTCGTTGAGCGAGCGAAGCGAGCCGAAACGCGCGCTACTCCGCCGCTCGGTTCTGTTGTCGCCGCAGAACGGCGGATGCTGCCGCCTATGCCTCGAGCGACGGTGCACCCGCGGGCGCGGGGCTCAGAACGGCGCGGGTTCAGAACGGCGCCGGCTCCTCGGGGTCGCTGAATCGCACCATCGATGGTGGTGTGTCGGTGTAGACCAGCCCACCGGGCGACGTCCATTCGAGGACGCCGTGGTCGATCTGTTTCACTTTCCAGGCGGTCTCGCCCTTCACGGTGTGATGTCGTCGGCAGAGCGCCGCCAGGTTCCGGGCCTCGGTTTTGCCGCCGAGGGCATAGTCCAGGGTGTGGTCGAGGTCGCAGCGGTGGACGGGTTGTCGGCATCCGGGGAACCGGCAGTGCTGGTCCCGCGCCCGCAGGTACCGTTTCATGTCCGCCGAGGGGGTGTACCTGTCGACCGCGAGGATTCCACCGCTGATCGGATCGGTGAGCACCCGTTCCCATCCGGGTGCGCGGCCGGCGATCTCGCGGGCGGTGTGAATGTCGACCGGTGCCCGCCCGACCAGCTCGCCCGGCTCGGCGGTCACGCCGGCCAGCGCTGTCGCGGAGACGGTGACGTTGACCACGGGCGTGATCGATCCGAGTCCGCCGTACCCGTCGGCGAGTCCGTCCCCGGTGTCGACGTTGGGGGTGGAGGTGAGGAGCATGTCGGCGGCGAGGTCGGAGCGGATCTGATCCACCGTCCGCGGATCGTCCGGGTCGGCCGTCTTGATCGCCCGCGCCTGTGCCGTCAACCGTTCCTGGATGCCGTGGGCGAGGGTGATCGGTTGCACGATCAGGATCCCTCCCATCCCGTCCTCCAGCTCCTGCACCGACGTGCCCCGCGTCGCCCGCGCCTCCTGGTGCCGCTCGGCCAGCGACCGCGGCTGCAGCTCCTCCGACAGCCGGCCGATCGCGGCCCGCAGCCGCCCCGGTGTCGTCTCCGCCGCGCGCTCCAGCGCTTCACGCTCGAACATTGCCCGTGCAGTGCCGTCCTGGATGGGCATCCCGTGTTCGACGATCGCCGTCACGTGCCCCCGCGCGATCGCGCCGTGCTCCCACGCGCCCAATGTCGCGGGGAAGTGGCGGGCGATCATCGCCGCTTCATCCATCCGCCGCTGCACGGTCCGATCCGGCTGCCGCGCCGCCGCGCCCAGCTCCGCCGCCAACGCTCGCACGGGCAGCTCCGCTTCCCGAGCCGCCGCGGCCGGCAGTGCCGCGACCCGCTCCTCCGCGAGCGTCTCGGCTTCGGCCAGCACCCGCGCCACCGCGGCCTGCGCGGCCGCTTCAGCCCGGCATGCGGCCGCGTACCGCTCCGCAAGGTCCCGCGCGGCGACATCGATGCCGTCCTCGACACCGCCCTCGGGACCCACCGCGACTTTCGTCTTCATGTTCGAAACTCTACGACCGACCTCCGACATTGAACCCCGAAAGACGGCGTTCTCGGGCGACCCGTCAAAACTTCTTCATGAAACTTCTCTCATGTTTCGACGCGAGCCGGTTCGCCCACACCCGCCGACCGCTCCGTCGGTGGCAAGGGATCGCCCGCGATCCCGCGGCAGCCTTCTGCGGCGTTCGACCCGGACCGTTCACTCGACCGCGAAGAAGTCGTCCCCACCTGCGCCCTGAGCCGCTACAGCCCGAGCTGCCGAATGATGCGGTGCTGCCTGCGCGACCAGAACGATTCGGTGGGCTCGCGCGGCTCGGGCAGTGACGGGTCGTCTTCGACGTCGTCGAGATCGCCGAGTCCGCAGACGACGTTCGCGATGAGTCCGGTCGGAGCGAGCGGCTGATACTTCTCGACGAGCAGGGTGAGCCATTCTTCGACGGGAAGGTGCTCGTCCAGGCGCATGGCGTATTCGCCACCATCCGTCGTTCTCGGGGGCTGTGCCGCTGGCGACGATGTGCTCGCGTTCGCTCACGAGCTGCTGAGCGCGGAGTACCCGGAGTCCCGCGCACTTCCGGCTGGATTTCGGTGTCGAACCGCGTTCGGCAAGGATGTGGTCGACGACGTCTCGAGAGGCATACCTCGGGTGTCTGTTCTAGCCGGTGGACCGACGCTCCTGCACCAGGTCGTCGACCAGACCGTCGAGGACTGCCTCCTCTTCGACCGCGCGCCCGATCTCGACCATCGCCGCCGCGAGTCCCACATCCCAGGGTGATTCCGACGGACGACCCGCGAGTTCGAGCGACGCTTCTTCTGTGGCCGCAGCGGCGCGATAGTCGGCGGCGCCGAAACGCCATGCGACCCACGGCACGCGCATTCCGAGCGCGGCGGCGATCCGCAGTCCCGGCCAGTCGAAGTCGCCGTGGTAGCGGCATTCTGCGCCGGATGCCGTGAGCTGATCGAGCAGTTCGATCACGGCGAACGAGGGCTGACCCGATGTGCACACCAGCACGGGGTCGACATCTGCAGCCGCACGCGACCAGCGGTCGGCAGCGACCTCGACCACGGTGGGGTTCTCGCACACGTGCACGACGCCCTCGGGTGGCAGCACCCGCGCCCCTCCGGATCGGACCTGTTCGAGAGTCAGGATGACCGGAGCGCGAGCCGTGCGCATCGCCTCCAGCATGCTCGCCGTCGCAGCTCCGGTGCGCTCGCGCGGGACATCGTCCCGTCCGCCGACCCCGAGACACAGGACGGTCGATGCGAGGGCGGAGCGTTCGACGCCGGCGGCCTGCCACACCTCGCGCGATGACGGTCGCGCCGCATCCGTTCCGAATGCCGCCCACACGACAGCCAGCGCGAGACGCCCGAGGGGGCGGTCGGCGTCGAGTGCGTGTGCGTCGCCCACTGCTCGTCGGGCGATCATCGAGAGCGGTTCGCCCTTGGCCGGCAGCAACCGCAGCAGGTCGGCGACCGCCTGCACGAGGCGCTCGCCGGCCTCCGGGCCCGACGAGCCGATCCGCCGCGCCTCCGCTCGCGCGATGCGCGTGAGCCCGCCCGCCGCACACCATGACTCCCACCACGGTGCAAGGCCCGCAAACTGCGGGGTCTCGACGATGAGACGATCGCGCGCAGCCGTCCACGCCGCCCGCTCTCTCTCGCGCTCACCTCGGTGATCGATGACCGGGCCGGTGAGCGCCTGCACCGCATCGGCGAGTCCTGCTGGCCACGGACCCCGACGGAGGATCCGCTCAACCGCGGCGAGATCTACGGAGAGCGTCTGCCCCTGACGCCGGGGCATGCCGACAAGACGCACCGCGGCGGCGCGCTCGGCATCGCTGGGGTCGCGGCGCCGTACGACGCCGCGCATCTGCTCACCACCGGCATCCAGGATGCGTTCACGCACCCGCCCGACCAGCCACGCCGTCTCGGGTCCGCCGAGCAGTCGTTCGATCGCGTCGGCATCCGCGCGTGACGGTCCGGTTTCGTCCGCCGCCGCTGTCATCCGAACAGCATCTCCGGCTCCGGTTCCGGCGGTGGGCCGCCGGCCTGGCCCGACGCGTCGACCTGCGGGGCCCGGGTCTTCTGTCGGCCGTCCCATCGCCAGCGAGTGACCCCGACGGCGTCGATCCCCTCCACACGCGTGAGTTGCGCGATCGACAGTCCCGGCACCTGCGGGTAACATCCCCACTCGCGTTCGCTGGTCATCACGACGTCGAGGTCGAACGTCGCCAGCAGGCCGAGAGACTTGGCACGAGAGTCGTCGTCTACACCGGCGAAGGCCTCATCGAGCAGGATGAGACGCGGCGCGCGTGGGTCGGCGGAGTTGTAGTGGGCCGCCGCGGCGGCGAAGAGCGGCACCGACACGGCCAGCGCCCGCTCACCTCCGGATGCTGGACCGGAGGCCGATCGCCATTGCCCGTTCTGCCACCGCTCGACGACGAAGCCGTGCCATCGCCGGTAGTCCAGCGCCTCGCCCAGATGCTCCTGCCAGCCTCCGGCAGGGTCATCTTCGCGCACCTCGGCGATCCGCGCCTGCAGAAAGTCCTCGATCGCCGTGCGATCGTCGGCGCTCCAGGTCGCATCCGAGCGCACCAGCAGGCCGCGCGCCGCTGCCAGACCCGCGGGGCCATCGGGCCGTTCACGCCAACGCACCCGCAGCCGCATGCCCGTCGAGGTCTTGCGTTCGGCCAGCTCGCGGTTCATCCGGTCGATCTGCTGCTCGGCGGTCAGGATCCGCTCGTGCAGATGACCGGCCACCTCGCCCACGAGGTGCTCCTCCAGGATCTCGCGCTCGCGCGCGCTGAGTAGACGCTCGCGATCTGCCACGTCGTCGCTCAGTCGATCTGCCAGCCGATCGATGTCGATCTCGTCGCCGCGGTACCGGACTCGTTCGACGAGCACGTCCCCGTGCTGCTCGACGACGGCGGTGTGCCCGTGCCGGCTCATCTGTGAGGACAGTTCGGTGCTCGCCGTCGAGACGCGCTGCTGGGATCGCGCCCACGCCTCGTCGCTCTCGTCGATGTCGGCGAGCCGCTGCTCCACAGCGCGCGCGAGCGCGACCGATGCGGAGACGTTCCACCCGTCCTCTTCGTCGATCGCCGGTGTGTCGATCTCGCGCACCGCGACGCGCAGCAGCCCGGTGGCGACGAATCGTCGCAGGTCGCCGATCCGCTCGTCGCGTGCGAGCGAGGCTTCCTCGCGCCTGCTCACCAGGCCGTCGACGCGCTCGGCGGCCGTTCCCTCTTCGGCGCTGGCGGCGAGGCGGTCCTTCGCTAGCTGCTTCAACTCGGCCGCAACGGACGTGCGTGCCGCGGCGACCTCGGTCAGCCGGGCCTGCAACTCGGCCACGCTCTCGCCGACGGTGGCGTGCAACGCGTCGTACGCGGCGCGTAGCCGCGTTGCCGCGCCGCGCAGCTCGCCGTGCTCCTCTTCGCGCCGCTCGCGCACCCGCGACGAATCCGCCGCGCGTTCGTCCGCCCGCATGGATGCGTCCCCCGCGAGAACGCGCGCATGTGCGGAGGCGCGCAGGTGTGTGAGGGCGACTTCGTAGTCGCCGATCGCTTCGCGCAGCCGCTCGAGGTCATCGACCGCGGTGGGTAGCGCAAGGTCGGCCGCCTCTTCAGCGAGCTGCTCCGCCGCCCGGTGTGCGGCGCCGTCGGCATCGTCCCAGGCCCATCGGGCGGCATCCGCCCTCTCGGTGGCGCGTGCCTGCTCGCGTTCCGCCGCCGCCGCATCGCCGTGTGCGACGAACAGCCGACGTTCGAGGCTCGCCGGATACGACGCCCGCTCCTGACGCACCACCTGTGCACGACGGCCCGCTTCGGCGATGCTGTCCCGCACGGCATCGAGTTGGCTCTCGAGCGCACCCGCACGGGCGTGCAGCCGCTCCAGCACCTCGCGCCGGTGAGCGTCCCGGGCGCTCGCGCCCACGAACTCGGCCCGTTCCTTCGTCCATGCCCCGCGGAGGGGACCCGTGCCCCAGCGTCCGTCCCCGTCGATCCAGAGGTGGGCGCCGGATGTCTCGCCCCAGCCGATCCGGCGCAGCACGGCCTGCACGGTGTCGCTTGCCACCACACTGTCGGCCGGCACCGCCGGCACGAGCACCGTAGCCAGCGACGCTTGCGGACTGTCGATCTCGGGGCCCGCGGACTCCAGCACGACATCGTCGTCCACACGCACGGTGCCGTCGGCGGACACCCAGGCATCCAGGAGTCCCGCCGACTGCAGCGCCGCCTCGATGCCGCTGCACTGCGTGTCCGGCACGTCGGCTGCGAAGTCGGTGAGCCGCCAGAACGGTGCACCTCGCCGCTGTTCCCGTGCGTCGTGGGCCCGAGCAGGCGTCGGCTGTGGTTCCGGGTCGCGACCTGCGTCGCGCTCGGCGATCTCCGCACGGACGGCGGCGAGGTCGGCATCGAGCAGCCCGGCCTCCTGCTCGGCCGCGCTGCGTTCATGAGTGATGCGCTCCAATTCCGCATCGGCGGCGGCATCGATCGCCAGGCGCGCGGGTGGCTCGGCGGATTGCGTGCGCGCCCATCCCTCCGACAGATCGGCGAGCTCGTCCAGGTCGCGGCCCGCGTCGACGACGACGACAGCCGCAAGCCACTCGCGCACGCCGTCGCGATACATCGCCACGGCCCTCTCGACGGCGTCTCGCGCCTCGGCGAGTTCTTCCGCCCGAGCTGCCGCGTCGGCCTCGGCGGAGTCGAGCGCCCGGCGCTGATTGTCCGCGGCAGCGACACGATGCGCTGCCGCGTCGGCGAGCGCGCGCACATGCGTCACCTGTGAGCGTCGGCTCGCCAGAGCGGATGCCGCTGCCTCGGCGTCGGCGGTGATCTCCGGGTGCTGTTCGGAGAGTCCTGCCGCCGTCGCCAGGAGCATGGCGGCGCGCTCGTGGCGCTGTTCCGCGGCGACGGCCTCGTCGTGTTGCGTCGCGGCCTCGGTGGCCGAGGCGGCGTCGCGTGTCGCGTGATCGGCGGCACGAGCCGCCTCCGTCCCTGCCGCGGCCGCGCGCTGTTCCGCGGCATCCGCATCGCGCCCCGCTCGATCCAGGTGATCGGCATCCCGCATCTCGGGACTCGATCGCAGGGCCTCTTCCTGTCCGCCGAGCATGCTCTCACGCTCGTCCGCCGCGTCGGCGTCACGCTCGAGCGCCGCCACCCGCTCCCGTGCCGCGGTCAACCGGTCGCGAGCCTCGCCCAGGCTGCGTCCCGCATGCTCGTACGCCGAGTTCGCCAGGCGGACCTCGGTGGTGTGCCGTCGCGAGGCGATGCGTGAATACGCGCGATAGTGGCGCAGAAAGTCCTCGGCGGCCGAGAGGGTGTCCTTCGCATCGGCGATGCCGATGCGCTCCTCCTCGAGAGAGCGGAACGACTCGGCGACATCGGCCACGACGGCCTGATCGAGCGGCGCGAGTGCCTCGGTGAGCGCGGCCGACAGTGCCTTCTCGTCGGGCTTCTTCGACAGCTGCGGCTGGCGCAGCTGGATGAGCAGGTCGACCAGTGCGCCGTACCGCTCGTCCCCCAGCCGGAACAGAGCCTCGTCGACGGCTCGGCGGTACGAGTCCTGGGTGGAGAAGACATGTCCCGCACTCGAGGAGGCCAGTTCGTCGCGCAGTCGTTCCTGGCTGATCACCGTGCGGCTGTCGTCGACGAGGCGCAGATCGCCGATGCGGCGCTCGCTGACGAAGTACCACGTCTTGACGATGCCGCGACCGGACGCGGCCTTCATCCCGATGCCGATCGTGGTGAACGTCTCGCTTCCATCGGGCTCGATGCGCCCGAACTCGGCCCACGAGTAGCCGGTGCGTTCTGAATGGCGATGTGCGCCGCCGAGCAGCAGGTTCCATTCCATGCGCTTGTGCGGATCGGCATCGGGCTCGACGCGTCGTGAGGCGATGGACCCGTCGAGGAGGAAGGGAAGCGTCAGCGCAAGCACCTTCGACTTGCCGGTTCCGTTGTTCCCTCTCAGCAGCAGACGCCCGTCGTGGAACCAGAACTGCTCGTCGTCGTAATAGAAGAGGTCGACCAGGCCCACGCGCAGCGGCTGCCAGCGTTCACTCGTCGGACGCGGCAACGCGTCGGCAGTCATCGAGTCTTCCTCTCGGTGATCGTGGGTTCGAGCACGGCGAATCGCGCCAACGCGGGCAGAGGATGCACGATGTCATCCTCTCCGGTCTGTTCGATCCGTGCGAGGCCGAGCGCAACGAGCCGGTCGACGGCGTCGGTCACGAGGGCGTTCTCTGCTCCCGCCTCGCGAGTGGTCTTGCGCCAGAATGCCGCGTTCTCGTGCGCGAGCCGTTTCGTCATCGCACGCAGGTCATCCACAGAAGTGGGACCGCGCTCGGCGAGATGCCCCGCGAGCAGCAGCGTGACATGACCGTCGGTGCCCTGCTCCGGCATCCGCAGATCGGTGAGCTGGTCCTCGGGGTCGACCAGCGCGACGCCCTCGGCTCGCAGCTCCGGTGTCAGCCCCGTGGCCACGGCGAGGCGACGTGTCAACGCGACGCGCTGGCTGACGAGGTAGGCGCGCTCGTCGTCGGGCAGCTCCTCGTAGTAGACGACGGGGTCGCACAGCAGCCGTCGCGTCACGGCGTGCCGTACCCGTCGGGTCGTCTCCTCGTCGGTGTAGGCCGGCGGCGGGGCATGCAAAGCGTCTTCGATCTGATCGATCGGGGCATCCACCCCGAGTTTCATCGCGACCAGCCCCGGCGCGTGCAGGGGGGCGAGCATGGTCGACAGCACGCGCCGGTCGACGTCATACAGCGCATCGCCGTTCGCCGAGACATACGACTCCTCGTCGCCGGCCACGCGCACCAGCACACCCCTGCCGAGCAGCAGTCTGATCGCCGCAACGAGGTCGGACCGCTGCTCGCGACCGGTCAGAGTGAACTCGATGTCGGCGAGTCCGGGCTGCCGCGCGGCCAGCACGATCTCCTCCGCGAGACGTCCGAGCGCGATCTGCAGGTCGGATCGCTCCAGCACCGACAGTGCCAGGCAGAGCAGGACGTACCGGCGCCGGGTGAACGGCGGGTCGCCGCGGCGGGCGCGGGCGGGGTGACGCTGCGCGATCGCCTCGGCGGTGGCGCCGCGCGGGACGTAGGAGTTCGCGAGTCTCACGGTCTGCGACTCGACGATGACACGCCACCCTGTCTCACGCTCGAGCCAGGTGCGCAGCACGTCGGCGTGCCGTCTGGCGAGCCGGAACAGTTCGCCGTCGGCGTCCGCGCGCAGCACCGGATGCATCAGGAGCGCACGCAGGACGCGGACGCGATCGCCGACATCACGCGCTTCGAGCGTTCCAGAGATTCCGGATGCCGCATCGAGAGGACTCATCGGGCGCCACCGCCGGAAGTCGGCGCGATGTCGACGATATGGTCGGGTCCGGTAAGCACGCCGTCGACCGTCACCAGAGCCATCGGCGGAGCGTCGTCGATTCGACGGAGGGTGACACGCAGCTCGCCGTCCGAGGTATGGACGGTCGATGTCGAGGCTCGCGGTCCCATCGACGCCAGCGCATCGCCGAGCAGACCCAGAAAGAGCCGGAACGCCTCGGGGTCGAGCTCGCCGAACGCGGAGAGCGACCGAGGTCCGTCGGTGAGGATGCGTCGACGGGCCGCCCCGGTCTGCGCGGCCTCGGCTTCGGCCTCGGCGGCCAGCATCGCCTTGGCGGCGGTACGGTCGGTCACCTGCGCGGGCTTGCCGCGGCGCTCGTAGGTGCCCGTCCGGCGCAGCTGCGGGCTGAGCTTCAGTGGCGGCGCGTCGCGCCACGGCGTCGAACTGCCCAGGCTGACCGAGTCCCACGCCTCCTCGGTCTCAGCGGTGACGCTGAGATGGCGCACCGGGGCCAGCCCGAATGCGGAGCGCCAGAGCCGGTGGCGGTCGCCGTCGCTCGGGAGTCGGGCGAACCACGAGGCCAGCGCCAGAAAGTCCTGGGTGCGGTCGGTGCGGCCCCCGGCGTTGTCGTGCAGCGCGCGCACGACCGCCAGCAGCGCGGGGACGGCGGCGCGAGCCCGTGCCCGCAGCAGCTTCGCTTCGCTTTCACGCTGCGGGGCGGTGATGAACCATCCCTCCAGCCCCGTCCACTGCGCCACCCACCGGTCGCGGGTCACGTCGAACGCGTGCTCCTTCTCTCCGGGGGCGGCGTCGGCGGCTTCTCGCTCGGCGGCGATCTCGGCGAGGGCGACCACACCGTCGTCGGGGATCTCGAGGAGCATCGCCGCGATGGTCGCGCCGCGCGTGAGCAGATCCCGGATGAAGCGCTCCAGATACTCGATCAGCTGCTCCTTGTAGGCCAGGAAGGCCTCGACATCCGCGTCGTGCAGATCGATCGTCCGCTGCACAGACCCCATGAAGGCGACGGCATTCTCGGCGAGCTCCGAGAAGCGATCGTGCAGTGTGCGCAGCGCCTGGTGGGTCGCCGCCGTGTCGATCGGATGGCCGTCCGCGCGCTGAACGATCGTATTGCGCAGCTGTGTCAAGAGAACCACGATGTCCTCGAGCGCGACCGATTGCAGGGCGCCGCGTGTACCGAGCGCAGCGTCGTACTGCGCCAGGGCACGCTCGGCGGCTTCGCCCTCGCGCGAGAGCTGATACAGCATCCGACGTCGGTAGAAGTCCTCCAACGCGGTGACCCGTGAGGAGTCGGCGAAGGCGAGGAGGTTGCCCCACGAAGGCTGAGCGAGCCGCTCCAGAGCCTCGGCGACCGCCGTCTCAGAGACCGCCGCCTCCGAGACCGTGCCGCCTCCGTCGGACTGGAGGGCGACATATACGGCATCCGACCGCATGTGCACCGTGAAGCGCTCCTTCTCGCTCATCAGCACGCGCATCACGCGGCGATACAGCGACGCGTTGGGGGCGCTGAGGTAGGCGAACGGACCATAGCGTCCAGCCGTGTCCTGCTCAACGTCCTCGTCGCCCACGGTGTCGTCGTCGGTCATAGGTCCCCATCATTCCATCGCCGTCCGACGTTGCAGCGGTACCGTATCCGTGATGGACGACCAAGAAGTGCAACGCCGGTTCGCCGAGATCGCCGAGGGAATGTCGTTCGCCGACCTGCAGGGCGCGATGGAGCAGATCGCCCGGGCCCGCATGGCGGAGTACCTCGACCACCCACGCCCCGAGCTCCGGCATCCGCCCCGCTCCGACACCGTCGTGTTCCGGGTGCGGGCCGACGTGGTGGGGGAGAAGCCGCCGGTGTGGCGGCGCCTCGACCTGCGCTCGTCGATGACGCTCGACGCGCTGCACGACGTGCTGCAGGCCGCGTTCGGGTGGACCGACTCCCACCTGCACCGCTTCTCCGTCGGCGGGGACGGCTGGGACCACGAGGCGCAGCTGTTCCTCTGTCCCTACGACGTCGACGAGGGCGAGGATGACGGGGTGCCCGAGGGTGAGGTGCGGCTCGACGAGGTCGTCGCCGGCGCCGGAGACACGCTGCACTACCTCTACGACTACGGCGACGACTGGCAGATCATCCTGCGGGTCGAAGAGGTGCGCACCGGCGACCGCCACGTGCCCCTCGCGGTGTGTGTCGACGGACGCCGCGCGGCCCCGCCCGAAGACAGCCGCGGCCTGGAGGGCGCCGCGCTGTTCGAGGTGCAGGGCGACCCCGCCCGGTTCGATCCGGATGAGGTCAACGAACAGCTGAGCGACCTGCGGTTCGGGTTGCGCGAGGCCGGCGTGCCGGCATTCGTCATCTCGCTCATCGATCGACTGCGGTATCTGCCCGGATCAGAGCACGTCGAAGCCGCTGCGCGAGCTCTTCTCGATGAGCCGCCCGCGCTCGATACGGCGGAGCGGGATGCCGCGCTGCGGGCCTGGACCTGGTTCCTCGAGCGCGCCGGAGAGGAGGGCATCCCACTCACCTCGGCCGGATACCTCACGCCGGCCGACGTCGTCGAGGCGAGTGCGATCGTGCCGTCCATGGGCCCGTGGATCGGCGCGCGCAACCGAGAGGTGCAGAGCGGGCCGCTGTTGCACTTTCGCGAGGCGCTCATTCACCACGGCTTCTTGCGCAAGTACAAGGGGCGGCTGCTGCTGACCCGTGCCGGCCGGGCGGGCCGAGACGACCCCGCGCGCATCTGGGATGATCTCATCGCGCATTGGCGCGGGGTGGTCGACGGCACGCACGCGGTGGGCGGGCGCTCGGGATCGATGAACGCGGAGTACTCCCAGGCTGCCGCCGTCGGCCTCCTGCTCATGGTCGTGGCGGGCGGGCGCTTCACGACCCGGGTTCTGGATGCTGCGCCGCAAGGCGAACATGCCGAAGGAGAACCCTCGCCGACCCTCGACACCGTCGCAACGTGGTTGACCGCGCTCGGCTGGCGCCGCGGTGACGGAGAAGTACGGGGTCACGACCTCTATGAGGAGACTCTGCGGGTCGTGCTCGAGAACCTCTGGGACGGACCGCGCGACCGCGCAGACCGCGGCGATATGAGCGCGGCCGCACGGCTGTTCGCCCGCGAGGTTCTGCGCCGCGCGTGAGCCAGAGATCGGTTGTGCGTTTCGTCTCGCACAGGGAAGCCATGACGCCCCGTGTCACGCATCACCGATCGTCGTAGACATCGCGGCAGTGTGCGACGCGGAAGACGGTCACGAGCACCGCACTGTCGACGACCTCATAGAGCACTCGGTCGTCTCCGATCCGAACTCGCCACGCGTTGTCGTAATCGACGAGTTGTCGGATGCCGGGGGGACGGGGATCTGACTCGAGGGCTGCGATGCCTGCGAGCACGCGTCGCCGGATCTGTGGATCGAGCTTTCGGATCTCCTTCGCCGCGGAGGCAGTGAACTCGACGCGGTACCGGCTCACGTCAGTTCGGCGCGCAACTCATCGAGGGTCACACGGTCACCGTCGTCGTCGGCCTTCGCGGCGCGGAACTCGGCCAGATCGCGTGCCGCCTCGAACTCCTCGAGCAGTTCCAGGTCGTCGACGCTGATGACGACTGCGGTGAGCTTGCCGTGACGGGTCACTCCGACGCGTTCGTGACCATAGGCGACTCCGCCCAGAACGTCGGCCAGGCCTTCTCGAAGCTCACGCGCCGGGATACTGCGGGCGATTGTGTTCATACTTCCACTTTAGCCAGCTATTCACAGAGTGGGATGAACGTAATATGTGTACACAAAAATAGTGCGGTCATGCCCAGCCGTGCCCGGCAACGTCACGCGTCAGCGCCGGCAGCCCGGCCCTCGATGAGGTTGCGCACGGATCGGCGGATCCGATCGTGCAGATTCGTCGCTGCGCCCTCGAGCGGTGTTTCCCGCCCAACGAGTGCGTCGATCTCTTCGAGCGTCGCGTCGACGACGCGTTGCGCTCTGCGAAGGCCCCACGCGGATGTCTCGGCGACGAGGTCGGCCGATGTCACCCGGGTGTGCGCGTACTCGCCGTTGACGGCGAGGGCGAGCCGCCCATCCACATCACTCCGATGCGCCATCGGGACCACGTCGTACGCGGGTGCCAGGGCCAGGTCGCCGTCCCGCGGGTGCAGGAGCGCGAGGTTCTTGGTGTGCAAGTCGAGATTGCCGACGGCCACGGTGAGCACCAGCATGCGCGCGAGCGTGCGAAGCTCCTCCGAGTGCGCGTGCCGGGTGAGCACATCCGCCACCCGAGCGAGGCTGACGACGCCGCCGATCTCCTGGTACTTCTGGTTGCCTCCGGCGCCGAGCGCCTGATTGAAGTCCTCCTGGTGGATCCTCGTGCCGCTCGCGCGGTCGAACCGTTCGATCACGAGTGTCGGCAGACCGTCGAACGAGCGCACCGTCGTGTCGAACGACGCCAGCCCGAGGCCCCGAGCCAACCGGGCCCCGTACTCCTCGTCGAAGATCACCGTCGGCAACGAGGCCAACTGGGGCTTGAGGATGTGCGTCGAGGGGAAGCCTCCGACCGCACGCGCCCATCCGTCTTCGATCCGTGCGAGCACGATCTTCGGTTGGACGCCGCCGAGCGACGACTTGCCCCCGGCGGTCTCATTGCCCAGCGGAGCGCCGAGCGGGTCCTCCAGCAGAACTCGTATCTCGCGCGCATCGACGGGGGTCGTTCGAGCGGTGGGCGGCTCGGTCGGATCGTCGACATCCCAGATCTGCAGGGCGCCGGCGACGTCACGCCCGTACGCAGCGAGGAACGCCGGCACGTCTCCGCGCCGCAAAGCCCGGCGGGCCAGCATATGGTCGAGCTGGTCTCCCTCGGGAAGAAGCTCCGCGAACCAGTTGCGGCGGCGGCCGGCGTGATGGCGTGGCAGGCGAGGTGAGAGGGGGAGCGCGACGGAGAGAACCCGGCTGTTCAGACCGAAGTGCGTCATCGCTTCACCAGAGATGTCGATGTCGAACGTGCGGGCATCGCCGGACAGGTGGCCGATCACCTCGCCGTACAGCTCGACAGCGATTTTCATCGCTCGTCGACGGGCAGTTCGGCCGTCAGTTCGACGCCGGTCGCTCGCAGCAGGTCGAAGACCTTGCGCATGTAGATCGTCGGCTTTCCCGATTCGATCTCGCTCACCGCGCGCTGAGACAACCCCAGCTGATCGGCCAGGGTGGTCTGCGAGAGCCCCCGCGCGAGCCGTGCCTGCTGGATGACCAGTCCGATGTCACTCGGAGAGTGGATGCGGGTGCGCGCAGTCGACATGGTCGCTTCCTATGCTGATTTCCGGATGGGCATCTTCTATTACATTTTCCAGATAGCAACCGAATATGTCAATATCCGGATAGCTGGAGTGAACACGGGCGGTCGCGTACGGGGCTGCCTGTGGCACGTGGGCTGACGGACGCTGCCGGAGGGCCACCGCTTCCCGGCGGCTCGCGCCATCCGCCCCATCGTTGTGGGAGCGACGCCAGGTATGCTTTCGTCATACCACCGAGACGGGGGAGGGAAGATGGCTGTACGCAAAGTCGCCATCACGCTGCCGGAGGAGCTCTTCGAGATCGTCGAGCGAGCCAGAGCTGTGGAGCACCGCACGCGTTCGGAGATGATCCAGGAGGCGCTGCGGACTCATTTCGGCGAGGCCGTGTACGTGCCCACTGACGAAGAGCGGCGTCAGCTTGTCGCCGCGCTCGACGAGCAGACGCAGGGCACCACCCGCGACTGGGGGCAGGTCCGCGCACAGCTGCACGCCGAGCAGTGACGCTCCGCCTCACGCAGCTCGCGGTCCGCGATCTGACCGACGCCCGCGACCACTACCGCGCGATCGACGAGCACCTCGAGCGACGCTTCCTCGACCAACTCGATCGCGTCATGGATCGGCTCGTCACGTTCCCGAACGGCGCTCCCCCGGTTGACGGGTTCGCGGGCGTGAGACGGGCGCGGTTGCATCAGTTCCCTTACGCCGTCTTCTATCGCCTCGACGAGAACGACATCCTGGTCCTTCGCGTGCTGCACACCCGACGTGATGCGGTGGACCTCGGCTGAGGCGTCCTTGAGGGCGTCGATCAGCACCGTCGATGACAGCCGAGACGAATCAGCGCGGCGGATGCTGATGGCTACGGTCCCCGCACGATGGAGCACATGCGGGAGGCGCTCAGAACGGCGCCGGCTCAGAACGACGCCACTCAGAACGGCGCGGGTTCGTCGGGTTCGGTGAAGCGCACCATCGAGGGTGGTGTGTCGATATAGACCAGCCCGCCCGGCGACGTCCACTCGAGAACCCCGTGGTCGAGTTGTTTCACTTTCCACGCGGTTTCGCCCTTCACGGTGTGATGTCGTCGACAGAGCGCCGCCAGATTCCGCACTTCGGTCTTGCCGCCCAACGCGTAGTCGAGGGTGTGGTCGAAGTCGCACCGGTGGACGGGTTGTCGGCAGCCGGGGAACCGGCAGTGCTGGTCCCGCACCCGCAGGTGTCGTTTCATGTCCGCCGAGGGCGTGTATCGGTCGACGGCGAGGATCCCGCCGCTGATCGGGTCGGTCAGCACCCGCTCCCATCCGGGGGCGCGTGCGGCGAGTTCGCGGGCGGTGTCGATGTCGACCGGTGCCCGCCCGACCAGTTCCGCGGGTTCGTCGGTGACGCCGGCCAGCGCTGTGGCCGCGACGGTGACGTTGACCACGGCGGTGATGGATCCGAGCCCGCCGTACCCGTCGGCGAGTCCTTCCCCGGTGTCGATGTTCGGGGTGGAGGTGAGGAGGGTGTCGGCGGCGATGTCCGCGCGGATCTGGTCGAGCGTCCGCGGATCGTCTGGGTCGGCGTTCTTGATCGCTTTCGCCTGTTCGGTGAGGCGGTCTTGGATGCCGCGGATGAGGGTGATCGGTTGGACGATCAGGATCCCGCCCATCCCGTCTTCCAGGTCCTGCACCGACGTGCCCCGCTTCGCCCGCGCCTCCTGGTGCCGCTCCGTCAACGACCGCGGCTGCAGCTCCTCCGACAACCGCCCGAGCGCAGCCCGCAGCCGCCCCGGTGTCGTCTCCGCCGCCCGCTCCAGCGCCTCCCGTTCGAACATGGCCCGCGCGGCGCCGTCCTGGATGGGCATGCCGTGTTCGACGATCGCGGTCACGTGCCCCCGCGCGATCGCGCCTTGCTCCCACGCGTCCAAGGTCGCGGGGAAGTGCCGGGCGATCACGGCTGCCTCGTCCATCCGCCGTTGCACGGTCCGGTCCGGCTCCCGCGCCGCCGCGCCCAGCTCTGCCGCGAGCGCGCGCACCGGCAACTCCGCCTCGCGCGACGCCGCCGCAGGCAGCGCCGCAACCCGCTGCTCCGCGAGCGTCTCAGCCTCCGCCAGCACCCGCGTGACTGCTGCCTGCGCCGCAGCCTCGGCTCGCCGCGCGGCCGCGTACCGCTCCGCAAGGTCCCGCGCGGCGAGGTCCGTCTCCTCCTCGAGGCCCACCGCTTCTTTCGTATTCATGTTCGAAACTCTACGGGTGGCCTCGGACATTGAACCCCGGAAAGACGGCGTTCTCTGGCGACCCGCAAGAATTCTTCATGAAACTTTTCTCATCTACCGCCACGAGCCGGCTCCCCGACCTGCCGCTGCCCTCGATGCCCGCCGAACCCCCTCCACCAGTGGCAAGGGATCGCCCCGAGATCCCGCGGCAGCCCTAGGTAGCCTTCCACCAGGATCGTTCATACGAGCGCGAAGGAGCTGGCCCGCCCGACTCGCTACAGACCGAATGGCCGAACGAAGCGGGTCCGGTTACTCGGTCGTTGGCTCACGCAGTCGTGGATGCGCCGAGGACTGCACCTTGGGTCTCGTTCAAGACCCTGTTTCCGTCAGGCGAAAGCGACGTCGCGCGCGTGTCTCGCTGTCGCGCCGGGCTCATCGGCACGTAGTACCGCTGGCACCTTCACTCCATGCGCCTGGATGCTGACGTAGTCGAGGAATGCTCCGACCGAAACGGTCCCGGCGGGGGCCTCGACGCTCAGGTCGTCGGCCTCGTTCTCGAAGAGCGCACTCTCCGACCGGATGACGCTGACCTGACGCACGTGGGTGCCTCTTGCGAATACGTTCGCGTAGCCTCCGACGTTCTCGATTCGGCGGATGAGCGTAGCGAGGTGTTCGTCGTCGAGCGCGACGATCACCGGTCTGCGGCCGGCCGCATCGACGACGTCGAGATCGATGTCTCCATTGGCGAGGTTCATCATGACCTCAAGGCGGAAATCCTCGACCGGGCGGGGTGCGACGTGGTCAGTCATGGCTTCCTCTCTCGTCTCGAAGTGTACGGGCGAAATCAATGATCTGGGCGCACGCAAGGCGAAACATCGTCTGCACGTCGGCGACGGTGTCGATACGCCCAATATGGGTGGGTGCGTCGTCCATCTTGTCTCCGATCAGTGCGTGGGCGTGCGCATGGCCATGGCAAATGTCGACTCGCGCCAGTTGCTTGTACTCCCATGCACTCCCATTCAACGTGAGCCCTTCAGCGACCAGGTGAAAGTCGACCATCTGCTTGCCGTTGCTCCACACGCGCACGTCGGCGCGAACCACATCTTCGTCATCGAGGGGCATGTAGTAGCTCCGTTCGATGCACTCGTCTCGCTGCGGCGGCCGGTACTCGCCATACGTCTGTTGCTCGGTGAGTGCTTTCTCGGCTCTTCGTAATTGACGGTGTAGTCGGGGTGCGCGTGGCGTTGGCGGGGTGGGCGTCGGGGTCTTCCAGGATGGAA
>NZ_JANGEX010000018.1:0-49359 GCF_033792225.1 Microbacterium sp. LRZ72
AGGACTCTGGCTCAGATCAGGATGGGCAGGACGCTACTGACACGCCCGCCCCATCCACACTTTCTGGCCGATAACCCCGCGCCGAACGGGACGACGGGCCGGGCAAGAGAAAAGCCCCGGAGACTGGCGAGAGTCTCCGGGGCGATCCCGTGCACCCCCAGGGACTTGAACCCTGAACCCACTGATTAAGAGTCAGTTGCTCTGCCGATTGAGCTAGAGGTGCGTGGGCGCGGCGGGTGGAGCCGCCACGACCGAGGATCAACGTTACCATCACGATTACGCCCGCCGCCAATCGAGCAGGCCGCCGCCGGTATCCTGAAGCGGTGACTACTCCCGCCGGTCCCCCGGGTGCGCCACCGCTCCCCTACGACGACGATCTGCGCCTCGCGCTGCGGATCGCCGACGCCGCCGACGCCGAGTCCATGGCGCGCTTCGACGCCGCCGACCTCGAGGTCGAGACGAAGGCCGATTCATCCCCGGTCAGTGAGGCGGACCTCGCCGCAGAGCGGGCGATCCGTCGGATGCTCGAGGCCGAACGCCCGGCCGACGGCATCGTCGGCGAGGAGTTCGGGCGCACGGGCGACGCGTCGCGCCAGTGGATCGTCGACCCGATCGACGGCACCGCCAACTACGTGCGCGGCATCCCGATGTGGGGCACGCTGATCTCGCTCGTCGAGCACGGCCACCCCGTGGTCGGCGTCGTCAGCATCCCGGCCCTGGGGCGGCGCTGGTGGGCCGCCGAGGGAGCCGGAGCGTGGACGAACACGTCCGCCCGGCCGACGCGGCTGCGCGTTTCGGCGATCGACGCGATCGAGCAGGCGTCCATCAGCTTTCAGAGCCTCGCGCAATGGCGCGAGGCGGGGCATCTGAACGCCCTTCTCGAACTCGCCGAGCGCGTGCACCGCGACCGCGCGTACGGCGACGTGTGGCCCTACATGATGCTCGCCGAGGGGCGGCTCGAGTTCGTCGCCGAATTCGACATGAAAGAGTACGACATCGCCGCGTTCGTGCCGATCATCACCGAGGCCGGCGGGCGTGTCACGTCGTTCGACGGCGACGCCGCCATCGACACCGGCTCGGCATTCGCCACCAACGGCGTGCTCCATGAGGCGCTGCTCGGCCACTTCCACCCCCCTGCTCCGTGACCGACGCCCCCGCGACGAAGGCCCCTGAATGACATCTGCGACGCCCGCCCGCACCCTCACCCTGATCGCCCTCGCCGCCATGCTCACGGCGTGCGCCGGGGCGCCGGAGGAGCCGCCGGAGGAGACGGGGGATCCCACCCCCACGGTCTCGGCGGAGCCCTCCACCGACGCGACCCCGGATGCCGGGCCCGCCATCTCCCCGGCCGACGTGGAATGCGCCGACCTGCTGCCCGAGAACCTGTTGACCACCTTCGATGAATCCGGCTGGACGGTGAAGGAGGAACCGTTCCGGCTCGGCAGCGCCGAGATCGCCGACGGACTCTGGTGCGCGTGGGGAGACTTCTCGGCCGCGGCATCCGACAACGTGCAGATCTACGGATGGGCCCTGATCGACGCCGATACGGCCGACGACGCCCAGCAGGACCTCGTGGGCGAGGGGTGGGTCCGCGAGCAGGGAGACGATGGCGTCTACATCACAGAGAATCCGGACACCACGGTCGCCACCGACGACGAGGGATACGGTGTGACGTATCAGTTCGGCGACGGCTGGGTGATCGTCTCGGACACGAAGGCGAGCCTGCTGGTCATCCAGCGCCCCGGCGAGTGAGCGTGCGACGCTCATAGGTGAACGCGCCCGAGTACCCATAGATCTCACCCACGACGGGTGCGTTGACCGTGAGTTCGACGTGCTGACAACGGTCACCCGGCGCTGCAGCACTCTCCTCCAACACGAGGGTCGCCCACGCGGGCAGCGGCACCCGCAGCCGGCCCAGACGAAGCGCCAGGCGCTGCGACGTCATTCGCAGTCGACCGTCCACCACCGACAGCGCGAGGTGCACTTCGAACTCGCCCCGCCGGCCGACTCGGTCGATGAGCAGCTCGTCGTCGACCCGCATGGAGTCCACCATCATCCGCGTGCTCGAGCCGAAGAAGAACGTCCGTCTCGCCGACAGCGAGCCATCGGCGTGCGCCGCGTTCTCGATGACGAACGGCACGAGCTCCTCACGTTTCGGGAAGGCGACGCCCCGCCATCCGAGAAGGACGAAGACCGGCCACAGCATGCGCATCCTCAGCCCCGCGGACGTGTATGTCCCGACACCCACGCCCCTCGAGCCCTCCGGCAGGAAGCCGAAATACTCGCGAAGCTGCGGATCCAGCGCTGCGAAACGCTCGCCCAGCACGCGTTCGTAGACGGACTGCCGGCGCGGGGTGAACGCGTCCCGAGCATTACTGAACATGTTCAGTAATGTAGTACCTTCACAGCATGAGCGATACGACTCGGCCCGTCGCGGTGATCGCCGGAGCGAGCGGCTTCATCGGACGCGCCGTCACCCGGGCTTTCGCCCGCGACGGCTACGAGCTCCGCGTCATCGGGCGTGAGACGGGCACGCGCTGGGGCGACATGGCAGGCGTTCGTCGGGCGGTGGACGGCGCGGATGTCGTGGTGAACTTCGCCGGCAGGTCCGTGAACTGTCGCTACACCGACCGCAACCGGCGCCGCATCCTCGACTCGCGCGTCGACACCACGCGGGCTCTCAGCGCAGCGATCGAACAGTCGGCGCGACCGCCGCGGCTGTGGATGAACGCGTCGACGGCGACCATCTACCGACACACGATGGACCAGCCGCACACCGAGGCGGACGGCGAGATCGGCGAGGGCTTCTCCGTGGATGTCGCCACCTCATGGGAACGCGCCTTCTTCGCGGCGCCGCTCCCCCACACCCGCCGCGCCGCGTTGCGCATGGCGATCGTCATCGGCGACGGTCCGGCGACACGGATGCTCCTGACCCTCGCCCGCGTCGGACTCGGCGGTCCGCAGCGCGACGGATGGACTGCGCCCCACCACCGGTATCGCGGTATCGGCGAGGAACCGAGCGGACCGGCGCGTGCGCCGTGGTATCGCACGCGCGGACGCCAGAAGTTCAGCTGGGTGCACATCGACGACGTCGTCGGGGCGATCCGCTTCATCCGCGACGACGAGCGGCTGTGCGGCCCCATCAACATCGCCTCGCCGCGCCCTTCCGACAACCGCACTCTCATGCGGACCCTCCGCCGAGTGACGCGAACACCCGTGGGACTGCCGACCCGTCGGTGGATGCTCGAGCTCGGAACGTGGGTGCTGCGCAGCGAAGCCGAGCTCATCCTCAAGAGCCGATGGGTTCTTCCCGGCGTGCTGTGCGACGCCGGCTTCACGTTCACGCATCCCGACCTCGCGGCCGCGGTGGCCAGTGTGCGGGCGGAAGCGCGCGATGGCCGGTGAAGCGGGGCAGGGCAGGGGCGACCGCACACGGCAGCGCATCCGAGCAGCGGCGCTGCGGTCATTCCTCGAGAACGGATACGATGCGACCACGATCCGCAGGATCGCCGATGAACTGGGGATATCTGTCGGGGCGACGAACTATCACTTCCCGTCCAAGAACCACCTCATCCAGGAGCTCTACCTCGACGTGCAGCGGGCCCATCGTTGCGCCGCCGAGCCGCGGCTCGAAGGCGAACACCGCCTGATCGAACGACTGCGGGTCGTATACGCCACCGGACTCGATCAGCTCGATCCCTACCACGCGCACGCCGGAGAGTTCCTCTCCGCCGCCGCGTCGCCCCGTTCGCCGATCAATCCGCTGTCGTCGGATTCTGCGGAAGCATTGGCGATCGTGCAGGGCCTGTTCACCCACGCGCTCGAGGGTGCGCACTCCCCCGGTCTCGCCGAAGACATGCGTGCTCTGCTGCCCCGAACCCTGGTGCTCGCGCACCTGCTGCTCGCCCTCTTCTGGGTCTACGACACCTCACCAGGACAGCGACGCACCCGCCGCCTCCTGGATCGCGGATTGCGATTGCTCGCCACCGCACTCCCGCTCGCTCGCCTCCCCTTCCTGCGTCGCCCGCTGAAGGATCTGCTCTCCCTCGTCAGCGGCGTGAAGGCGTAGCGGGAGCGGACGTCACGGGGCGGCGCACTTCAGCACATGCGAGCGCGATTGGCAAGCCCCCTCACGCGACGGCGCCGACCTAATACACAGGGCTCCTGCCGACTTCGAGTGAAGCGGCGTCAGGAAGGAGCAATCATGTCGGAGAGCCAGCATCCGGGATCGCCCACCTCTGCCGGGACCGCCCCGGACGAGCGCAAGACCGATACCGCGCGCCGGGAGGCCAGCGGCGTCAAGGACACCGCCGCGAACGATGCCGCCCACGTCGCCGACACGGCGAAGGACGAGGCGGGCACGGTCGCGCAAGAAGCCAAGACGCAGGTGCGCGACCTCTACGCACAGACGCAGCACGAACTGCGGGAGCAGGCGGGAGCCCAGCAGGAGCGAGTGGCCCACGGCATGCGCGCGATGAGCGACGAGCTCGGTGAGATGTCGCGCAATTCATCGTCGCAAGGCGTCGCGAGCGACCTCGTGAGCCAGGCGTCCACCCGGCTCGCGGATGCCGCGGACTGGCTGGGCAGGCGTGATCCGGGCAGCCTTCTGCACGAGGTGAAGAGCTACGCCCGCCGCAACCCCGGCACATTCATCGTCGCGGCCGGGCTCGTCGGTGTCGCAGCCGGACGACTCACTCGGGCGCTGGCATCGGACGCCCACGACGATTCCTCTCGATCCCACACGCAGGGCACCTCGCGAGACACACCCGAGACCTCCGTCGGGGAGTCAGGGACCCCCCGCGACGTGACGAAGCCGGCCGACAAGCCGAGTGTCCCGCCGGCGACGCCCGCGGCGGCGACCGGGCAGGGAACCCCACCGCAGGACACACCCGTCTATGCGGATGCCGCGAGGGGCACGCAGCGGCCCGGAGGGCTGTAGCCGATGGCCGAGCCGACACCGTCCGAGGAGCAGGCGGCCTCGACCAGCCTGGGCGACCTGCTGCGCGAGGTCACCTCCGATCTGTCCGCGCTGATGCGCCAGGAGCTGGCGCTGGCGAAGGCCGAGGCCAAGGAATCCGCGGCCCGCGCCGGGCGGGCTGCGGGCCTGACGGGCGGCGCGGCTTACGCCGCGCTGATGGCGGTCTTCTTTCTGTCGTTGGCCCTGTGGTGGGCGCTCGGAACACTGGTGGGAGGCGGCTGGTCTGCCCTCATCGTCGCGGCGATCTGGGCTGTCCTCGCCGGCATCCTCTTCGCCATCGGCCGTTCTCAGATGAAGCAGATCCGAGGCGCTCCCGAGACCGCCGAGACACTGAGCAAGATCCCGCCCGCTGTGAAGAGAAACGAGGAGAACCGATGAGTGAATCCACCGACGCGATCCGCGCCGACATCGAACGCCAGCGCACCGAGCTCGGGGAGGACGTCGACGCCCTCGCCGACAAGGTCACGCCGTCAAAGATCGCCCACCGACAGACCGACAGGATGAAGGGAGCCCTGGCTTCCGTGAAGGAGAAGATCATGGGTGCTGCCGACGACGTCCGCTCGTCGACCGGATCGCACGGCTCAGCCGGCGAAGAGCTCTCACAGGCCAAGGACCGCGTACAGGCCAAGGCCGAGGGCAACCCGCTCGCGGTCGGCCTGATCGCCTTCGGCGCGGGGCTTCTCGTCTCGTCGCTGATCCCGGCCTCGTCCAGAGAGCGGCGGGTCGCCGCCGAGGCCAAGCAGAAGGCACAGCCGCTGGTCGACGAGGCCAAGTCGGTGGCACAGGATGTGGGGGCGGGCCTCGAGGAGCCTGCACGCGACGCCGCGAACGCGGTGAAGGACACGGCGTCGGATGCGGCCGCCCACGTGCGCGAGGATGCCACCGAGGCCAAGGACGACGTCTCCCAGCGGGCGCAGGAGGCCCGCGGCAACGTCGGTGGAACGCCATCGTGACGGTGGGGCAGTCGAGCGGCACGTACGCCCCGGCCCCCGAGGACGCGGCGAAACCGAACAGCCCGGGCGACATCGACAAGAGCTCGTGGAAGTACGTCGCTTCGAGGACCGTGCGGGAGTTCACCCGCAACCAGTGCATAGACATCGCCGCCGCGCTGACGTTCTTCGGCGTGCTCTCGATCTTCCCCGCGCTGTTGGCGGTGTTCTCCCTGCTCGGCGTCTTCGGGCAGGGGCAGGCGACGGCGGATGCGGTGCTGCGCATCATCGAGCAGGCGGCACCGGGGGGTGCGGCCGATGTACTGCGGACCCCGATCGAGCAGATCGCGATATCGCCCGGAGCAGGATTCGCGCTGGTCGGCGGCGTCGTGCTGGCGATCTGGACGGCGTCGGGATACGTGAGCGCCTTCGGGCGTGGCATGAACCGCATCTACGAGATCGAGGAGGGCCGTCCGTTCTGGAAGCTCAAGCCGCAACAGCTGCTCGTGACCGTCGTCATCCTCCTCCTGGTCGGGACGGCTGCGCTCCTCCTTGTCGTCAGCGGACCTGTGACCGACGCGATCGGCAGCGCCCTCGGTGTGGCAGCGACGGCCACCACGGTCTGGAGCATCGCGAAATGGCCCGTTCTGCTCCTGATCGTCATCCTGGTCATCGCGATCCTCTACTTCGCGACGCCGAACGTCGAGCAGCCGGAGTTCCGCTGGATCAGCTTCGGCGCGGTCATCGCCATCGTGACGCTCGCCGTCGCCAGCGCTCTGTTCGCCCTGTACGTGGCGAACTTCGCCAACTACAACCGCACCTATGGCTCACTCGCCGGGGTGATCGTGTTCCTGCTGTGGCTGTGGATAGCGAACCTGGCACTGCTGTTCGGTGCCGAGTTCGACGCCGAGCTCGAGCGCGCGCGGCAGCTGCAGGCGGGCGTGCCGGCCGAGTCCGGCATCCGACTGCCGCCCCGCGAGCGCACGCAGATCGAGAAGACGCAGGAGAAGGAGCGCGAGGACCAGGCCGAAGGGCGTCGGATCCGTCGGGAGCACAGGGACGGCGGCGTACCCCCTCCCGAGCGCGGCGGGAACCGCACCTGAGCGCGAGCGCACGCAGGGAGGGGACGCCCGTGTGCCGCCGGCCGCGCGCCGAAAGGCGGGCAGCGGATGTGGAAGACTGCCCGGGTGAGGTCTTCGCGCGTCCCTGCAGTGCTGCTCGCCGCCGCCGTCATGTTCGGACTGAGTTCCTGCACGTTCGGCACGCAGGCGGCCGACCCCGACAGCGCCCCGTCTCCGCCGCCGACCTCCGCGCCGGCTCCCACGTCGACGACAGGCCCCGCGCCCACGCCCACGCCGACCGCGTCGCCTTCACCGACGTCGCCTCCGACCGCTCCCGGTGACCCCGGTGGAGGCAACTCCGGCGGAGGTTCCGGCGGAGGCAACTCCGGCGGCGGTTCCGGCGGCGGCAACGCGGGAGGGGGCGGCACTCCGGAGCCACAGCCGACCTCGCGTCCCACTCCGGTGCCGACCCCGACGCCCACGCCCACCGTGCCGCCGGCGTGCCCGACGAGCAGCACAGATCCCGCCATCCCGGTCCTGGATTTCGGTTCCATCGCCTCGTATTCGACGACGGCGCTGGCTCAGGGCGAGGACTGCACGGGCTTCCGGTCATTCCTCTCGACCGGGTTGCCGCAGTACGACTCGCAGTCGTTCGAGTTCTTCGGTCACCTCGTCGACGAACAGGGCGCGACCAACTCGATCGCGCTGATGTCGCAGGGCAACACGGTTGTGCCGGGGCTCCAGGTGCCGTGGTTGACGATGGAAGAGTCGGGCCTGATCTTCAACCGACTTTCGCTCGACCAGGGTCCGACATTCGGCGGCATCGACGGTCTCGCCGACATCTCCGTGCCCACCACGATCAGCTATCAGCCGTGGAACATCCATGTCGAGCAGCAGAACACCGGCGATCCCGAGCAGGTCGTCGACATGCGTGTCGTATCGGGGGCGATCGGAGCCGTGGGGTCGGTGTACGAGCTGACCGTTTCGGTCGAGACCGGGATGGCCGGATCGAACGCGCGGGAGTGGACGACGCTGTCGATCCGGGCGAAAGACGTCACCGGGATCATCCAGTGGGGGTACGGCCCGAACGGATTCTTCCCGCTGTGGATGTTCGACGGCGAGCCGTTGCCCGCATCCGGAGGGCCGATCCCCACCACGGATCAGCGCACGCCGATCATGAATCAGTACGACGGCGACATCGGCGCCTATCTGGAGGCGACCGGCGACCCCATGACCGGCCAGGGATCGCACTACTACTCGATGCCTCTAGTCGAGGTCGAGCAGTGGTCGGTGCAGGTCGGGTCGTCGTACGTCGCGAGCGGCACCGAGGGCCTGCTGTTCTTCGACAACCTCACCGAGACCTACAACGACGCGGCGCAGTACGTCGTGGGCAACGGGTACGAGTGGACCGAGTTCTCGGTGCAGCTCCCCGACAGCCTGGAGGGCATGCTGATCGCCACGACCGGCCAGCAGGAGGTCGGCCAGCTGCACTACGCGATGATCGGAGGCGCTGGTTCGTCGCAGTCGGCCAACGGCACCCTCCAACCCACCGCCAACTGGCCGCAGGACGCGATCCACATCACCCCGACCGCCAACACGTGGACGTCGCCGCATAGCTGCTACGTCTACCACCTGGACTACGACGTCCAGCTCGATGGCTCATCGACGCGCCCCGCAGCCGATCTCGTCTTCAGCGCCACCGCACCCGATCAGGAGCTCAACGCCCTGAACCGTGCGGTGTACGAGGGCCTCTTCTCCTACACGGGCACCCTGGGGGGCGAGGCCGTGAGCGGCTACGCCTGGGGGGAGATCCAAGGTGTGCCGCCGACCGGGAACCCCGTGCCGCCGCACTGCTGATTCGCGAAGATGGCCACACGACGAAGGGCCCCGACATCCGCGTGATGATGCGGTTGTCGAGGCCCTGTCTCGTGCGAACGGCGGTGGTGGAGATGGGGGGAATCGAACCCCCGTCCATCGCTGTGTCTCTGCGGTTTCTCCGGGCGCAGTCTGTGCAGACGTTCTACTCGGCCCCGACCTTTGTCACAGACACCTAAGTCGACGGGCCCAGCCTGAAAAAAGTCCCACACGACGCTCAGGCGCCGTCGTGCAGCAAGATCCCTAGATGACGCCAGGATCCGTGTCGGGATCACCCACGGTCTGACGGACTATCGGGCTCGCTTACGCAGCGAGGGCGAAGTCAGTGCGATTGGATTCGGCACTTATAGTTTTGCAAGGAGCGTTAACGAGATAACCCTGCATCCTCGGCCCGCTTGACGCAGATTCGCAGGCGATGTCGAAACCGATCATCCCCGTGAGTCCTTCTCGTCGAAGGAGCCGCTGTTCGCACGCTGTGGAGTTGTCTCTCGAGCGCATTGCACCCGAGCCCTTCACTGTACAACGGATGCCCGGGTCGTCGCATTCCCGGCTCCCCTGTGCGTCGCCCGGCGCCGCTAGGGTGGGCGCATGACACCCGATCCGTCATCCGTGACACCCAGACCCGGGTTCGCAGAGCGGCTCTCGCGCATGATCCGCATTCCCACCGTCAGCGCCGAGATCGACGAACGGGGCGCCGCCCCTTTCGAGCAGTTCGTCTCGCTGCTCGAAGAGCTCTATCCGCTGGTCCATGAGCGGCTCGATCGCGAGAGCGTCACCGATCTCGGCCTGCTCTACCACTGGCGGGGGTCGGATGCCACGGCCGACCCCGTCGTGCTGATGGCGCACTTCGATGTGGTCCCCGCCGACCGGTCAGACGGGTGGCGACACGATCCGTTCGCCGGCGTCGTCGCCGACGGGTGGGTGCACGGGCGGGGCGCCCTCGACGACAAAGGTCCGCTCGCCGTCGTGCTCGAGGCCGTCGAGAATCTGCTCGCGGCCGGCTTCGCCCCCGCCCGCGACGTCTATCTGTCGTTCGGCGGCAACGAGGAGACCTTCGGCGCCGCCGCGCTCGGGACCGCGCGCACCCTTCACGAGCGCGGCATCCGCCCGTGGCTCGTGCTCGATGAGGGCGGGGCGGTCGTCGACGCCCCCCTGCCCCTCGTGCGCGGGGAGGCGGCGATGATCGGCGTCGGCGAGAAGGGCGTGCTCAGCCTGCGCCTGTCCGCCCGGGGCGAGGGCGGCCACGCCTCGGCCCCGCCCACGCGTACCGCCGTGCGCCGCATCGCGCGCGCCGTCGACCGGGTCTCGCCGGCGACATTCCGCGCCCGCACACCTGCCGCCATCTCACGGATGCTGGGGCTGTTCGCCACCCGCGCCTCCCCGCCGGTCGCGGCGCTCTACCGGCTGCTCGCCGCATCGCCCCGGCTCACGGCGCGCGTGTTCACGCTGCTCGGGGGCGAGCCCGCCGCGCTGGTGCGCACGACGGTGGCCGCCACGATGCAGACCGGCGGCTCGGCGGCCAACGTGCTGCCCTCCACGGCGACCGCTACCCTCAACCTGCGCATCGCCCTGGGCGAGAGCGTCGCCACCACCATCCGGCGGGTGCGCCGCCGCATCCGCGACCGCCGGGTGCACATCCATGTGCTCGACGCGAGTGAGCCCTCCGCCGAATCCTCCGTCGACGGGGCACCCTTCGCGCTCATCGCCGCGGGCGTCGCGGCGTCCTACCCCGAGGCGCTGCCCGTTCCCTACGTCATGATGGCCGCGACCGATTCGCGCCACTTCCACCGGTACTCCCCCGCGGTCTACCGCTTCGCACCGCTGCGGATGTCGTCGGCGCAGCGCGCCTCGATCCACGGCGTCGACGAGCGCGTCGAGGTGGCCTCGCTCGAGCGGGGCGAGCTGTTCCACCGCACGCTGCTGCTGAATCTGCCCGGCACCACGAACGACGAGGACACGGCACCGTGACCGCACCGCGCCTGGGCGTCCTCGCCTCGGTCGTCGGATTCCTGGCCTTCGTCGAGTTCACGAGCGGGATCATCCAGGGCTACTACACGCCCATGCTCACCGACATCGCCCGACACTTGGGCATCCACGACGCCGACGTGAACTGGCTCGAGGGCTCGCAGCTGATGCTGTCGGCGCTCGTGGTACCCGCACTGGCGAAGCTCGGCGACATGGTCGGGCACAAGCGGATGCTGATGGTCTCGACCGCCGTCACGGCCGCCGCGTCGCTCGTGCTGCCGTTCACCGACTCCTTCACCGTCTTTCTCGTCGCGTGGGCCCTGCAGGGCTTCTACGTCGTGTGGCTCCCGCTCGAGATCGCGCTGATATGGTCGCGCTCGCGCACCATGTCGGGGCGCTCGGTGATCACCGCCCGGGCGGCCGGCATCCTCGTCGCGGCCCTCGAGGCGGGCGCGATCAGCGGCGCTCTCGTCGGCGGCGCGCTCGTCGATGTGCTGCCGCTGTGGATCGTGCTCCTGATCCCGGCGCTCGCCGTCGTCGCGTGCTTCTTCGTCATCTGGCTGGGCGTGCGCGAGTCCCCCGATCCCGTGGGCGGCGCCTTCGACACGGTCGGACTCGTGCTGATCTCGTTCGCGCTCATCGCGTTCACGGGCGGCCTGAGCTTTCTGCGCCTCAACGGCGTCGGCGACGTGCTCTCGTGGGCTCTCGTCGCGCTCGGGCTGCTGCTGCTGTGGCCGTTCGCGGCGTGGGAGCTGCGGCATCCCGACCCGCTGATCGACGTGCGCATGTTCCGCTCGCCCGCGCTGGGTCCCGTCTTCCTGACCGCCGGGCTGTTCGGCGTGAGCGTGCTGGGCGCCCAGGCGCCGCTGTCGACCTTCGCGCGCACCGACCCGGGCGTATACGGGTACGGGCTCGGCACGACCGGGTTCGCCACGTCGCTGATCATCGGCGTCTACCTCGTCGCGATGATCGTCGGGGCGCTCTCGTTCCCCCTCGTGGCGCGGCTGACCGCGCCACGCCTGGCGCTCATGGGGGCGTCGCTGCTGGTGGGCATCGGGTTCCTCATGTTCCTGCCCTTCCACCACAGCTACCCGCAGGTGATCACGAACATGGTGATCGTGGGGCTCGGCTCCGGCGCCCTCGTCGCCGCGCTGCCCGCCGCCGCCGCATCCGCCGCTCCCCCGACCCAGACGGGTGTCGCCACCGGCCTGACCAATTCCGTCAAGACCGTCGGCGGTGCGATCGCCTCGTGCGTGTTCGGCATCGCGCTGCTGCAGGGCGTCGCCGGCGCCGCCGCGGCGTCCGAGGGCACGGCGGGCTCGCTCGCGGGCTACTTCACCGTGTGGGTGCTGTGTGGTGCGACCGCCCTGGTGGCTGCACTCGCCCTGGCCTTCGTGCCTCGGCGGGCCTTCACCGACGCCGCCGAACACGAGCCCGTCGCGGCCGACGCCCGTCCGCCGGTGATGTAGCGACGCCTACTCGTTCATGCGATTGCGCGTGCGCATCGCGCGTTCCGCGTCGCGCTTGTCCTGTCGTTCGCGCAGGGTCTGCCGCTTGTCGAACTCGCGCTTGCCCTTCGCCAGCGCGATCTCGACCTTGGCGCGACCGTCTGAGAAGTAGAGCTTGAGAGGCACCAGGGTGTACCCGCCGGCGGATGCCGCGTGCCCCAGCTTGACGATCTCTTCTTTGTGCAGCAGCAGCTTGCGCGTGCGCTTGGCGGCGTGGTTGGTCCAGTGCCCCTGCGAATACTCGGGGATGTGCACGGCGTCGAGGAACGCTTGCCCCCCGTCGACGTACGCGTATCCGTCGGTGAGGTTGGCGCGCCCCTGTCGCAGCGACTTGACCTCGGTGCCGGTGAGGACCAGACCCGCTTCGTAGGTCTTTTCGATGGTGTAGTCGTGACGCGCGCGGCGGTTGGTCGCGACGACCTTCTCACCGCGTTCCTTGACCATGACACCCTCCGACCCGTTCGCGCCGCATGTGGACGCGGCAGCCCATGAGTCTACCGCGCCGGCCGGCCAGGGCCACGCGAGCCGGGGATCAGGCTCTCAGCCAGCGCCGGATGGCGAACCCGGCCGAGAGCGCGGCCAGCAGCACGCCGACGACGATCATGACCGGCACGACGATGGCGAGCTCCGTCGCGCCCACCCACGTCGTGATGAAGGCGACGCGGTCGCGCAGATACCCCTCGACGCCGAATTCCAGCCCCGCCCACACCGCGAGGCTGGCCAGCGCCGAACCCAGCAGAGCCGCCAGCACCCCCTCGAGGATGAACGGCGTCTGGATGAACCTGTTCGAGGCGCCCACGAGGCGCATGATGCCGAGCTCCCGCCGTCGCGCGTACGCCGACAGGCGGATCGTGGTGGCGATCAGCAGCACAGCGGCGACCAGCATGAGACCGGCGATTCCGACCGCGATGTAGGTCGCGACGGTGAGCGCCTGGAAGAGCGGATCGAGGTACTGCAGCTGGTCGGCGACCTCTTCCACGCCGTCCATGCCGCTGAACGCCTCGATCAGCACGTCCGATTGCGATTGGTCGACCAGGTTGATCCAGAACGTCTCGTTCATCTGATCGGCGGTGATGACGCCCGCGAAATCCTCGCCCATCTGGGCGATCAGGTTCTCGTACGCCTCCTCGCGGGTCTCGAAGCGCACCTCCTGGATCAGCGGAGCCAGCGTCTCGGATTCCAGCTGCGTCTGGACCTGCTCCACCTGCTCCTCGGTCGCGGTGCCGTCGACGCAGGTGGGTCCGACCGAGATCGAGGTGCACATGTACACCGCCACCTGGGCGCGGTCGACCCAGAACTCCTGCATCTTGCCGATCTGCATCTGCATGAGCATCGCGGCGCCGACGAAGGTCAGCGACACGAACGTCACCAGCACGACCGAAATCACCATCGAGGCGTTGCGGCGCAGTCCCGTGAGGGCCTCCGCCAGAATGAGCTGAATCCTCACGAAGTGGGCCCCACGTTCTCGTCTTCGTCGGTCTCGCCGAGGCCCAGCCGGTCGGCCACACCGACCTCGGGCAGTTCGGGCACGTCGACCTCGATCGGGCCGGTCAGCGACGCACGCGGAGCGTCGTGCGCCGCCGGGGGTGCCGACGGGGTCGCAGCGTCCTCGGCGGCCGATTCGGCCTCCACGGCCGCCGCGGCGTTCGCGCCGGTCATCGCGGCGACGGCGGCATTCGCCGCCGCCAGCGCCTCGGCATCCGGCACCGGCGCGGTCTCCTCCGGCGCCGTGGGCTCGGGCACCGTCGTCGCGGCGGACGGAACGGTGACGGCAGCATCCGGGGTCACCCCCGACGCCGTGGCGTTCTCGGTCGCGAGCAGGCGCTCGTAGGCGAGCGCGGTGGACGGATCGGCGGTTCCCGCGGCGACCCGCTGCTGAAGCTCGAGCACTGCGGTCAGCGCCGCGATCGACTCGGCGCCCTTCGGCTTGGCGGGCGCGAGGCTCGGCAGCTGCGACGTGTCGCCGTAGCCGCCGTGCACCTCGTCGCGCACGATCTCGCCGTGTGCCAGCTCGATCACGCGGCGCTGCATCTGGTCGACGAAGCCGGCCTCGTGGGTGGCCATCAGCACCGTGGTGCCGTTCGCGTTGATGCGGGCGAGCAGCTGCATGATGCCGATGGATGTCGCGGGGTCGAGGTTTCCGGTGGGCTCGTCGGCGAGCAGCACCTGCGGGCGGTTGACGATCGCGCGGGCGATCGCCACGCGCTGCTGCTCACCGCCCGAGAGCTCGTTCGGCATCCGCTTCTCCTTGCCGGCGAGGCCGACCAGCTCGAGAGCCTCGGGCACGGCCTGATGGATGAAGCCGCGCGACGCACCGGTCACCTGCAGAGTGAAGGCGACGTTCTGGAAGACGGTCTTGGACTGCAGCAGTCTGAAGTCCTGGAACACGGCGCCGACGTGGCGGCGGAAATAGGGCACCTTGCGGTTGGACAGCGTGGTGAGGTCGCGGCCGAGTACGACGACCCGGCCCTGGGAGGGGGCGTCTTCGCGGAGGATCAGCCGAAGGCATGTCGACTTTCCCGAGCCGGAAGGGCCGACGAGGAAGACGAAGTCCCCGCGGACGACTTCGAAGTCGACTCCGCTGAGGCCCGGCTTCTGGGAACCGCGGTAGGTCTTGGTGACGTTCTCGAACCGGATCATGGCGTAGAAAGCCTAAGCGCGCGGCGCCGCAGCGCCCGAAGCGACACCCGTCAGTCGAGGTGCGTCATTCTTCGACGGGGCGCTTGCGCCAGCGGATGCCGGCCGAGATGAATCCGTCGAGGTCGCCGTCGAAGACGGCACTGGGGTTGTTCACCTCGTGCTCGGTGCGCAGGTCCTTGACCATCTGGTAGGGCGCCAGCACGTACGAGCGCATCTGATCGCCCCAGCTGGCGGTGATGGTGCCGGCCAGCTCCTTCTTGGTCGCCGCCTCCTGCTCCTTCTGCAGCAGGAGCAGACGCGCCTGCAGCACGCGCAGGGCGGCCGCCCGGTTCTGGATCTGCGACTTCTCGTTCTGCATCGACACGACCAGGCCCGTGGGCAGGTGGGTGATGCGCACGGCGGAGTCGGTGGTGTTGACCGACTGGCCGCCGGGTCCGGACGAGCGGAAGACGTCGACGCGCATGTCGGTCTCGGGGATGTCGACCTCCTGCGCCTCTTCCATGAGCGGGATCACCTCGACCGCGGCGAACGAGGTCTGCCGCTTGCCGGCGGAGTTGAACGGGCTCATCCGCACCAGGCGGTGCGTGCCCGCCTCGACGCTCAGCGTGCCGAAGGCGTAGGGGGCGTCGACCTCGAAGGTCGCGGACTTGATGCCCGCCTCCTCGGCGTAGGAGGTGTCCATCACAGTGACGGAATACTTGTGCTGTTCGGCCCAGCGCAGATACATCCGCAGCAGCATCTCGGCGAAGTCCGCCGCATCCACCCCGCCCGCGCCGGCGCGGATCGTGACAACCGCGGGACGGGCGTCGTACTCGCCGTCGAGCAGGGTCTGCACCTCGAGCTGCCCGATGGCGCCCTCGAGCGAGACGAGTTCGCGGCGCGCCTCTTCGGCGGCTTCGTCGTCTTCCATCTCGTTCGCCAGACCCACCAGCACCTCGAGGTCGTCGAGGCGCCGGTCGATCGACTCGATGCGGGCGAGTTCGCTCTGGCGATGACTCAGCGCGCTGGTGACCTTCTGCGCAGCGGCCGGGTCGTCCCACAGGTCGGGCGCCCCAGCGTGTTCGCTCAGGCGCGTGATGTCGGCGCGCACGGCCTCGACGTCCACGACGCTCAGGATGTCGAAGAAGGTCGAGCGGAGCGCCTGGATGTCGGAGGAGAGATCGAGTTCGAGCATGACACTCCAGACTAACGTGGATGCCCGTGCCCCATCCCGCCTCCGGCCCCGACGCCCTGACCGTGCGCGCGCTCGTGGGTCGCCTGGCGCCGATGATCTACGGCCCCACGCTGCTGTTCGCTCTCGGGCAGGGAGCGATCCTGCCCCTGATCCCCGTGATCGCCGCCGACCTCGGCGCCGACCTGGCCATGGCCGGGCTCGTCGCGTCGGCGCTCGTCGTCGGCCAGCTGATCGGCAACCTCCCCGCGGGCTGGTGCGTCGCGCGATTCGGGGAGCGCGCGACCATGGCGGGGGCCGGCCTCATCGCGCTGCTCGGCGTCGCCGGGCTGCTCTGGTCGCCCGGCGTCGGCGTGCTCGCGGCATCCATCCTGCTGATCGGCTTCTGCGCCGCGGCCTTCGGCCTGGCGCGCCACTCGTTCATGACCACGCGCGTGCCGCTGACCCACCGGGCGCGTGCCCTGGCGCTGCTGGGCGGGGCGTTCCGGCTGGGCATGTTCGTCGGCCCCTTCGTGACGGCGCTGCTGCTGTTCCTGTTCGCCACCCCGAACGCCGCCATCTGGTTCTTCGGCGGGTGCCTGGTGGCGGTGCTGCTGCTCGTGCTGTGGGGCCCCGACCCCGAGACCGCACTGCACTCCCCCGCGAGCGTCGCGCGCGAGACCGGGTTCGACACCGAAGACACCGGCGAGGCGGTGACCGGGTCGATCCCGACGGCCGAGCGGGTCGGGGTGTGGCGCACGATGTGGCGCCATCGCACGGTGCTGCTGCGTCTGGGGGGTGGCCGCGGCGTCGCTGTCGGCGGTGCGCTCGGCCCGTCAGCTGGTGCTGCCGCTGTGGGGTGTGTCGATCGGCCTGGACGCCTCAACCATCGCGCTCGTCGTCGGGGTGGCGGGTGCCATCGACTTCGCCCTGTTCTATGCCAGCGGCCAGGTGATGGACCGGTTCGGCAGACTGTGGGCGGCGCTGCCGGCCATGGTGCTCATGGGATGCGGCTTCATCGCCCTGGCATTCACCCACGACCTCGCCGACGCGCAGATGTGGTTCGCCGCGTTCGCGATGGTGCTGAGCGTCGGCAATGGCCTCTCGAGCGGCATCCTGCTCACCCTCGGCGCCGATCTGGCCCCGCGCGACGACCCCGCGCCGTTCCTCGGCTCGTGGCGCACCCTCACCGACGCCGGCGGCGCGTTCACGCCGCTGCTGGTCTCGGGGCTGACGGCGGTCTGGTCGATCGCGGGCGCGACCGCCGTGGTCGGGATGCTGGGGCTGCTCGGCGCGGTGGGCTTTCTGCGCTGGGTGCCCCGGTTCGTGCCGCGCGCACGGCCCTGAGCCGCGGCGCGCGGCGCGCGCGTCAGCCCGCGGCGGTGCGCGCGATCGCCTCGGCCGACAGCGCGACACCGCCGGGCACGAACGGCGAGAGCAGGATCGGCCGCCACGTGCTCGCGACGACGACCCGCGCGCTGACGCCGTCGGGGGTTCCGGCATCCACCAGGCGCACGTCGTCGCCCGCGTCTGCGGCGACCGACACGAGCGCGGCCGCCTGGGCGTGCACGTCGGCATCAGCAAGGACGACGACGGGCTCGCCGTCGTCGGCGGCCAGATGCAGTTCGAATCCGTCGGCGCCGGCGAGCGCCGCGGCATCCGCCACCGCCTCGAGGCGGTGCTGGGCGAGCGCCAGGGAGGTCGCGTTGACCGCGACCACCAGCAGCGCGACCGCGAGCACGGCGTAACCGAGCGTGAGCACCAGCACGCTGCCCTCGTCGTCGGTGTTGCGCTGTCGTGGCGGCATCAGCCGTTGCCCCAGAACCGCGACGTGCGCTGCACCGCCGAGGACTCCACCACGATCTGCGCGAGCCGGTCGAGACCCAGAACGGCCGGCACGAGCGGCAGGCGCACCGCGGCGGCCGCCTCGACCACGACGACGGTCCCGGCCGCGGGGCAGGCGGGGACGCGGGGCACGCACGTGACGGTCATGTCGATGTCACGGGGCTCCATCCCGTACTGGGCGGCCGTGCTGCGAAGAGCCTGCTGCGCCCGCACCTCGGCCGTTCCCGCGTCGGGCGCCTGCGCGATGGCGCGCACGACGTGGCGCGACACCGACGCGGTGCCGAGCGCCTGCTCCTGGATCTGCCCCAGCGCCACGATCAGGTAGACGAGCGGGACGAGCAGAACCAGCCCCACGGCGATGAACTCCAGCGACGCCGACCCGTCGTCACGGGGACCGGCGGCGGCGCCGCTAGAGCAGGCTCTCGACGGGGGCATGCGCATCCACCTCCAGCCCCGCCGCCGGGCCCCACAGGCCCAGCACGGGCAACGCCGCCGTGACCCGGACGTGCACGGCCGGGTACCCGAGCTCGGTGCTGCGGCGCACCGAGACGTCATCGATCCGGGGTCCGAGCGTTCGACCGGTGATCTCTCCGACTCGTGCGGCCGCCGCGTCATCCGTGGCCCCGACCAGCGCCGCGGCGTGCGCGCCAGCGACGGCGGCGTCGTGCACCACGTTGCGCACGTACACGGCGATCCCGAGCTGGATCACCGCGAGCATCAGGAACGTCAGCACCGTCCCCACCAGCACGAACTCCACCGCCGCCGACCCCTCGTCATCTCCCAGAACGCGCGCCGTCGTCGACCGCGAGCGCGTCGTCATCTCGTCAGAATCCCGACACCTGCGAAATGGCCTGCTCGAACAACGCGGCGAGCGCCGGCCCCGCCAGAGCCCACAGCACGACCACGAGACCCGCCGTCATGAGCGTGATCAGCACCCAGCCGGGCACGTCGCCGCGATCGTCGCAGAGCTCCGCGGCGACGCCGCGTCGGCAGGCGCGCGCGATGTCGGCAAGGCGTGGACGGGAGGGTCGGGCCGACGAGATGTCGATGGTCATCGGATGGCCTTTCGGTCGATGGTGGATATGGGGTCGGACTCGGCAGCGGTCACCCGATTCCGAAGCGGAGCAGCACGATCCCCGGGTACACGGCGAAGAGCACCGAGAGCGGAAGGATGAGGAACACGAGCGGGAACATCATGGCGATCTCGGCGCGCCCGGCACGCTCGATCAGCGCACGCCGGGTCTCTTCGCGGGCGTCGACGGCCTGGTCCTGCAGCACCTGCACGAGGGGGGCGCCGCGTTCGAGGGCGGCGATGAGGTGGTCGACGGCCCGGCGCACGCCCGGCTGGGGCACGCGCTCCGCGAGTCGTGCCAGGGCGTCCGGGAGGGCGATCCCGGTGGCGACGTCCGCGGTCACGCCGCGCACCTCGCGGCACAGTTCGCCGCTGCCGACGTCGCCCACGCGCCGCAGCGCATCGAGCAGGCCCTCCCCCGCCGACAGCGACAGGCTGAGCAGCTCGAGCACCGACGGCAGCTCTTCGTGGATGCGGGCCGCCCGTGCACGGGTGGCACGCTGCAGTCCGAGGTCCCAGAGCACGGCGCCGGCGCCGGCCGCGAGGATCGGTACGACGGCGAGACCCGGCGTTGCGCGCCCGATCAGGGCGAGCACCACGACGGCGACGGCACCCGCCGTGGCGCCGCCGACCGTCCAGACCAGCCGACGCACCCGGTACGCGGTCGGGTCCATCCGCCATCCCGCGGCACGCAGACGCTGAGCGAGAGCCGTTGCGGCGGGCGACGGCATCCGCGAGCGGACGAGACGCGGGGCGCGGGGGGCGACGACGCCCACCAGTTCGAGGTCCCCGCGCGCGGCGGCGACGTCGCGTACGTAGGGAGCGACGCGCCCGGACAGCACGGGCGTGCCCCACCGAGGCATCATCAGCACGAGCAGCCAGAGCCCCGCCCCCAACATCGTCCCCAGCACCGTCCCCCACAGAAGCGCGGGCGCCACGAAGGGTCCGACGCCGCCGCTCATGCGAACCACCTGCGCGGCTCGGGCAGCTGCCCCAGCCGCACCATGAGGCGGTATGCGACCACCGAGACGACACCGCCGACGGCGACGACCAGGATGCCGTCCGGCGCCGAGTAGGCGCGCGCCCCTTCGGGACGCAGCGACAGCAGCACGAGGATGACCCAGGGCGCGACCACTCCCAGCACCGCGGCGCCGCGCACCCACGACTGCCGCGATTCGACCTCCGCCCGCACAGTCGCCTCCGCCCGCACCGACGCCGAGAGCGCCCGCAGCACCGTTCCGATCTGCGCTCCGCCAACCTGCCGCGCCATCCGGAGCGTCTCGATGATGCGGTCGCCCACCGGGTCCGCCACGGCGAGCTTCAGCCGGCGTGCGCTGGAGTCGAAATGACCGGATGCCGCGTAGTCGCGGCCGAAGCGGGCGAACGCGGGACGCAGCGGGGGCGGCGCGGAGTGCGCGAGCGCGGCCAGGGCGTCGGGAAGCGACATCCCCGCTCGCACGGAGGCGATCAGCAGGTCGCAGACGTCGGGCCACATCGCCCGCCGCGACCGCAGCAGCCGGGCCCGCCGCGCGCGCAGCCAGAACACCGGTGCCGCACCGCCGATGGCCGCCGCGCCGACGACGAGCACGCCGGCGCCGAGCAGCAGCATCGCCACGGCGCCCGCGACGAGGCCGCCGAGCACCATCACGACGACGAGCACCCGCGGGGGCACCGATGCGTACCCCGCCTCGCTCAGCAGGCGGGCCGCACGGCTCTCCCGGCTGAGGCGTGAGCCGGACCCGGCGGGCCACCACCACCGCGAGAGGATCAGCAGGATGCCGAGGCCCAGGCATCCGCCCCACACCAGGGTCACGCGCGCACCGCCCGGGCGGGCCGCGCCGAATCGGCAGGCGTGTCGCCGTGGGCCCCGGCGGCCGGAACGACCTCGACCGCGCCCTGGATGACGCGTCCCGTCGTCCGCACGATCTCGGTGATGCGTCGACGACCCTGCCGGTCCCTGGAGCAATGGACCACGATATCCACGCTCGAGGCGATGGCGGGCAGGAGGAACGAGGAGTCGATGTTGCGCCCGGCCAGCAGCGGCAGCGCCGCCAGCTTGCGCAGCGCGTCGCTCGCCGAGTTCGCGTGGATGGAGGCCATGCACGGCAGACCCGTGTTCAGCGCAAGCACCAGGTCGAGCGCCTCGGCATCGCGCACCTCGCCGATCACGAGACGATCCGGGCGCATGCGCAGGGCCTCCTTGACCAGCCGACGCAGGCTCACCTCGCCGGTGCCCTCGAGGCTGGGCTGGCGGCCCTGCATCGCCACGAGATCGGGCGCGGTGGCCGCGAGCTCGAACGTCTCCTCGACGGTGATCACGCGTTGGTCGCCATCGCACGCGGCGATCAGGGCGCCGAGCAGCGTGGTCTTGCCGGCGTGGGTGGGACCCGACACCAGGATGCTGCGCCCCTCCGCCACGGCCTCCTCGAGCACCTCGACCTGGCTGGCGTCGAGCGAGCCCATCTCCCGCAGGGTGTCGAGGTCGCGGTAGGCCGCGTGGAACTTGCGGATGTTCACCGCCCAGTGCCGTCGCGTGATGTCGGGGATCGCGACGTGCACGCGAGACCCGTCCGCGAGCGACGCGTCGACGAACGGCTGGCTGAGGTCGACGCGGCGGCCGCTGGGCTGCAGCATCCGCTCGACCAGGTCGCGCACGTTCTCATCGGTCAGCACGATCGGCAGGCGCTCGCTCACCCCGCTCCGCGCGGCGAAGATGCGATCGGGAGCATTGATCCAGATCTCCTCGACCGATGGATCCTCGAGGTAGCGCTGCAGCGGACCGAGGCCGGCGACGTGCGCGATCAGACCCCGGGCGGATGCCGCTTCGTCGTCGATCGGCGGCAGGCCCCGGGCCAGTGCGGTGTCGTTGTAGGCGCGCACCGCATCGAGCGCGATCCGCTCGGCCGTCGTCCCGTCGCGCGCGGGGTCGATGCCCTCCTCGCGCAGACGCTCGCGCACCTGGACGAGCACGGCGGCATCCGTCTCGAACGGGGCGGCGGGTCCGGGCGTGGGCACGCGATCATCCTCGCAAGAGCCCGCACGGCACCCGCGAAGTTATCCACAAGCAGGGGCAGCCCGCCCCCGCACGCTCAGCGCAGCGCGGTGCGCGCCGTGATCTGCCCGGTGTCGAAGCCGAACAGGTGCAGGCCACCGTGGAACCGCGCGTGCTCAACCTTGATGCACCGGTCCATCACGACCGTCAGGCCCGCCGCCTCGGCCTGGCGCGCGGCATCCTCGTTGTAGATGCCCAGCTGCACCCAGATGGCCGGCGCGCCCACGGCGATGACCTCGTCGACCACGGCGGGGATGTCGTCGGCCTTGCGGAAGACGTCGACGATGTCGGGCACCTCCGGCAGTGACGCCAGGTCGGGATACACCGGCTGCCCCAGGATCTCGGTGGCGTTCGGGTTGACGAAGTACACGCGGAAGTCGCTGGACTGCAGCAGGTACGTGCCCACGAAGTAGCTCGAGCGCTCCGGCTTCGGCGACATGCCGACGATCGCGACCGATCGCGCCTGCCGCAGGATCTGCAGGCGCTCCTGCGCGCTCGGTCCCACCCAGCCGCGCTGCAGCCTCATCATGCGCGCCAGCGGCGAGGATGCCGGCATCTGGCAGGTGAGTCCATTCGTCAGCTGCGCGGTCACCGTCTCGGGCGACTCATCGGCGGGCGTCGTCCCTTCGGCGGGCGTCGTCGTGGTCATGGACTCAGCCTTCCACGGCCCGGGTCAGGGCCTGATCGAGATCGTCGATGATGTCTTCGGGGTCCTCGATGCCGACGCTCAGGCGGATGACGCCCGGCAGCACGCCCGCCTCGACGAGCTGCTGCTCGGTCAGCTGCGCGTGCGTCGTCGACGCGGGGTGGATGATGAGGGTCTTCGCGTCGCCGATGTTGGCCAGGTGGCTGGCCAGATTGACCGATTCGATCAGCTTCTGCCCCACCTCGCGGCCGCCCTTCACGACGAAGCTGAACACCGCGCCCGGTCCCTTGGGCAGGTACTTGAGGGCGCGCTCGTGATGGGGGTGACCGGGCAAACCGGCCCACTGCACGGCCTCGATGCGCGCGTCCTGGTCGAGCCACTCGGCGACGATGCGCGCATTGTCGACGTGCGCCTGGATGCGGAACGGCAGCGTCTCGATGGACTGCGCCAGCATCCACGCCGACTGGGCGGAAAGGGTAGGGCCGATGTCGCGCAGCTGCTCCGCGCGCAGGCGGGTGAGGAATCCGTACTCGCCGAAGTTGCCGGTCCAGCTGAGCCCGCCGTAGCTCGGCACCGGCTCCTGCATCAGCGGGAACTTTCCGTTCTCCCACGGGAACCGGCCGCTCTCGACCACCACGCCGCCGAGCGTCGTGCCATGACCGCCGAGGAATTTGGTCGCCGAGTGGGTGACGATGTCGGCGCCCCACTCGATCGGCCGGTTCAGGTAGGGGGTGGCGACGGTCGAGTCGATGATGAGCGGCACCCCGGCGGCATGTGCCACCTCGGCGAGCCCCTCGACGTCCGCGATCTCGCCGGAGGGGTTGGCGATGATCTCGGCGAAGACCGCCTTCGTGCGATCGGTGATCGCGGCGGCGTAGTCGGCGGGGTCGGAGCTGTGCACGAACGTCGTCTCGATGCCGAACCGGCGCAGCGTGACGTCGAGCTGCGTGATCGATCCCCCGTACAGGCTGGCCGAGGCGACGATGTGGTCTCCGGCGCCCGCGAGCGCGGCGAAGACGATGTACTGCGCGCTCAATCCGCTCGCCGTGGCGACGGCCCCGATGCCGCCCTCGAGGCTCGCGATGCGCTCCTCGAAGCTCGCCACGGTGGGGTTCTCGAGCCGACTGTAGATGTTGCCGTACTTCTGCAGCGCGAAGCGCGCGGCGGCATCCGCGGTGTCGTCGAAGACGAAGGCGGCCGATTGGTAGATCGGCAGCGCTCTCGCCCCGCTGACCGGGTCGGGGATGTTGCCGGCGTGGATGGCGCGGGTGCGGAACCCGTATTCGCGGTCGACCATGTCGGCCACGCTACCTGAGCCGGACGAGCGGCTGCCCACGCACTAGAATTGCCCCACCCGCGGGAGTGGTGGAATTGGCAGACACGCAGGATTTAGGTTCCTGTGCCCCAGGGCGTGTGGGTTCAAGTCCCACCTTCCGCACGCGATGGAGCGACCCCGGCTCCGCGCGCCTCCCGACACCCGACCGACCGGACCCGCCCGTGCAGCAGCTCGCACTCATCCCCTGGCTCGACCCCGAGACGATCATCACCGCCGCCGGCCCGTGGGCGCTGCTCGTCGTCTGCGCCATCATCTTCGCCGAGACGGGGCTGCTGGTCGGGTTCCTGCTGCCCGGCGACACGCTCCTGATCATGGCGGGCCTGCTCTCACACCCGTCCGACGTCGCCCCGAACGGCGTCTTCGGCGTGAACGTGTGGGTGGTCGGCCTGCTGATCGGTCTCGCCGCCTTCCTCGGCGGCGAGGTCGGCTACCTCATCGGCCACAAGGCCGGCCCCGCGATCTTCGAGCGCAAGGAGTCGGGGCTGTTCAGCCGCCGCAACGTGGAGCGCACCAACGCGTTCTTCGAGCGCTTCGGCGGCCTGACGATCATCCTCGCCCGATTCGTGCCGATCGTGCGCACGTTCGCCCCGATCGCGGCCGGCGTAGGCCACATGAACAAGTGGCAGTACACGCTCTACAACCTGATCGGCGCCGTCATCTGGGGCTTCGGGCTCACCGTCATCGGGTACCTCATCGGGCTGATCCCCGGGGTCGGCGACTTCGTGGCCTCCTACATCGACGTGATTCTGCTCATCGCCGTCGCCGCCACCCTGGCGTTCGTCGCCTTCCACTACTTCCGCGAGAAGGCGCGCGCCCGCCGCGACGCCGCATCCGGCGGCGCGCGCATCGACGCCGACGAGGCGCGCCGCCTGGCGCTGGACTCCGAGACCCTCGAAGCCGCGCCAGACCTGGGCGACGACCGGTAGCTCGAACCCCCGCATCCCTGCGCTCGCCTGTCACGAATCGCGGGCCGGATGCCGCCCCGCCATCTGTGACAGGTGAGCGACCGGGCTCCGCGTCCGGCCGAGAGAGGCGAGCGCAGGGTAGCGACGTCGGGGCCGACCGGCAACCCGCATGCGGAGGCGCAGCGCGGATGCCTAATCTCGCGGCGTGCGGAGGGGACGATGATCGGCCTGCTGACGGGCGTGTGGCCGCTGTGGCTGAGCATCGGCGTGCTCGTCGCGGCGGCCGGCGTGCTGTGGGTGGCGGGCACTCGGCTCGCACACACCGCGGACGAACTATCCGACCGCACCGGGCTCGGCGAGGCGATCGGCGGTGCCCTGTTCCTCGGCGGCGTCACGTCGCTCAGCGGAATCATCACGACGGTCACCGGTGCGCTCGCCGGCGATGCCGGCTTCGCTCTGGCCAACCCGGTGGGCGGCGTCGCCATCCAGACGGTCTGGCTCGCCATCGCCGACCTGATCTACCGTCGCGCCAACCTCGAGCACGCCGCGGCGTCGCTCCAGAACCTGATGCAGTCGCTGATCCTCGTCGCGCTGCTCTCGCTGCCGGTCATCGCCTATGCGACACCGCAGTTCGTGTGGGGGTGGGTGCACCCCGTGACGATCTTCATCCCCGTCCTGTACGGCTACAGCCTGTTCCTGCTGCGTCGGATGCAGGCCACCCCGATGTGGAAGCCGCAGAAGACGGACGATACGGTCCCGGATCAGCCCGAGGAGCCGTCGTCGACGTCACTGCGCGCGCTGTGGGCGATGTTCGCCGGGCTCGCCGTGGTCGTGGGCATCACCGGATGGGCCATCGGCCGCGCCGGCCTGGGCCTTGTCGAGGCGACAGGCTGGCCGAGCGACGTCACCGGGTTCACCATCACGACCGCGATCTCGTCGCTGCCGGAGCTGGTGACACTCATCGCCGCCGTACGGATGGGGGCCCTGACTCTGGGCCTCGGCAACATCATCGGCGGCAACGTGTTCGACACGCTCCTGATCTCGATCTCGGACGTGGCATACACCGAGGGGACGATCTACCAGGCCGCGGGAACGTCGAGCCTGGTGCTGCTCGCCGCGACCGCTTTCATGGCGTCGGTGCTCGCGGTGGGCCTGCTGGCCCGCGAGCGCAAGGGGATCGGGTTCGAGGGCTTCGCCATACCCGGAATCTACGTCGCCACCGTGGTGCTGGCGATCACGGCCTGACCCCGCCGCGAATCCCGTACACACCACGCATGTCCCACCTTTACCTCTCACCCGCCCGCGGAACGGTGAGAAGTCGGGACATGCGCCGGACGCGGGCGGTCAGGAGGCCTTCGCGGGCTTCTTCTTGCGCTTGGGCGCATCCTTCGATGCCGCCTCGTCGTTGCCGCCGCGTGCCGCGCGCGAGCGCTCGACGCTGGCCCGCAGTGCGTCCATCAGGTCGATCACCTCGCCGCCGGTCTCCTCCTCGCGCTCGCCGAACGTCTCGGAGGTGTCGAGCGCATCGCCCTTCTCGAGCTTCGCCTCGATGAGGGTGCGCAGCTCCTGCTGGTACTCGTCGGCGAACTGGTCGGGCTCGAAATCGCCCGAGAAGCTGTCGACGAGACTGGCCGAGAGCTCGAGCTCCTTCTTCGATATCTTCACCGGCTGGTCGAGGGAGGGGAACGATGCCTCCCGCACCTCGTCGGCCCACAGCAGGGTCTGCAGCATCAGCGCGTCGCCACGCACGCGCAGGGCCGCCAGGCGCGTCTTCTGCCGCAGGGAGAAGCGCACGATCGCGGTGCGGTCGGTCTGTTCGAGGGTCTTGCGCAGCAGCACGTATGCCTTGGGCGACATCGAGTCGGGCTCGAGGTAGTACGACTTGTCGAGCATGATCGCGTCGACCTGGTCGGACGGCACGAACTCCACGACCTCGATCTCGCGGCTGCCTTCCGAAGGCAATGCGGCGAGATCGTCCTTGGTCAGCACGACGGTGCGCTCGCCGTCGTCGTAGGCCTTGTCGATGTCGGAATACGGCACGACCTCGCCGTCGATCTCGCACACCCGCTGATAGCGGATGCGGCCGCCGTCCTTGTTGTGCACCTGGTGCAGCGACACGTCGTGATCACCCGTCGCGGCATAGACCTTCACGGGCACGTTGACGAGACCGAACGCGATGGCGCCCTTCCAGATCGCTCTCATAGACCCAGTCAACACCCCCGCGGCGCCCTCGGCCAGACCCGCATCCGCGAGTAGCGTGAGGGGGTGGCGGGCGAGCAGACGGTGCGGATCGCGGGGCGTCGTCTGCGTGTGACCAACCTCGACAAGGTGCTCTACCCCGAGACCGGCACCACCAAGGGCGAGGTGATCGACTACTACACCCGCATCGCCCCGCTGCTGCTCCCCCACGTCGCGGGGCGTCCGGTCACCCGCAAGCGGTGGCCGGACGGGGTCGGCACGACCCAGAATCCGGGAACGTCGTTCTTCGGCAAGCAGCTCGAGGCGGGTGCGCCGGAGTGGGTGCGCCGTCGTCCGATCGAGCACTCGGGGGGTCCCAAGGACTACCCCGTAATCGATGACGTCGCGACCCTCGTCTACCTCGCGCAAGTCGCGAGCCTCGAGCTGCACGTGCCGCAGTGGAGATTCGCACCCGACGGAGGGCGAGGGCACCCCGACCGACTCGTGCTCGACCTCGACCCGGGCCCGAACACCGGACTCGCGGAATGCGCCGAGGTCGCCCGCTGGTGTCGCACGATCCTCGAGGGCATGGACCTGACTCCGTATCCGGTCACGAGCGGCAGCAAGGGCATCCACCTCTACGCGGCGCTGCCGGGCGACCAGACGAGCGAGAGCATCTCGGCGTTCGCCAAAGAACTTGCCCGCGCGATCGAGGCCGACCACCCCGACCTCGTCGTCAGCGCGATGAGCAAGTCGGTGCGCGCCGGGCGGGTGCTCATCGACTGGAGCCAGAACAACGCGGCCAAGACCACGGTGGCGCCGTACTCCCTGCGGGGGCGACCGCGGCCGACCGTCGCCGCCCCGCGCACGTGGGACGAGCTGGACGCCCCCGACCTCGCGCACCTGACCTTCGACGAGGTCCTGATGCGGGTGGATGCCGCCGACGACCCGATGCGCGCGCTCGGCCGGGCGGTCGGCAGCGGCGACGACGGCCCCCTCGCGGCGTACATCGCCAAGCGCAGCGCCGACCGCACGCCGGAACCGGTGCCCGGCACCGCCCGCGGAGCGGCCGCCCCGCCCGACGACCGGCCCCGCTTCGTCATCCAGGAGCACCATGCGTCGCGGCTGCACTGGGACCTGCGGCTCGAACGCGACGGCGTGCTCGTCAGCTGGGCGGTGCCGCGCGGGGTGCCGCAGACGCCGTCTCGCAACAACCTCGCGGTCATGACCGAGGATCATCCGCTGGAGTACGCCACGTTCGAGGGCACCATCCCCGCCGGCCAGTACGGCGCCGGCACGATGACGATCTGGGACGAGGGCCGCTACGACCTCGAGAAGTGGCGCGACGACGAAGTGATCTTCACGGCCGAGGGTCGTGCGGGCGGACCGCTCGGAACCGTGCGTCTGGCGCTGATCCGCACCGACGGCTCGGGAGAGAAGTCCAGCTGGCTGCTGCACCGCATGAAGACGGATGCCGCGGGGAGGCGTCAGGCGGCGGCCTCCTCCGCGCACGACCGCGACGCCGACCCCGCGTCGGCACACCCGCACCCGACTGCTCAGAAGGAGCCGCCGGCGCGGCACCGCCTGGCACCCATGCTGTCGGAGTCGGCGAGCGAGGGAATCGCGCGCGCGTCGGCCGAGCGCTGGGCGCACGGTGAGCGTGGCCCCTGGGTCGAGTTCAAATGGGACGGCATCCGCGCGCTCGGCGTCTGGGACGGCTCCGCGCTGCGGCTGATCGGTCGCCGCGGCACCGACTTCACCGAGCGCTACCCCGAGGTCACCGGCGCCGCCGCCGCGCTCGGGAGCGAACCCGTCGTCGTCGACGGCGAGCTGGTCGCCCTCGACGACCGCGGGCGACCGAGCTTTGCGCGCCTGCAGAATCGCATGAACCTCACGCTCGAGCGGGAGATCCGCCGCGCGGCCCCGCGCACCCCCGTCACGTTCTACCTCTTCGACATCCTCGAGCACGCCGGCGAGGACGTCGCCGGGCTCCCCCTGTTTCGACGGCGCGCTCTGCTCGATCGGGCCGCAGCAGGAACGTCGGGCGCGATCACGCTGCCGCCGGTCGTCGACGACGTGGATGCCGCGCTCGAGACCGCGCGCGCGTTCGACCTCGAGGGCATCGTCGTGAAAGACCCCCGCTCCCCCTACCGCCGCGGCGAGCGGGCCGGCACCTGGCTCAAGGTCAAGCTGACCCGCACCCAGGAGGTTGTCATCGGCGGCATCCGACCTGGACGAGGCGGGCGCGCGGGAACGATCGGGTCGCTCCTGATCGCGGTGCCGGACGACGAGGGCCTGAAGTATGCGGGGCGCGTGGGCACGGGCTTCACGGATGCCGCCCTCACGCGGCTGCGCGACGCCCTCGAGCCGCTGCGCACCGACGAGAACCCCCTGGTCGGCGTGCCGCCGGCCGACGCGGCCGATGCCCTGTGGGTGCGTCCGCAGCTGGTCGGCGAGGTGGAGTTCGCGGAGTTCACCCCCGGAGGCATCCTGCGGCACCCGCGCTGGCGCGGGCTGCGGCCCGACAAACGTCCCGACGACGTGGTCCGCGAAGACTGACCTCCCGCCACGCTCGGATCAGGCGTGGGCGGCGTCGCGGTCGGAATGGCCGGCGGGCTCGAGCTGGAACGTCGAGTGCGCCACGTCGAAATGCTCGGCGAGGCAGGCCTGCAGACTCTCGAGCAGCTCCGCCGAGCCGCCATGCTGCAGCACCGCCGGCTCGACCACCACGTGGGCGGTGAACACCGGCGCACCTCGCGTGAGCTGCCAGACGTGCACGTCGTGCACGTCGGTGACGCCGGGGTTGCGCAGCATGTGGCTGCGGATCTCGCTGACGTGCGTGCCCGCCGGCGCGGACTCGGCGAGCACCGAGAAGACCTCGCGCAGCAGGCCGATCGCGCGCGGCAGGATCATTGCGGCGATCAGCAGCGAGGCCAACGCGTCGGCGGGTGCCCAGCCCGTCGTGACGATGACGATCGCCGCGACGATCACGGCGACCGACCCGATCAGGTCGCCGAGCACCTCGAGGTAGGCGCCGCGCACGTTGATGCTGGTGCGCTGGGCGCGCCCGAGCAGCCACAGCGCGACCGCGTTGGCGAGCAGCCCGATCAGCGCGACGACGAGCATGATCCCGCCCTCCACGTCGACGGGTTCCGGAGCGATCAGACGGCCCACGCCCTCCACCCCCACCCACGCGGCGAGGGCGATCAGGATGCCGGCGTTGGCGAGTGCACCGAAGACCTCCGCTCGGCGATAGCCGTAGGTGTGCCGGTCGTCGGCGGGTCGGGCCGCGACGATGCTCGCCACCAGCGCGATCACGAGCGCCGAGGTGTCGGTGAACATGTGCGCGGCATCCGCGAGCAGTGCCAGCGAGCCACTCAGCACCGAACCGACGATCTGCACGATCATCACGGTCGCGGTGATCACGAGCGAGATCGTCAGAAGTCGCCGGGCCGAGGCCCCACGGATGCCGGAGACCGGCGCGTGATCGTGCATACGCCCAGGCTACGGCTCGGATCCCTCGGCGGCGGCCTGTCGCGCGCAGTCGGGAATGAGTCCGATTCTCATGCTCGATCCGGCCCACCCCTCGTCCCTCGGGAGGTGACCCGCGTGTTCTACAGCGCGGAGAGGATCGGACCGAGCCGCTCGAAGGCGCGCGCACGGTGCGACTGCGCGTTCTTCTCCGCGGCGCTCAGCTCCGCCGCAGTCCGCTCCGAGCCCGGCGCCTGGCCATCGGGGACGAACAGCGGGTCGTACCCGAAGCCGCCCGCGCCGCTGGGCGTCAGGGCGAGACGACCGGGCCAGCGTCCCTCGACCACATGCTCCACCCCCTCGTCGCCGTTCTGGCCCGGCACGACGAGGGCGATGGTCGAGACGAACTGAGCGCCCCGGTGCGGGTCGGAGATGTCGGAGAGCTGGTCGAGCAGGAGCGCGGTGTTCGCCCCGGCATCCTTGGCGTGCCCCGCCCAGTAGGCCGAGAAGACGCCCGGCGAACCGCCGAGCACGTCGACGCAGATGCCGGAATCGTCGGCCAGCGCCGGCAGGCCCGTGTGCGCGGCGGCCGCCCGTGCCTTGATGAGCGCGTTCTGCACGAAGGTCAGCCCATCCTCCACGGGCTCGGGCCCGTCGTACCCGCTCACCTGCAGGTCGGGCCTGTGCGCGGCGACGATCGCGGCGAACTCCGCGATCTTGTGCGGATTGTGGGTCGCGAGGACCACGCGGAGCATCGTCGGTCCGCTCATCATCACTCCCCCGCTACGGCCGGCTGCAATGCGGCGAGCTGCTCGGTGCGCAGGTCGTCGCACCCGGCGACACCCAGCTCGAGCAGAGCGTCCAGCTCGCGCTTGTCGAACGGTGCGCCCTCGGCGGTGCCCTGCACCTCGACGAACAGGCCCCGTCCCGTCACGACGACGTTCATGTCGGTCTCGGCCCGGACGTCCTCGACATAGGCCAGATCGAGCATCGGCGTGCCGTCGATGATGCCCACCGAGACCGCGGCGACCGAGTCGTGCAGCACCTGCGAGCGCTGAGCGATGAACTTCTTGGCCCGCCCCCACTCGATGGCGTCCGCCAGGGCGACGTACGCGCCCGTGATCGCGGCCGTGCGGGTGCCGCCGTCGGCCTGGAGCACGTCGCAGTCGATCACGATGGTGTTCTCACCGAGCGCCTTCGTGTCGACGACCGCACGCAGCGCCCGGCCGATCAGGCGGGAGATCTCGTGGGTGCGCCCCCCGACCTTGCCCTTTATGCTCTCGCGGTCGTTGCGGCTGTTGGTCGCCCGCGGGAGCATCGCGTACTCGGCAGTGACCCAGCCCTTGCCCTTGCCCGTGAGCCAACGGGGCACGCCGTTGGTGAACGAGGCCGTGCAGAGCACCTTCGTGCCGCCGAAGCTGATCAACGCCGACCCCTCCGCGTGCGCGTTCCAGCCTCGCTCGATCGTCACGGTCCGCAGCTGGTCGGCGGTGCGCCCGTCGGCGCGGATCGTCTCTGTCATTCACATCTCCTGGTTCGTCTGTCGTTCGGTGGGCTCGTGATCCTGATCCTCGCCCGGCAGCACGTCGATCGTGCCCGTCTGCACCAGTCGCACGCTCTGCACCTCGCGCCCCGTGAGGCGGTTGGCCAGGTCGATGAACTCGGCCACGGACGTTCCGGTCGCCTCGTAGTCCTGGGTGCCGGGCCGGTCCGACGACGTCAGCAGGCCGCGCGTGACCAGCTGTCGATAGACGTCCTTGGCCGTCTCGGTGTCGCTCGAGACCAGCGAGACGTGCGGGCCCATCACGTAGCTGATCGCCCCCTTGAGGAATGGGTAGTGGGTGCAGCCCAGCACGAGCGTGTCGATGTCGGCGTGGCGAAGCGGTGCCAGGTATTCCTCCGCCACCGCGAGCAGCTCTGACGAGCCGGTGACCCCGGCCTCGACGAACTCCACGAAACGCGGGCATGCGGCCGCGAGCACGTCGAGCCGCTCGTCGACGCCGAGCATGTCCTGGTACACGCCCGATCCGATCGTGCCCTCGGTGCCGATGACGCCGATGCGGCCGTTGCGCGTCGTCGAGATCGCGGTGCGCACGGCGGGACCGATCACCTCGACGACGGGCACGTCGTAACGCTCGCGTGCGTCGCGCAGCACCGCGGCGGAGGCGGTGTTGCAGGCGATGACGAGCATCTTCACGCCCTGCTCCACGAGCGCGTCGAGCACCTCGAGCGAATACCGTCGCACGTCGGCGATCGGCTTCGGCCCGTACGGGGAGTGCAGGGTGTCGCCGATGTAGACGAGCGATTCGCGGGGCAGCTGATCGCCGATCGCCCTCGCCACGGTAAGGCCGCCGACCCCGGAGTCGAAGATCCCGATCGGAGCGTCATCCATGGTGCACCACACTACCGGCGGGCCCGCCGCTAGAGTGACCGCCATGACCGACCCGGCCGGCCCCAGCATGGGGTTGCACACCGACCGCTACGAGCTGACCATGATCGACGCGGCGCTGCGCGACGGCACGGCGCATCGCCGTTGCGTGTTCGAGCTGTTCGCCCGGCGGCTGCCCGGCGGTCGGCGATACGGGGTGCTCGCCGGCACGGGACGACTGCTGACGCTGCTGCGCGATTTCCGTTTCGACGACGACGAGCTGCGCTACCTCCGCGACGAGCGGATCGTGTCGCCAGAGACCGTCCGCTGGCTCGCCTCCTACCGGTTCCGGGGCTTCATGCGGGGATACCGCGAGGGCGAGCTCTACTTTCCCGGATCCCCCGTGGCGACGGTGGAGGGCACGTTCGCGGATGCCGTCATCCTCGAGACGCTCGCCCTCAGCGTCCTGAACCACGATTCGGCCGTGGCCACAGCGGCCGCGCGCATGAGCACGGCGGCCGGAGAACGGCCCGTCGCAGAGATGGGCTCTCGGCGTGCCGGTGAGGGTTCGGCCGTGGCTGCCGCCCGCGCGGCCTACATCGCCGGGTTCACAGCGACCAGCAATCTCGAGGCCGGCCGCCGCTGGGGAATCCCCACGATGGGCACCGCGGCGCATTCCTGGACGCTACTCCACGAACGTGAAGAGGATGCGTTCCGCGCTCAGATCGACGCCATGGGTCGCGAGACCACACTCCTGATCGACACCTACGACATCCCTCGGGGGGTCGAGACCGCCGTGCGCGTCGCCGGCCCGCAACTGGCGGGCGTGCGCATCGACTCCGGGGATCTGCCCACGGTCGCGGCGCAGGTGCGCGCACAGCTGGACTCCCTCGGCGCGACGGCGACGAAGATCACCGTGACCAGCGACCTGGACGAGTACGCGCTAGCGGCGCTCGCCGCTTCACCGGTCGACTCCTATGGTGTGGGGACCTCCGTCGTGACCGGGTCGGGACACCCCACCGCCGGCATGGTCTACAAGCTCGTCGCGCGCGAGGACGCCGCCGGCGACTGGGTCCCGGTCGCGAAGACCTCGGCGGAGAAGACCTCCGCGGGTGGACGAAAGCGAGCCGTGCGCGCACTCGAGCACGGTCGTGCGATCGCGGAAAGGCTCTATCGCGGCGACGAGGCGACCGGGGAGCCGGCCTCGACGGTGGAACGGGGCCTGCAGGTGCCCCTCGTCGAGGCGGGCGAGATCGACAGCACCGCCGAAGGACCTGAGGGCACCGCCGCGGCGCGCAATCACCACCGCGAGGTGCGAGCCGAACTGCCCCTGCACGCCTTCGCACTGAGCAGGTCGGAACCGGCGATCCCGACCGTCACCGACACGCTCTGATGCGGCGCGGCGGCCGGCTCACTTGACGAGGGACTCGTAGATCTCTTTGCACGCGGGGCAGACGGGGAACTTCTCGGGGTCGCGTCCCGGCGTCCACTTCTTGCCGCACAGGGCCCGGACAGGCTTGCCCGTCATCGCGGACTCGAGGATCTTGTCCTTCTTGACGTAGTGCGAGAAGCGCTCATGGTCGCCGGGCTCGATGCCCTCTTCGCGGTGAAGTTCCTCACGCTCGCGGTCGAGGGTGCCGACCCCACCCTGCTCGGGACTGTCAAGAGGAGTGCTCATGGCTCGTCAGTCTACTGGGACCGACGGCCTGCGAGGAGGCTCACGACAGATCCGCCAGTTCGAGCAGTCGCGCGCCCCGACGGGAGAACAGCCACCCGCCCACGGCCACGCCGATCACGAGCACTCCGACACCGACCCCGAGCCCGCCCCACAGCGACGCCCAGGCTCGCGACGGGTCTCCCGAGAGAGTCAGCCAGCCCCACCACAGCGCCGGCGACGCCGCCAGGAGCGCGCCGAGCAGCACGATCGCCTGCGCGGCGATACCGGAGGACCCCGTGCGCTGCGGCTGGCGGAACGGGCTGTCGCCCGGGTGGGTGACCGGGTAGGGGGCCACGGCTGACGCAATGCTCGACAGCCCCAGCCCGGAGAGGAACAGCGCGGCGCAGACGCCGAGCATCGCGAACATCAGCTCTTCCCGCCCCGCGAGCGTCACCGAGACCGCCGCGACGACGACGAGAAGCGGCGTGCCGAACAGCAGCAGCGGCGCCAGGCGTCCGACACGGTCGGCGGCCCCCGAGACGCCGGACGAGACGTGCAGCCAGACGGCGGTCGAGTCATAAGCGACGTCGTCATGCGGCAGCCAGCCGAGGAACAGTGCCACCAGCGGCGCGGGTATCAGCGCGACCACTGACCAGGGAGCGCCCGCGACCAGAGGCGGGATCATCACCAGGAGCGCGGCGACGGGCACGATCGCCATGTTGACGAGGTAACGGCGGTCGTGCAGCCAGTACGCCATGCTGCGTGCCGCGATGGCGCCCGCTGCGGAACCCGGCATCACCGAGAACCACCCCATCCCCCGGTCCGGTCCCCCGGCGGGCACCGCGAGGGTGAGCAGGCGACGTCCGGCCGCGGCCCAGAGCAGCCCCAGCACGGCGAGCGTCACGAGGGCGATCGCCACGTGCAGGCCGTCGGCGACGAACATCCACGCCCAGGCGGCGCCCATCGGCGTGAGCGCGAGGGCCTGCGCGACCGTGTCGACAGCCTCGCTCCACGGCCCGGTCGCCGCGAGATAGGTCGCGACGACGGCCGTTCCGAGCACCCCCATGGTCAGGATGCCGGCTATCGGCCTGGAACGTGCGACCCGCGGTCGGCGCGCGGCCAGAGCGTGCCCCAGCCGAGTCACGAGCGCACAGGTGCCGATCGCGGCGATGGCGCCGGCTACCACCGCGGCCGGCGGAACCGCGGCGGCGCCGATGTTCACGGCGGCGATCACCGTGAGCAGGATCACGGCGAGCAGTGGCGGACTCAACGCACCGACAGCGACCAGAAGGGTGAGTAGACGGCCCTGCGGCATCGCAAGCACGGCGAAGCGCTGCGGGTCCAGCGGATCGTCCGCGGCGAACAGCTGCGGGGCGACGAAGAGGGCGATGACCACGAGGGCTCCGCCGATGACCACCAGATCTCCGGCGGCCGCGGGCGAGGCTTCCGCCGCCAGCGGGATCGCGTAGGCCGCGATCCCCGTGGTCACGAGCAGAAGGATTGCGGAGCCGAGCGCCGCCACGCGGTCGCGGGCGCGCCCCCGCAGCGCTCCGACGAGCAGGGCGAGCCTCAGTCGGAGAACTTGTGCAACCACTCGAGCTCCTCCGAATCGTCGAGTCCACCGGAGAGCTCGAGGAACCGCTGCTCCAAGGTCAGTTCGCCGCGGACCTCTGCGACGGGCCCCTCTGCGAGCAGGCGTCCGTCGACGAGCACCGCGACGCGACTGCACACCCGTTCGACGAGCGCCATGCCATGGCTGGACATCACCACGGTGCCGCCGTGCTCCACGTAGGTCTGCAGGATGCCGAGGATGACATCGGCCGAGGCCGGATCGAGTGCCTCGAACGGCTCGTCGAGCACCAGCACGCGTGGAGAGTGGATCATGGCGCCCGCCAGCATGATCTTCTTCGTCATGCCGGCGGAGTAGTCCGACACGACGCGAGCGAGCGAGCTCGTCAGGTCGAAGGCTCGGGCGAGGTCGTCGATGCGGCGGTGCACGACGGCGGAGGGCAGTCCCCGCAGCACGCCGTAGTAGTAGAGGAGCTGGCGGCCCGTCAGCCTGTCGAAGGTGCGCAGGCGGTCCGGCAGCACCCCGAGCATCTTCTTGGCCGCTGTCGGCTCCGCAGAGATGTCGATGCCGCCGACGGCGATGCGTCCTTCATCGGCGCGCAGAAGCCCCGACATCATCGACAGCGTCGTCGTCTTGCCCGCCCCGTTCGGCCCGACAAGACCGAAGAACGTGCCCGCGGGAACCTCGAGGTCGACGGCGTCGACGGCGATCTCCCCGCGGAAGAGCTTCGTCACGGCCGTCAACGCCAGTGCCGGGGCAGCGGGATCGAACTGGTTGTCGCTGCCCGCTTCGGAGTGCGCGACGACGTCGGGCTGAGACGCGTCATCCAGCTCCGGCTCGGGAGCCGGGCCGGCCTCGCTTTCGGGCTCGGGGTCCGGTTCGGGCTCGGCCTCCGGTTCAGGCTCGTGCTCCGGAGCGGTCTCGGGCTCGATGACCGGGGCGGGCTCGAGCCTGGGCTCGAATTCGACCCCGGTCCCCAACTCGGTCTCGGCTTCGGCTTCGGCTTCGGCTTCGGCTTCGCTCGGAGAGTCGGGTTCGCCCTCGGCTTCCGCCTCGGTCGCGCGCTCGGTCACGCTCTCGCCCTCCGGCGCGTGCTCCCCGTCCGACTCGGGCTCGACCGGCCGCAGTCGGATGGGGATCGTCGGCGGCACCGCGTCGGCCCGGGCACTCGCCGCCAGCGCCTCTGCCGCAGACATGGGCGGCAGCGGGGGCGACACGAAGACGGTTCCGAGGACGAGGGGCGCCTCGGCGGCATCAGAGGGCGCCGTCGCCGATGTGGACTTGGGTGTGCTGGACTTCGATCCGGTGGGCTTCGAAGGGCGGGATTTCGGCCCGGCGGATTTCGACGCCGTGGGCTTCGACGGCCTTGCTGCCGACGAAGTGGACTTCGATGAGCTGGACTTCGACGAGGAAGACGTGGACCTCGCCGACTTCGATCCGGTGGACTTCGACTCCGCCGGCTTCGACCCCGCAGGATTCGGCGCCGGCGATCTCGTGCCCGACGCCCCGGTCCCGGCCGGCTTCGCGCCCGTCGACTTGGCCGCCCGCGCCGCCGATGTCTTCGTCGCACGAACGGGCGACGGCGCTCCCGGCGCCGGCTTGGCGCGCGGTGCACGAGGCTTGCGCGCCGCGGGTGCGCCCTGTTCGGCGACCTCGTCGCCCTGATCCCCCGCGCGCTCATGCGCGGAGTCATCGTCGGATGGCTGCCGCGAAGGTGGCGTGGATGCGGTCACCCCTCCAACGTACCAACCATCGCCCGGCAGGCCGGGCCGCCGGATGCTGTCGGCGAGCCACAACCCGGCATCACGAATCGACAACGACAGGGGCGAATTGTGCCCGTTCCCAGCTGATTTCGCTACCATCGCAGAGACACGACGGAGTGACGCGTTCATGAATCGCCGGTGAACACCGCGACGAACAGCGTCGCACACCGCACACTCCCAGGAGATCCATGACTTTCCAGATCGTGATCCTCGCCGCGGGCATGGGCTCGCGGCTCGGGCGCAGCCTTCCCAAGCCCCTCACGACGCTCGGCGACGGCCGCTCGATCATGCAGCAGCAGCATCAGAACATCCGCGCCGCTTTCGGCTCCGAGGCGCGCATCACGACCGTCGTCGGCTACCGCGCTGAGACGATCGTGGAGGCGTTCCCCGACGTCGACTACGTCTACAACGACCGCTACGACCAGACCAACACGTCGAAGTCGCTGCTGCGTGCGCTCACCTCCACCGGCCGCGCCGGGGTGCTGTGGATGAACGGCGACGTCGTGTTCGACCCCCGCGTGCTCGGCCGCGCGATCGCGCTGGTCGAACGCGGGCAGTCCTTCGTCACGGTCAACACCGCGAAGGTCAGCGACGAAGAGGTCAAGTACACGGTCGATGAGCAGGGCCGGATCGACCAGCTCTCCAAGACCGTCGCCGGAGGCGTCGGCGAGGCGGTCGGCATCAACTACATCTCGGCCGCCGACAAGCGGGCGCTGATCCACCAGCTCGGGCGCGTCGACGATCAGGACTACTTCGAGCGCGGTCTCGAGCTGGCGATCGCCGAGAACGGCGTGCGCATCGAGCCGCTCGACATCTCCGACCTCTACGCGGTCGAGATCGACTTCGCCGAGGACCTCGAGCGAGCCAACCTCTTCGTGTAGCGCCTCGTCGAGAGGCTTCCCAGCACCGATCTCTAGAATCGGGCGCGATGGCCGAAAAGGTGCACACGATCCACTCCCTCCCGGGCGACGCGCCCTGGGAGCGGGGGCTGCCGCCCGCGGGATCCGAGGAGCACCCGCGTGTGATCCGGACGCTGGATCGCGTTCTCACGATCCAGCGGCCCCTCGTCGTCGCACACATCCGCAGCATCCGCGTCCGCAACCCGCGCGCGACGCCCGCGGACATCGTGCGGGTGCTGGAGCGGCGCTACCTCGCGGCCGTCACCACCGGCGGGGCGGCGGTCGGAGCGACGGCCGTCGTGCCGGGCATCGGCACCGGCGTCACGCTGGCTCTCTCCGGCGTCGAGACGGTCGGCTTTCTCGAATCGACGACGCTGTTCGCGCAGTCCGTGGCCGAGGTGCACGGGATCGCGGTCGAGGATCCCGACCGTGCGCGGGCTCTCGTGCTCACCCTCATGCTGGGACGCGAAGGCATCGATCTCGTCTCCCAGCTCGCGCGGCAGGCGTCAGGGCGCGGCGGGACCCGCTCGGCCTACTGGGGCGAGATGGTCACCAAGACGTTGCCGAGGGCGGCCCTGGGTCCCCTCGTCGACCGGCTCAAGTCGAGCTTCATCCGCCAGTTCGCGGCCCGCGGCGGTGCCTCATGGCTGGGAAAGGCGCTGCCCTTCGGCGTCGGTGCGGCCATCGGCGGCGTCGGCAACAACATTCTCGGGCGGCGCGTGCTCGTCGGCTCGCGCCGCGCATTCGGGCTTCCCCCCGCATCCATGCCCGGGGAATTGGAGCCCGCCGCCGACGCCCGTCTCGGCGCCCCCACCGCACGCGGAGCGCGGCACCTCGGTTCGGCCGTGACGGGCGCCCTCTCCGCGGCCGGCCGGGGACTGGACGCCGCACGGCGACGTCAGCGGCCCTAGATCCCCGTCGTCTCGTCGAGGTCCGCCTCGTCCTCGGGCGGCTCCGGCTCGCCGCGGGCCTCGGCACGCTCGTGCCACTGATCCCACGCGTCCATCAGCTCCTCGACGGCGTCCTGGAACGCGGCGGTGGGCGCACCCGGGCTCGTGTCGCCGAAGTAGTGGGACACCCACGCGGCCAGGCGCGTCGTCGCCGCAGGGTCGGCCCGCACCCGGTCGACCTCGCGGGCGATCCGGCCCGCATCGTCCGCGTCGAGCCATTCGCAGTCCGAGAGGTAGCCGTGCGTGTCGACGCTCGCGCGTTCGTCGACCGGCCGGGTCACCAGCAGCGGCTTGCCCGCCGCCAGACGGTCGTAGACCATCGCCGAGATGTCGACCACCGCGACATCCGCCGCGACGAGCTGCCACCCCAGGTCGGCGCCATCGTCGTAGACGTGCTGCGCACGCGGATCCTCCGCGTTCGCCGCCGCGAGCGCCTGGATGATCCGCCGGTTCGCAGCGCCGTAGGCCGCATCCACGACGCCGCTGCGGGGGTGCGGGCGGTAGATGACACGATGGCGACCCGTCGCGAGCAGAGCGGCGACCATCGCTTCGCCGTGTGTGCGGATCGAACCGTAGTGCGCCGAGGGGCGGTCACCCTCCCAGGTCGGCGCATACAGCACCACGGTGCGGTCGTCTCGGTCGTACGGCAGGGCGCCGCCGTAGTGGTCGGCTTGAGGTCGCCCGATCTGCATGGTCCGCGCATCGAGGTCGTAGTCCCACAGCACACGAGCAAGCCGCTCTCGAGCCGCGCGCCCCGCGATCAAGGCGTAGTCGTACGCCTTGAACTGGTTCGTCGTCATGTACATCTTGTCGGACTCGCCGTGGTTGATGAAGACGTGCCAGCGCCGGCCGTAGCGGAACATCTGAAAGTTGCGCGTGTTCTGGTTGACGTAGAACACGACGCGGATGTCCTGCTCGGAGACGAAGTGCTCGAGATCGCGCACGGTCGGCACGAACGCGATCGGCGGCGCGTCTTCGGCGAGCATCGCCTGCGCGCCGGTGGCGGATCGCGAGAGCACGACGACCGGCCACCGGCGCGCGAGATCGGCGAGCGGCTTGTACCACTGCCTGATCTGGTACATGTTGACCGCGCCATCGGCGAAGTAGACCGCGATGCGGTAGTGGTGCGCGGGATGCGGCGGACGCTGGGCCAGCGTGCGTCGCACACTGCGAACGGCCGAACGGGAGGCGGCCGCCTTGCGAAGCAGCGCCCCGGCCTTGCGTGCGTCAGAGACCAGTCCCACGCGCCCACCCTACCCAAGGGGCAGGGGCGGCCGGGCGTGGCATGATCGTCGGATGCAGGTCGACGGTGCCGGAGGCGCGGAGCCACCACGACGGGACGCCCCCGCGGTGCCTCCCCGGTCCGGCGTTTCGTACGTGATGCCCGTGCTGAACGAGCGGGACTATCTCGAGCGGGCCGTGCGCACGGTGCTGGCGCAGCGCATCGACCAGCCGATGCAGCTGATCCTGGCACTGGGCCCGTCGAACGACGGCACGACGGCTCTCGCGGCCGCCCTCGCAGACAGCGACCAGCGCATCACGCTGGTAGAGAACCCCGACGCCGATATCCCGAAGGGCCTGAATGCGGCCATCCGCGCGAGCGCATACCCGACGATCGTCCGCGTCGATGCGCATTCCGAGCTCGACCCCGAATACACCCGCCACGCGCTCGCCGCACTCGAGCGCACGCGAGCGGCCAACGTCGGCGGTGTCATGCGCGCCGACGGGCGCTCCCCGTTCCAGCGCGCCGTCGCGCGGGCCTACAACTCGCGCATCGGCCTCGGCGGGGGCGCCTACCACGTCGGCGCGCCGGAGGGCGAGGCGGAATCCGCCTACCTGGGCGTGATGCGACGGGCGGTGCTCGACGAGGTCGGCCTGTTCGATGAGAGCATCCGGCGCGGCGAGGATTGGGAGCTGAATCTGCGCATCCGCACGGCGGGCTACCGGGTGTGGTTCGATCCCGCTCTCGCCGTCACGTACTGGCCGCGCGAGAGCTGGTCACGCCTCGCCCGTCAGTTCGTGGCCACGGGCTCGTGGCGCGGAGAGCTGGTGCGGCGCTTCGGGCGCCGCAACTCGCTGCGGTTCTTCGCCCCGCCCGCCCTCGTGCTCCTCGTGCTGCTCGCGCTGGCTGTCGGCGTGCTGCAGGCGACCGCTGTGCTCGCCGGCATCCCCGCCCTCATCGCCTCCGTCGCGTACGTGCCGGTGGCGCTCTACCTGCTGCTCATCATCGTCGTCGCCGCCGGCCCGGCGGGCGGTTCGGGGGCCCGCGACAAGCTGTGGACGCTCATCGTGCTGCCCACGATGCACGTGGCGTGGGGGCTGGGCTTCATCGCGGGCATCGTGCGTGGTGCCCGCGGCACCGTCGACACGTCTCGGCTGGGCGATCGCAACACACCGCTGCCGTGAACCGACGCGCGCCTCAGGCGGAGCGCGCGACGAATCCCTGATCGAGCAGCCGCGCAACGACGCGCTCGGCGGCGTGGCCGTCCTCTCGCGCGTTGAACGCACGGCGCCACGCCTCGTAGCGCGGCGCGAAGAGGTCTGCGAGTCCCTCGTCGCCGAGTGCCCGGACGAGCTCGCTCTGCGAGTGCACGATCGGACCTGGGGCGCGCTCGCCGAGATCGAAGTAGAACCCGCGCAGCTGCCCCCGATAGTGATCCAGGTCGGGGACGAGGAAGTACATGGGCTTGCCCGTCACAGAGAAATCGAACATCACCGACGAGTAATCCGTGATGAGCGCGTCCGCCGCCGTCAAGAGAAGCGCGATGTCGGGGAATGCCGTCACGTCGATCACCCGCGGGCCCACCGCGTCCTCGCCCGGCTGCAGGGTCCTCGAGTGACCGCGCACGAGGACGACGGCATCGGCCTCACGCGCGAGGACGGCAGGGTCGACGAAGTCGACGATCTGCTCACGATCGTCCCGCCAGGTCGGGGCGTACAGCAGCACCCGCTCGTCGGCGCCGATGCCGAGCTGCCGGCGCGTGCGGCCTCCGTCCCCGCGCACGAGCACGTCGTTGCGGGGATAGCCCTCCACCCACACGGGCCGGCCCAGGAACGCGTAGGCGCGCTTCAGAACGCGTGCGCTGTAGGGATTCTGCGCAAGCAACGCGTCCCACCGCCGCGCCTCGCGCACGACCGCGACTGCGCGCCGGGGGGCGAAACCCGGACGGTGCAGCGCCAATCGCTTCAGGGGGGTGCCGTGCCACGTCTGCAGCACCCGCTGCCCGGGGCGACGCACGAACCGCCGCCGCAGCCAGTCGTTGACGACGAGCAGGCGCGCAGCGCCCCTCGCACGCCACCACTCGGGGCTGCCTTCGATCACCGGGACCGCGCCCTCGGGCACCGGTACCGAGAGGTCCACGACGCTCCAGTACCGGGTGACGCCGGGCGCGACCCTCGCCAGTTCGGCGTCGATGGCCCGGGGGTTGCACGAGATATTCCTCCCGTAGAAGCTCTCGAAGAAGACCGCGTTCTCGAGCGGGTCGCGGGCACCGGCATATCGCCGCTCCAGGGCGTCCTGACCCTCCCCGGAGTCGTAGGCGGGGTCGACGGGCGGTCCGATCTGCACGACGCCCGCACCATCCCAGGCGGCACGCATCCTTTCGAGCACGGTCAACGGCAGCGGCGGCGCCTGCAGCGGCTGCGCATCGGCACCGGGCCAGCGGACGGTGAGGCGGTACGGTCCCGACGGCAGCGGCAGGACGGGACCGCCCCAGCGACTCGTCTCGAGCGGAATCCGGGCTCGCCAGGTCTTTCCCCCGCCCGTCAGACGTGCACTGACCCGCGCGCGCCGCCCCACCAGTTCGACGCTCTCGGGGCGTTCGCCCTCACCCGCGATCTCGAGAGCCGCCGCGCCATCGGTCTGCCATCGCGCCGTGGTCATTCCTGCCCTCTCGTCGCCGGTGCACGCGGGGAAATCCCCGTCCTGCTCAGGATGGCACGGTAGACGCGACGGGCGTTGCCGCCGTCCCGGAACGCATGCACGCGTTCGCTCAGCTCTCGCGAACGATGCCGTGCGACGGCGTCCGCGGTCCTGTCCTGGAGCAGCTCCTCGATCACCGGCACCGCCTCGTCCCAGTCCGCGGGCGAATCCGTCCCGGCGATGTCTTCGTATCGCCCGTAGAAGCCGCGCTGCACGGCGTAGTCCGCGGCATCCGGTGCCACGTGCACGACCGGAAGGGGCACGAGGGCGGCGTCGAAGACGAGCGACGAGTAGTCGGTCACCAGCACGTCGACACCGGCGAGGACGGGGGTCGGGTCGGCAAGAAGATCGCTGCCGAGCGCGCGCACGCGATCCGTCGCCCGGGGCGGCGTGTAGTCGCCGCCGCCGAGGGGATGGGACCGCACCAGCAGCACCGCATCCGCGCGTTCGAGGGCGGCGACGAGGCCCTCCCACTGCCCGGGGGTCGGCACCGCCGGATCAGGCGTTCCGTCGCGCCAGGTGGGCGCGTACAGCACGATCCGGGAGCGAGGTGTGGGCAATGCCCCCACCGCCTCCGTCACGAGCGCACGGGCTCGCTCGCGACGCTCCGAGGGCGCCCCTTCGCTCAGCACGTCGGTGCGCGGCTCGCCGACGACCGGCACCCGCTCGTCGTCCAGGCCGAACGCCGACTCGAGGCGTCCCCGCACCAGGTGCGATGCGGCGGGGATGAGGCAGATGCGCCGCGTGGTGCCCCGATAGAGCGCGCGCAGCATCGCCCGCATCGCGCGGGAACGGGGCAGGATGCTGCTGCGCACGGTCGCGGGCGAGTCCAGCCCGATGCGCTTGAGCGGGATCCCGTGCCAGAGCTGGACGATGAAGCCGCCGTGGACGGCATAGCGGTTGACGTCGCCGAAACCGTGCGTGACGACGATGACGCGCGCCCGGGCGGTGACCCAGAAGCCTCGCGGCGAATAGGCTCGCACCGCGGGAATCCCCGCCGCCCGTGCCTGTTCGTCCTGCGCCGGGGTGGTCGTCAGCCAGAGAGCCGGGTGCCCGTCGCGCTCGACCTGCCGCCACAGCGCCAGCGCGCCGTCGGCGACGCCGACCGCGCACCCGACGACCCATGCATCGCGGCGACGCGGAATCAGCGCCGTCGCCAGCCTGCCCAGGAGGTAGATGGGGATACGCGCCAGCTTGGCCGCGTTGCCGGCGGCGAACGAGAAGGCTGCCATGTTCTCCCCCACGCGGCCCGAGCCTACCTCGCTGCGCGCACGAACGGATGCCGCCGCGGGCAGGGAAAAGGCGCCCGCGGCTGCTGCCGCGGGCGCCTGGCCCCAAGTTCTACTCGCCGAGCGACCCGAGGGTCGCCTCGACCTGCTGCGTCTCTCCGTCCCGGACGAACGTGACCGTGACGTCCGAGCCGCCGGCAGCGGCTCGCACGAGCGCGGTCAGGTCGACCGCGTCGGTGACCGGCAGGCCGTCGAACGCCGTGACGACGTCGCCCTCGCGCAGACCCGCGCTCTCGGCACCGCCCCCGGGGGTCACCGAGTCGATGTACGCACCGGCGATCGAGGCGTCCTCGATCATGCTGGCGGGCACGACGGTCGCGCCAAGCAGACCGTGCGTGGCCACACCGGTCTCGATGATCTCGGCGGTCACCCGCTCGACGATGTTCGAGGGGATCGCGAACCCGACGCCGATGGAGCCCGATCCGTCCGACGAACCGGCGGAGGCGATCGCGACGTTGATGCCGATCAGATTGCCGTCGCCGTCCACGAGAGCCCCGCCGGAGTTGCCGGGGTTGACGGCGGCATCCGTCTGAATCGCGGAGATCTTGATCGACTCGGCGCTCTGCGGAGCGCTCTCCTGGCCCGGGATGTCGAATTGGAACGGGCCCTGTGAGTTGCCGTCCTCCTCGCCCTGTTCCTCGCCCGAGTCCGGAGCGGCCGCCGAGGAGATCTCGATGCTCCGGTTCAGCGCGCTGACGATGCCCGTCGTGACGGTGTTCGACAGCCCGAGGGGTGCGCCCACGGCCACCGACTGGTCACCCACGTTGAGCTGCGACGAGTCGGCGAAGTCGATCGGGGTCAAGCCCGATGCATCCTCGAGCTTGATCACGGCGAGGTCGTAGACCGGATCCGTCCCGATGATCTCGGCACCGTAGATGCGCCCGTCGGATGCGGTCGCCCGGACCTCCGCGGACCCCGATGCGCCGCCGAGCGTGACGACGTGGGTGTTGGTGACCACGTAGCCGTCCTCCGAGAGCACGACACCGGAACCGCTGCCGCCGGCCCCCGCGTTCGCGTCCGACGCCTCGATCGTGACGACGCTCGGCACGACCTTGGCGGCGATGCCCGTCGTCGCGGTGACGTCATCCGTGTTGTTCACCGTCACCGCTCCCCCGGCTTCACCGGCGACGACCGTGGTCGAGGGTGCCCAGAGCTGCGAGCCGAGGTAAGCGCCGCCGACACCGGATGCGCCGCCCACGAGCGCCGCGGCGACGATCAATCCGGCGACCTTCGCCCCGCCCACCTTCGCGGTGTTCGCGGTACGGGTTGTGCCGGATGCGGAGGCGAACGTCGCCGACGTGTACGGCTGGGTGGGCTGCGTCGCCTGCGCCTGGGGCACCTGCTGCGGGGGCACCTGCTGCGACGGCATCTGCGGGGTCGGGGAGGAGCCGGTGGGCGCCGTCTCGTGCGCCGTTGAGGCCGCAGTGGGCGGCAGCGGCGGGCGGGGCGGGTACACCGGAGTCTGGTCGGACTCGCCGCGCGGGTCGTTGGCGTCGGGATGCTGCGTGTCGCTCATCTGATGCTCCTTCGATTAAGACTGGGTCCACCCTCCCCCCGCACCCTGTGGGATTCCTATGACGCGCCCGCATTTCGGCTATGCGAGTCCGGTGGCCTAGCCTGGAGCGCGGTCGTTCCGCGGGGTTCGACGGGGAGGACGACGCGAGTGCGCGACGTATCGGGAGCCTGGAGACGTGCCGCGAGCGGCGCCGGGTTGCTCTCCCCGTCCGGTGATGTCGCCCCCACGATCTTCGGTGAGATGAGCGCGCTGGCCGCCGCCACGGGGGCGATCGATCTGGGCCAGGGCTTCCCCGACGAGCAGGGGCCGGCCGAGGTGCTCGAAGCCGCACGCGAGGCCATCGCCGCCGGGACCAACCAGTATCCGCCCGGCCGCGGCACTCTTGCGCTCCGAGAGGCCATCGCCGGGCACCAGCGCCGGTTCTACGGACTGGACGTGGACCCCGAGACCGAGGTGAATGTGACCGCGGGGGCGACCGAAGCCCTCGCCGCGGCGCTGCTCGCCCTCATCGAGGGGCCCGACGACGAGGTCGTCGTGTTCGAGCCATACTACGACGCCTACGCCGCCCTCGTGGCCCTGGCGGGCGCGCGACTGGTGACCGTGCCGCTGCGCTGGCCGCACTTCCTCCCCGACCGCGATCGACTCGAGGACGCCGTCACCGACCGCACCCGCGTGATCATCGTCAACGATCCGCACAATCCCACGGGCACCGTGCTGCCCGACGAGATCCGGGAGCAGATCGCCCGCCTCGCCGAACGGCACGACGCCGTCATCGTCACCGACGAGGTGTACGAGCACCTCGTGCTCGAGGGCCGGCATCGGCCGATGGCGACGTTCCAGGCGGCATCCGATCGCACCCTGACGATCTCGTCGGCCGGCAAGACGTTCGCCGTCACCGGCTGGAAGATCGGTTGGGTCTGCGGTCCTCCGCAACTGGTCACGGCGGTCACGACCGTCAAGCAGTACCTCACCTACTCGGGTGGGGCGCCTTTCCAGCCCGCCATCGCCCGGGGGCTCGGACTCGCAGACGCCTACTTCGACGGGATCGCCGACGACCTGCGACGCAAGCGCGATCTGCTCGGTGCCGCCCTGGTCGAGGCGGGACTGACGACGACCACGCCCGCGGCCTCCTATTTCACGATCGCGGATGCCGCCCCGCTCGGTGTTGCCGACGCCGAGCAGTTCTGCCGTCGCCTCCCCGACCTCGCCGGCGTGGTCGCCATCCCGGTCACGGCGTTCGTCCGTCCCGAGCATCGCGCCGAGTACGCGAGCCTCGTGCGCTTCGCCGCGTGCAAGCGCGAGGACACCCTGCGTGAGGCCGCGCGCCGGCTGGCGGCGCTCCCCCGCTGAGTGCGCACCCTCGGCCGCTTTCCTAGCGCGGCTCGACGCCGAAGCGTCGCAGCGCGAGCGCGGGATTGATCCGACGCACGCGGGCGACGGCATCCACGTCCGCGAACGCCACCGCGACGTCGGTGCCGGTGCCCACCGCCGCCACGGCGACGCCCTGCGGATCGACGACCGTGCTGTGCCCCACGCCCAGAGGCGGTGGATGATCCGCCGCCGCCACGTACACGGTGTTCTCGATCGCGCGGGCGTGCAGCAGCGTGCGCCAGTGGTGCTCCTTGAGCGGCCCACGCACCCACTCGGCGGGAACGAGCACGACGTCGGCTCCGGCATCCGCCAGCAGTCGCGTGACCTCGGGGAATCGAAGGTCGTAGCACGTCTGCAGCCCGAAACGCAGCCCGCCGCGCTCGAAGGTCTGCGGCGGTGCGATCTCGCCGGGCGCGATCCAGTCGGACTCTCGCTGCCCGAACGCGTCGTAGAGGTGCAGCTTGCGATAGACCGCCTGCACGCCGCCGGCATCCACGGCAACCAGGGTGTTGCGCACCCGATCGTCGTCGGCCGTCTCGACCAGACCGGCCACGATCATCACGCCCACCTCGGCCGCGAGGTCCATGAGCGCTTCCGTGAACGCCCCGCCGACCGGCTCGGCGTTCTCACGCAGGCTCGCATCGAACGGGTCGACGAAATAGCTGGCGTACTCGGGGAAGACGACGACCTGCGCGCCCCGCTGCACGGCGGTTCGGGTCAGCTCGCCGATTCGCGAGAGATTGACGGCCTTGTCCGCCGTGGGCGCGAACTGCGCGACGGCGATGCCGACCGAATCCGTCATGATCGCCGCCCTCTCTCCGCCCGCTCGCGGAATCGCCAGCCGACGGGCACTGCGACCCAGAGGACGACGATGCCCGAGGCAAGGCACACCGCGACGAGCGCCGCGGCGCGGGAGTCCAGCACGAAGTCGAAGATGAAGGCCACCACGCCGACGACGAGCACCGACACGGTGACCAGTGCGGTGATCAGCGAGATATGGCCGTACGCCACCGTATGGCGCTTCGCGCGACGCCGGAAGAGCGTCCGGTGCAGCGCGACCGGCGCCAGGGCGATGATCGCACTGACGGCCGCGGTGACGACCAGGAACAGGTAGAAGTTGCGCTGGCCGGAGGTCAGGTCGCTGAAGGCCGGCTGGAACGCGAGGGCGAGCAGAAAGCCGGTGAGGATCTGCGTGCCGGTCTGCAGCACGCGGAGCTCTTGGAGCACCTCGATCCAGTTGCGGTCGTAGCGCTCGGTCTCGGTCTCGTCGCGCCCCTCGCCGGTCGGGCGCGGACGGCCAGGCGTCCCATGCTCCATCCCGGTCATGCTCCCATCTTCGCGGTGGCGCCACGGAGCGGCAACCCGCCGGGCTATAGGCCAAAAAGTGTGGATGGGATCTCGATCTAGCGGCGTGATTACGGGGTAGGACAGGGATCGTTATGG
>NZ_JANGEX010000019.1:0-47637 GCF_033792225.1 Microbacterium sp. LRZ72
CACTATTTTCCCTGATCGGAAAGGCATTCTCTCTTTAACGCGCCGCAACCCTTCGCACACCTATCGGTGGATCCAGGTTGAGCGAGCGAAGCGAGACGAAACGCCCTCAGAACACGTACTCCATCAGGTCGAGCCCGAGCGTGCGGAACGCGTCGTGCGCACGCAGGCGGTGCATGATCGACAGATCGTCGAAGCAGACCACCAGCGCGTAGGCGATCCCCGCCCGGGGCCCGGCGAGAACGCCCGCCTCGGCCTGCACACCCGTTTCGCGACCCGTCTTGCTCACGAACAGCAGGCCGTGGCGATCGTCGTCGTGCGCAAACGGATCCAGGCCCGTCGCAGCCCCGATCAGGCTGAGGTCCTGGTTGAGGGTGAGCCATTCGGCCACCTGGGCGCTGACCGCGGGGTTCACCAGCTTGGCGTTCACCAGCGCCGCGAAGAGCTCGGCGAAGTCCCGGGCCGTGCCGAGCGCGAAGTGCGGAGCGTCATCCGGACCGCGGCGATCGCGGAACCGGTCGAGCACGGCGACCCGGCGCAGGCCCAGCGAATGGATGCGCGCCCGCACGGCGTCGATGCCGACCCGATCGAGGAGGATGTTGGCCGCGAGAGCGTCGCCGCCGGCGGCGGCCAGCACGGCGAGGTCGCCGAGCGGCAGTGCGGGGGCTTTCAGATGGCGCCACAGCCCCGCCTGCGCGACCGGGTCCACGGACGCGCGCTCGACGATCTCGAGGGGGTCGAGACTGCCTTCGTCGAAGCGGGCGGCGACCTCGACGAGCAGCGGCACGATCCCGAGCCCACCGACGGGCTGGGTCACGAAGTCGTCGCCGTGCAGCACCACGGTGCCGCGGTCGAGGTCGGCCACGTGAACCGATACGCGCGCACCGGCCACGGCGAGGGCGTCGAGCGTCTTCAGCGTGGAATCGAACGAGCGTCGGGCGGCGGCGGCGCGACGTGGCAGGGGACGATTGCCCCGTCGCGAGGTTCGCGCGGTGCTGTCACGGATGGGCTCAGAAGGCGTGCCCACAAGCGGGTCCTTCCCTCACGGGGTTGCGGATGTGCGTGTGAAGTGCTCGCTGTTCGGTTGTCAGTGCCCTCCGCACCGCCGCCCCAGTCCGGCGGTGCGGTGAGGAAGGCGGGCTACCAGATGGTGACGCGTTCCTCGACGGCCAGCCAGAGCTCGTCGTCGGGGGTCACCTCGAACGCGTCGTAGAACGCGTCGATGTTGCGCACGATCTGGTTGCAGCGGAACTCGTTCGGCGAGTGCGGGTCGATGGTCAGCAGGCGGATCGTCTCGGCATCGCGGCCCTTCTGCTGCCAGACCTGCGCCCACGACAGCAGCAGACGCTGGATGCCGGTGAGCCCGTCCACCACGGGCGCTTCACCGCCGTCGAGCGAGAGCACGTACGCGCGCAGGGCGATGCCGAGACCGCCGAGGTCGCCGATGTTCTCGCCGATCGTGAGGGATCCGTTGACATGGTGGTCGGGCAGGCCACGTGGTGAGAGCGCATCGTACTGGGCGACGAGGTTCCGGGTCCGCTCGTCGAACGCAGCACGGTCGGCCTCGGTCCACCAGTCGTGCAGCCGCCCGTCGCCGTCGAAGCGGCTGCCCTGATCGTCGAAGCCATGACCGATCTCGTGACCGATCACCGCCCCGATCCCGCCGTAATTCGCTGCCGGGTCGCGATCGGCATCGAAGAAGGGATACTGCAGGATCGCCGCGGGGAACACGATCTCGTTCATCAGCGGGTTGTAGTACGCGTTCACCGTCTGCGGGGTCATGTGCCACTCGTCGCGGTCGATGGGGCCGCCGATCTTGCCGAGCTGGCGGTCGTGCTCGAGCGCCTGCGCCCGCCGCACGTTGCCGAGCAGATCGGCAGGGTCTATGACCAGCCCCGTGTACTCGCGCCACTTGTCCGGATAGCCGATCTTGGGCGTGAACGCGGCGAGCTTGTCGAGCGCCCGCTCGCGGGTCTCGGGGCTCATCCATTCCAGACGCGAGATGCTCTGACGGTAGGCCTCGATGATGTTCGCGACGAGTTCGTCCATCGCGACCTTCGCCGACGGCGGGAAGTGCCGGTCGACGTAGACCTTGCCGATCGCCTCACCGAGCGCCGCCTCCGTCAGGCTCACGCCCCGCTTCCAGCGTTCGCGGTTGACGGGGACGCCGGTCAGGTGCGTGCCGAAGAAGGCGAAGTTCTCCGCCACGAACTCGTCGGGCAGGAACGCCGCCGCGCTGTGCACGACCTTGAATGCCAGCCACGCCTTCCACTCGGCCAGGCGCTCCTCGGTCAGCAGGGCGCCGAGGCCCTCGACGAAGCTCGGCTGGTACACGACGACCTCGGCGAACGCGTCGGGGCGGCCCGGGGCGACGGCATCCCGCCACGGGTTCAGATCGATCCCCGCGAGCGCGAGCAGGCCGTCCCAGTCCATCAGGTTGTAGGTGGCCACCGCGTCGCGGCTGCGCACGTTGTCCCAGTGGTGGGTGGCCACCTCGGTCTCGAGCGTGAAGACGAGGTCCGCGGCGGTCGCGGCGTCCGCGCGCCCCGCGAGCGCGAGGATGGTCTCGACGTGCTGACGGAACGCGCCACGCAGCTGCTCGAACGCGGGCAGCCGGTAGTAGCTCTCATCGGGGAGCGACAGCGCGCCCTGCACGAGGAACGGCACGTACCGGCCGGGATTGCCGGGATCCGGCTCGACGAAGAGCCCGAACAGCCCCGACACACCGTCGCGTTCGAGATCGCCGACGGTGGCGAGCAGGTCGCGGATGCTGTCGATCGCATCGACGCGGGCGAGCTGCGCCGCGATCGGCTCCGTGCCCCGCTCGGCGATGCGCTCGGTATCCATGAAGCTGGTGAAGAGGTCGCCGATCTTGCGGGTCTCGGTGCCCGGCTCCGCCGCCTGCGCCTCTTCGACGATCTCGCGCACGTGCGCCTCGGCCTGTTCCGCCAGCAGGTGGAAGGACCCCCACCGCGCCTTGTCGTCGGGGATCTCGGTGCGATCGATCCAGCTTCCGTTTACGTGGCGGAACAGGTCGTCCTGAGGGCGGATCTCGGGGCTCAGTTCGTCGAGCGCGAGCCCGGAGCGGAGGGCGTCGGTCATGCCAACCAGCATATGCACACCCTCGCGCACGACCCTCCCCTCCGGTGAACACCGTGTGACGATCGCCGCTGCCGCCTCGTGGGCACGGGCATCCCGCGCCCCACCTACCTGCGCGCGCCTGTGGAGAACGAACAGGCTTCTAGGCTCGAGGCGTGACGAGGCCGGGCGAGGGGCGGGGACTGAACCGCGAGATCCTGCGCCTCGCCGTGCCCGCGCTGGGTGCGCTCGTGGCCGAGCCGCTGTTCCTGATCGTCGATTCGGCCCTCGTCGGGCACCTCGGGATCGTTCCGCTCGCGGGCCTCGGTATCGCCTCCGCCGTGCTGCAGACCGTGGTGGGCCTGATGGTCTTCCTCGCCTATGCCACCACTCCGGCGGTCGCGCGCCGTCTCGGTTCCGGGGACACCTCGAGCGCCGTCTCGGTGGGGATCGACGGGCTCTGGCTGGCGCTCGGGATCGGATCGCTGCTCGCTCTCGCCGGATGGCTGGCCACGCCCGCGGTCGTCGCGGCGTTCGGCGCCGACGCGGCGATCACCGAGCAGGCGGTGACCTACCTCGGACTGTCGATGGGCGGGCTGCCGGCGATGCTGATCGTGTTCGCCGCGACCGGCCTGCTGCGCGGCCTGCAAGACACCGTCACGCCGCTGCGGATCGCCGCGATCGGGTTCGGTGCGAACGCCCTGTTGAACTGGCTGCTCATCTACGGTCTCGGGTGGGGCATCGCGGGGGCGGCCGTGGGCACCGTGCTGGCCCAGTGGGGCATGGTCGCCGCCTACGTCGTCGTGATCACCCGTCTGGCGCGCACCCACCATGCCTCGATCCGGCCGCGTCGCGGCGGGGTGAGCGGCTCGGCGCGCGCCGGCGGCTGGCTTTTTCTGCGCACCCTCAGCCTTCGCACGGCGCTGCTGCTGACCGTGGGCGTCGCCACGTCCATGGGTCCGTCCGAGCTGGCGGGCTACCAGGTCGTCTTCATCCTCTTCTCCACCGCCGCGTTCGCACTGGACGCGCTCGCGATCGCGGCCCAGGCGCTCATCGGCAGGCAGCTGGGCGCGCACGACGTCGCGGGCGTGCGCCTCGTCCTGCGTCGCACGCTCGCGTGGGGCGCAGGGTTCGGACTGGTGGTGGGCGCGGTCATCGCGGCGGCATCCGGCGTGATCGGACTGGTGTTCACCGGATCCGCCGAGCTTGCGGCGCTGATCTTTCCCGCGCTGCTCGTGCTGGCCGCAGCCCAGCCCGTCAGCGGCGTGGTCTTCGTGCTCGACGGCGTGCTGATCGGCGCCGGCGACGCCCGCTACCTGGCGGCGGCCGGCGCGATCGCCCTCGGCGCGCTCGTGCCGGTGCTCGCGGCGCTCTGGATCAGCGGGGTGTCGGGGGCACTCGGGCTGGCGCTGCTCGCGGCATCCTTCTTCGTCGTCTACATGCTCGCGCGACTGTTCACGCTGGGCCGGCGTGCGGCCGGAACGACGTGGCAGCGCGTCGGGGCGCGGTGACCGACGCGTCCCCGGTCGCCGCGGGACGTGTCCCACCTTTTCATCGCACCCGCACCCGGATCCGTGAAAAGGTGGGACATGCCGGGGTCAGGCGTGGCGTCTGCACCACTCGTACATCACGACCGCGGCGGCGGCGCTGGCGTTGATCGACCGGGTCGACCCGTACTGCGTGATCTCGACCACGCCGGATGCCGCTTCGATCGCGGCCGGCGAGAGACCCGGACCCTCCTGGCCGAACAGCAGCACGCACCGCGCCGGCAGCTCGGCGCGGTCGACGGGCACGGCCCCCGCCACGTTGTCGACGGCGAGGATCGGCAGGCCCGCGGCATCCGCCCACGCCGCGAGCGCCGCCACGTCCTCGTGGTGCACGACGTGCTGGTACCGGTCCGTCACCATCGCACCGCGACGGTTCCAGCGGCGGCGCCCGACGATGTGCACGGTGTCGGCGAGGAACGCGTTGGCGCTGCGCACGATCGAACCGATGTTCATGTCGTGCTGCCAGTTCTCGATCGCGACGTGGAACGGATGCCGGAGCGTGTCGAGGTCGGCGACGATCGCATCCATGCGCCAATAGCGGTACCGGTCGGCCACATTGCGCCGGTCGCCCTCGGCGAGCAGGTCGCGGTCATACCGGGAGTCCTCCGGCCACCCCGCCGGCCCGCCGGGCCACGGGCCCACGCCGATGGGCGCTTCGGGGACGAGGTCGCCGGCGGGCATGGACTCGCCGTTGGGCACGGGCTCGGCGTCGGTCACCGGGTCAGCGTACCCGGGCGCGGTTCGTGCTCGGCGGGGATTTCGGCGCCCCGAAAGTTTCGCTACAGTTTTCGGTATGCCGAAAGATTCCGCCCTGCGTGACGAGACCGCGACCCGGCCGCGCGGCCGCCGCCGACCCGGCACCCCGCGTGTGGCCTGGCTGATCGGGCCGGCCCTCGTCGCCGGCGTCGCCTACCTCGACCCCGGCAACGTCGCCAGCAACATGACGGCCGGCGCGCAGTACGGATACCTGCTCGTCTGGGTCGTCGTCGCGGGCAACGTGATGGCGTGGCTGATCCAGTACCTCTCGGCCAAGCTCGGCATCGTCACCGGAGAGAGCCTGCCGGAGGTGCTCGGCCGGCGCATGCACGTGCGCTGGGCCCGGCGCGCGTACTGGCTGCAGGCCGAGGCGGTGGCCATGGCGACCGACATCGCCGAGGTCATCGGCGGCGCAGTGGCCCTCTACCTGCTCTTCGGCGTGCCGCTGGTGTGGGGCGGCGTCATCACCGGGCTCGTCTCGATCGCCCTGCTCATGGTGCAGTCCCGGCGCGGACCGCGCCCCTTCGAGTACGCCGTGATCGCGCTGATGGTCATCATCACGATCGGCTTCGTGGCGGGCGTGTTCGTGGGACCGCCCGACCCGGCGGCGACGATCGCGGGGCTCGCCCCGCGATTCGAGGATGCCGGATCGGTGCTGCTGGCGGCATCCATCCTGGGCGCGACGATCATGCCGCATGCCATCTATGCGCACTCTGCGCTCGCGCGCGATCGATTCGCGCCCCGCGCCGTCCCGGCGCTCGGCACCGAGAACCCTTCCGGGGTCGGGGCCGGGGGAGATCCGCGTGCTCGCCAGGGGGTACACGACGGGCAGCTGGAGACGCTGCGCGGGGTGGGCACCGCCCGCCTGCTGCGCGCGACCAAGTGGGACGTCACGATCGCGATGGCCGTCGCCGGCACCGTCAATCTGTGCATCCTGCTGCTCGCCGCCGCGAACCTCGCCGGCATCCCCGGCACCGACAGCCTCGAGGGGGCGTACGAGGCACTCGATGCGGGCCTGGGCCCCGTCATCGCGACGCTCTTCGCCGTCGGCCTTCTGGCGAGTGGACTTGCCAGCACCTCGGTCGGCGCCTACGCGGGGGCCGAGATCATGAACGGCCTGCTGCGGGTGCGGGTGCCGCTGCTCGCCCGCCGGCTCGTGACGCTCGCGCCGGCGCTGGCGATCCTCGCCGTCGGGTTCGATCCCACGCTCGCGCTGGTGCTCAGCCAGGTCGTGCTGTCGTTCGGCATCCCGTTCGCGCTGGTGCCGCTGCTCGTGCTCACCGCCCAGCGACGCACGCTCGGCGAGTACCGCAACCGCGTGTGGACGACGGTGGCGGGAGGGGCCGCCTCCGTCTTCCTGATCGCCCTCAACGGGGTGCTGCTCTGGCTGGTGTTCACCGGTGCGTGAGCCCCGGCGGCGCCCCCGGTAGCCTGGAGCGGTGGCGCCCCCCAGTCCCGCGGTCGACGACTATCTGAAGGCGATCTACCACTTCACCGAGTGGCAGGATCGCCAGATCACGCCGTCGCAGCTGGCCGGCGAGCTCGGCCTGGCCCCCTCGAGCGTGACCGAGATGGTGCGCAAGCTCGCCGCCCTGGGGCTCGTCGAGCACCGCCCCTACGGGCCCGTCTCCCTCTCGCCCGCGGGCGAGCAGCGGGCCAAGGCGATGGTGCGCCGGCACCGCCTGATCGAGACCTGGCTCGTGCGCGAGTTCGGCTACACCTGGGACGAGGTGCACGACGAGGCGGAACTGCTCGAGCACACCATCAGCGACCGCCTGCTCGAGGGCATCGACGAGCGTCTCGGGCGCCCCCGCTTCGACCCGCACGGCGACGCGATCCCGGATGCCGCCGGCACGGTCGATCGCGAGCCGTTCATCCTGCTGCGCAGCGCGCGACCGGGCCACACCGGACGGGTGCTGCGGGTCAGCGACCGGGATCCCGTGCTGCTGCGCGCCGTCGAGGCGGCGGGGGTCGGCGTCGGCGTCACCGTGACGGTGCAGGGCCCGCACACCGTGCGCTCGGGTGCGGCGTCCATCGCCCTCCCCGAGGGGGCCGCCGACGCCGTCTGGCTCACCGCCGGCTGACTCTCAGGGCCAGTGGATCGCCGCGGTCTCCTCGCAGAAGTCCCACAGGCGGGCAGCCCGCTCCCGGTCGCGGCTGACACCGGCCGCCACCGCCGGGCGCGGCACTCCGCGTGAGACGAGCGTCGGGCCCCAGAAGCTCCCACTCTCGGCCGCCGGATCCAGCAGTGCCCGCACCGGCACCCACGCACCGTGCTCCTTGGACTGCGTCACGGCCGCCTGCAGGTTGCCGACGAAGCGGCTCTTGAGCGTCGGCTCGTTCACGCCGCGGATGCCGACGGTGCGGCCGCTGACCGAATAGCCCGGGTGCGCGACGACGCTCTGGACCGGCATCCCCGCGTCGCGGAGCCGGCGATCGGCCTCGAACCCGAGCAGCTGGGTCGCGACCTTCGACTGCACGTATGCCCGCCAGGGGGTGTAGCCCTCCACGAGCTGAGGGTCGGCCGGGTCGAATCGCCACAGGGAGGTCGCCATGCTGCCGAGCCACACCATGCGCCCACCCCCCGCCCGCGCGAGCGGCGCCAGCAGCGAGCCCGCGAGCGCGAAGTGGCCGAGCACGTTCGTCGCGAAGACGACCTCGTTGCGGTCGGCCGTCACCTTTCGCTGCGCGGGAGGGTGCACGACGCCCGCATTCAGCAGCAGGCCGTCGAGTCGCTCACGTGCCCCGATGGATGCCGCGGCAGCCCGGATCGAGCCCAGGTTGCTCGTGTCGAGCAGCATCGTCTCGACCGACGCGCCCGGCACCCTGCGGACGAGGGCGGCGCGTGCCGCGGCGAGGCGGTTCGGGTGCCGGCCCGACATCACGACGTGCGCTCCGGCGCGCGCCAGCTGCTCGCACGAGAAGTAGCCGAGACCCGCGTTCGCGCCCGTCACCAGGAACACCCGTCCGCCCTGATCGGGAAGGTCGCGGGGATTCCAGCGGGCGGCGCTCACCCGTCCGACACTACGGCGCCCGCAGCCACAGCGCGGCAGACCCGCGGAGAATAGGCTGTGGCCATGTCGACCGACCGGGCCCGCCACGACCGTGCCAGCGCCGACCGTGCGGGCACCGCGCGGTCGGGCACCGACCACCTCCGCACCGTGCACGCCCGCAGTCGCGCCGAGATCGAATGCTGGCTCACCGACATGGACGGCGTGCTCGTGCACGACAACCGTCCCGTGCCGGGCGCGGCCGACCTGCTCGCGCAGTGGCGCGACGCCGGAACGCCCTTTCTCGTCCTGACGAACAATCCGATCTTCACCCCGCGTGACCTGAGCGCGCGGCTGCGCCGTTCGGGCCTGGACGTACCCGAGGACCGCATCTGGACCTCGGCCCTCGCAACCGCGGACTTCCTCGCCTCGCAGCTGCCGGGCGGCAGCGCGTTCGTCATCGGCGAGGCGGGGCTGACGACCGCGCTGCACGAGGCCGGCTACATCATGACCGAGTCGCAGCCGGACTACGTCGTGGTGGGCGAGACGCGGCAGTACTCCTTCGAGGCGATCACGAAGGCGATCCGCTTCATCAACGCCGGTGCCCGGTTCATCGTCACCAACCCGGATTCCACCGGGCCGACACCCTCGGGAATCGTGCCCGCCACCGGCGCCTTCGCCGCCCTCATCACGAAGGCGACGGGCAAGGAGCCCTACGTGGTGGGCAAGCCGAACCCGATGATGTTCCGATCGGCGCTCAACCGCATCGGCGCACATTCCGAGACGACGGGAATGATCGGCGACCGCATGGACACCGACATCGTCGCCGGCATCGAGGCGGGGCTGCACACGATCCTGGTGCTGACCGGCATCAGCGATCAGGCCGAGATCGAGCGATATCCGTTCCGCCCCGACGAGGTGCTCGACTCGGTCGCCGATCTCGTCGACCTCGAGCCGCGCGAGTCCGAGCTGCCCGAGCTGGCCGACGGGCTCTGACCGACACCCCGGGGGAGGGACGAGATGGACCAGCAGGACCTGCTGTTCGCCGTGATGACGCTGATCCTCACCGGCACGCTCGTCGTGTGGATCATCGCGTGGGTCCGCGGGCGCGGGCGCGACTGAGTCGCAGGCCCGCCGATGGGGCGGGCCGGATGCCGCGGGCGGCTACTGCGGCGCGAGTCCCAGGTCGTCGAGGTCGATCGACGCCAGCCAGGTCAGACCCTCGGCCTCGACCGCGGCCCGCGCGCCCGTCCGGCGGTCGACGATCACGGCGACCGCGACGACCTCGGCGCCCTCGCGGCGCAGCACCTCGACGGCCTTGAGCGCGGACTGGCCGGTGGTCGATGTGTCCTCCACGACGACCACGCGCTTGCCCGCGACATCCGCCCCCTCGATCTGGCGTCCGCGGCCGTGATCCTTCGGCTCCTTGCGCACGACGAACGCGTCGAGCGGTCGGCCGGCGCGCACCGATTCGTGCACGACCGCGTTCGCGATGGGATCGGCGCCGAGCGTCAGTCCCCCGACCGCGCTGAGGTCGGGGATGTCGCGGATCAGATCGAGCACGAGCCGCCCGATGGCGGGGGCGGCGCGGTGGTCGAGGGTCAGCCGGCGCATGTCGACGTAGTACGACGCCCGCTTGCCGCTCGAGAGGGTGAAGTCACCGTGGAAGACCGCCTCCGCGCCGATGAGGGCGATGAGCTGCTGACGGTCGGATTCGAGGGCGGGCGTGGAGGCGACGGTCATGGCCTCGAGTCTAGGCCGGGCCCCCGATAGCCTCGACGGATGGAACACCTGCCCGGCGGCTCCGGCGGCGTCTGGCGCGACGACGACCCTCGATTCGGTCCCCTCGTGCGGCGGCCGACCGGGCCATGGACGCCGGCGGTGCACGATCTGCTCGCCCATCTCGCCGACGGCGGACTCGACGGCATCCCCCGGGTCCTGGGGACGGACGACGACGCCCGCGAGATGCTCACGTATCTTCCCGGTCGCACCGTGCTCGTCGACGACGAGATCGCGGCGGAATCCGTGCTCGTGGGGGCGGCGTCCTGGCTGCGCCGCTACCACGATGCCGTCCGCTCGTACGCACCGGGCCCCCGTCGGTGGCGGCAGACCGAGGCGGCCCTGCGCGACGGGCAGCTGATCTGCCACAACGACACGGGCGCCTACAACTGGATCATCGACGACGACCGCTTCGTCGGGATGATCGACTGGGATCAAGCCGGGCCGGGAATGCCGCTCGACGACCTCGCCTTCCTCAGCTGGACCGGCGTTCCGCTGTACCGCGCGATCGGCACGGCCGATGCGGCGCACCGGGTACGGGCTGTGGCGAGCGCCTACGGCGGAGTCGACGCGGGTGACCTGCTCGATGCCGTCGTGGACCGCATGACCCGGGCGGCGGCGCGCATCGAGACCGGCATCGAGCGGGGCGACCCGGGCATGCGGGCGCTCCGCGAGCGCGGTGAGCCGGAGCGCACCCGTGCGCGCGTGGCCGGGTTCGAGTGGCGTCTGCCCGACATCCGCGCGGCTCTGTGACAGGCCTGCGGACGGAGCACGGCACGGGGCAGCCCTCGCTCTAGGCTGGGAGGATGCGGCTGGCCACCTGGAATGTGAACTCCATTCGCGCGCGCGTGACCCGCACGGTGGATTTCGCCGTGCGGGAGGACATCGACGTCCTCGCGATGCAGGAGACCAAGTGCACACCCGAGCAGTTCCCGTACGCGCCGTTCCAGGACGCGGGATACGAGGTTGTGGCGCACGGCCACAATCAGTGGAACGGCGTCGCCATCGCCAGCCGGCTGCCGATCGAGGACGTGGAGTATTCCTTCGACGGAATGCCCGGCTTCGCCAAGGGTCTGGAGGGGCCCGATCAGCCCCATGAGGCCCGCGCACTCGGGGCCACCGTCGACGGCGTGCGCGTCTGGAGCCTCTACGTGCCGAACGGCCGATCGCTCACCGACCCGCACTATGCCTACAAGCTGGATTTTCTGCGCGCGCTCGCGCAGCACACGCGCGACGCGCTGGCCGCGACCCCCGGCCAGCCACTCGCGCTCGTCGGGGACTTCAACATCGCCCCCACGGACGAGGACAACGGCGATCCCGCCATCATCCCCGGCGTCTCGACGCATGTCTCGGAGCCCGAGCGCGAGGCCTTCCGCGCCCTCGAGAGCGCGGGGCTCACCGACGTCGTGCGCCCGCTCGCGCCCACCGGCTTCACCTACTGGGACTACAAGCGGCTCCGCTTTCCCCGCAACGAGGGACTGCGGATCGATTTCATCCTCGGCTCACGTGCCTTCGCGGACGCCGTCACCGACGCCGGCATCCACCGCTCGGAGCGCAAGGGCGAGATCCCGAGCGATCACGTTCCGGTCGTCGTGGAGCTGGCTCTGCCCGGGACTTCGGACGAGGACGACGTGCCGATGATCTTCGGCTGACGCCCGCCCGTTTCGTCTCGCTCCGCTCGCTCAACGCCCGCGAACCCGCGCCCGTCGTTGAGCGAGCCGCAGGCGAGACGAAACGCCGGGAATCCGTCGTGGGACGGAGGCGGAAGCCGGCGGCGCCCGCCTACCGTGGGAGAGTGAGCGACACCCGCAGCACGACCGGCCGCCCCGCCCCCTCGGCGCGGGACCTGCGCCACGACTCGCTGCTCGCACTCGCGCTGCTCCTCGGAGCCATCCTCAGTGCCGGCCTCACGTCGGTCGCCGAGATGTACGGCGACGAGCAGGCCGACCTGGGCTGGGCGCTGCTGTACGCGGCCGCGCTGACGCTTCCTCTCGCGCTGCGGCGGCGCTACCCGGTCAGCGTGGCCACCGTCGTGTCGGTGCTGTACTTCGTGGCCGTCACCTTTCGCATTCCCGAGGTCTATGTCGGCAACATCGCGGTGTTCATCGCGATCTTCACGGTCGGCGCCTGGGTCGATGACCGCCGCCGCGCGATGCTCGCGCGGGTGCTGCTCATCGCCGGCATGTTCGTCTGGCTGCTGGTGACCACCTTCCAGGCGGCGACCGCGCCGACCGACGACGGCTTCTCGCGCGCCGGCGTCTTCTCCCCGTTCGTCGCGTACATGCTGATCCAGTTCCTCGTCAACGCCCTGTTCTTCGGCGGCGCCTACTACATGGGTGATCGAGCATATGCCGCGGCCCTGCAGCGCCGGGCACTCGAGGAGCGCACGGCCGAGCTCGAACGCGAGCGCGAGGTGACGGCGGCGCAGGCCGTCGCCCTCGACCGGGTGCGCATCGCGCGCGAGCTGCACGACGTCGTCGCTCACCACGTATCGGCCATGGGCGTGCAGGCCGGCGCCGCCCGTGCCGTGCTCGCGCACGATCCGGATGCCGCGGGGCGGGGCCTGGCCGGAATCGAGGAGTCCGCCCGGGCTGCGATTCGCGAGCTGCGTCAGCTGCTCGCCACGCTGCGTCCCGGTGACGACGGCGCGGCCGGTGCGGCGGACGACGAGAGCGCCGACGCGGCGGCATCCACGGTGCGCCTGGACGGTCTGACCGCACTGGCGGCGCGCGCCACCGATACCGGCCTGCCCACCACCGTCGCGGTCATCGGCGAGCCGGCCGCCGTGCCCGACGTCGTGCAGCTGAACCTCTACCGCATCGCCCAGGAAGCCCTGACCAACGTGCGCAAGCACGCCGGGCCGAGCGCCACGGCCGACATCCGGCTGCGCTACACAGCCGACACCGTCGAGCTCGAGATCACGAACACCGGACGCGTGCCGCCGCCTGTCGGGGACGGGGTCGGCCTGATCGGGATGCGGGAGCGCGCGGGTGCCTCCGGCGGAACCCTCGAGGTGGGCCCGCGCTCGCGCGGCGGATATCTGGTGCGCGTCAGCGTGCCGCTCGCGGCCGCGGAGGCGACCGCGTGAGCGAGGCCGTGCGGGTGCTCCTCGTCGACGACCACGCCGTGATGCGGGCCGGCTTCCGGATGATCCTCGAGGCGTCCGGCTACGAGGTCGTCGGCGAGGCCGCCACGGGCACCGAGGCGGTGACCGCCGCATCCCGGCTGTCGCCGGACGTGATCTGCATGGACGTGCAGATGCCCGACATGGACGGCCTTGAGGCCACCCGCCGCATCGTCGGAGCGGATGCGGGCGAGTCAGCGGTGCTGATCGTGACCACGTTCGATCGCGACGACTACCTCTTCGCGGCGCTCGACGCCGGCGCCAGCGGATTCCTGCTCAAGAACGCGGGGCCCGAGCAGCTGGTCGAGGCGGTGCGGGTCGTGGCCGCGGGAGACGCCCTGCTGGCGCCGGAGGTCACCCGCCGCGTGATCGCCCGATTCGCCGCGTCGTCGGACACCCCCGCGACGCAAGCCGCGGTACCGACCGCAGCGCCGGCAGCGGGACTGACCGAGCGCGAGACCGAGGTGCTGCGCCTGCTGTCGGCCGCGTTGAGCAACGCCGAGATCGCGCGACGGCTGTTCATCGGCGAGGCGACGGTCAAGTCGCACGTGTCGAGCGTGCTGCAGAAGCTCGGGGCGCGCGACCGCGTGGCCGCCGTGGTCTGGGCGCATCGCAACGGCCTGGTGTAAGCCGGCGGGCACGTTTCGTCTCGCTTCGCTCGCTCAACGCCCGAGGTGTGGCCCGGTCGTTGAGCGAGCCGCAGGCGAGACGAAACGTCCGCCGCCCGCCCCTCCCCCGGTGGGTGGAGCGAGAGAACCCGCCTGTCGGTGGATGCGGATGGCCTACCGGCATCCCTAGCGTTGTTCGCGAGGCCTCCACTGGCCCCGCGAACGGAAAGGAACACCGGATGCTGACCCTCAGCGGGATCACCAAGAGCTACGGCGAGCGACGCGTGCTCGACGACGTGTCGTTCGACGTGTCGGCCGGAGGGCTGACGGGCTTCGTCGGCGGCAACGGCGCCGGCAAGACCACCACCATGCGCATTCTGCTCGGCGTGCTCGCGCGCGACGCCGGCGAGGTCACCCTCGACGACCGCCCGCTGCGCGAGGCGGACCGTCGCGGATTCGGGTACATGCCCGAGGAACGCGGGCTGTACCCGAAGATGAAGGTGCACGAGCACATCGCCTACCTGGCGCGCCTGCACGGGTTCGCCAAGTCGGATGCCGGCGACCGAGCGGGCGCGCTGCTCGAACGACTCGGGCTGGGCGAACGGCTCGGCGACCCGGTTGAGGCCCTCTCGCTCGGCAACCAGCAGCGCGCGCAGATCGCCGCCGCCCTCGTGCACGACCCCCAGGTGCTCATCCTCGACGAGCCGTTCTCGGGGCTGGACCCCCTCGCGGTCGACGTCGTCGCCGACGTGCTGCAGGAGCGGGCCGCGCGGGGCGCCTCCGTACTTTTCTCGTCGCACCAGCTCGACGTCGTCGAGCGGCTCTGCGACGACCTGGTCATCATCGCGGGGGGACGCATCCGCGCGAGCGGACCGCGCGACCAGCTGCGCGCCGAGCACAGCATCCGCCGGTACGAGCTCGTCTCGAGCAGTGACCTCGGCTGGCTGCGCAGCGAGCCGGGGGTGAGCGTCATCGAGTTCGACGGCGGCTACGCCCTCTTCGACGCCGACGCCGACGCCGACGCCGAGCGCGTGCTGGCCCGCGCGGTCGGCGAGGGCGGCGTACGCGCCTTCACCCCCCAGCATCCGTCCCTCGCGCAGATCTTCAAGGAGGTCATCAAGTGAGCACTCCCATACAGCCGGCACCGTCCCTTCAGCCGGCACCGTCCCTTCAGTCGGCACCGTCCCTTCAGTCGGCACCGTCCGCCCCGTCGACGGCGCAGAGCGTCTGGCTCGTCGCCGAGCGCGAGATCGGGTCGAAACTGCGCTCGAAGGCCTTCGTCATCTCGACGCTCATCCTTTTCCTGGTCGCCCTCGCCGCCGTCATCTGGGGCGGCTTCCAAGCCGGAAACGACGCGGGCACGCCCGTGGCCGTCACGGCTGACGCCCCGTCGAGCATCGACGAGCTGCCCGGTCTCGAGGTGACCGAGGTCCCCGACCGGGCCACGGCCGAAGAGATGGTGCGCGAGGGCGACGTGGATGCCGCGATCGTCGGCGATCAGGCCTCCTCTCTCGGCTTCGCGGTCGTCGCGGAGTCCTCGGCGCCGAGCAGCCTCATGCTGATGCTCTCGCAGGCCCCGCCCGTCGAGCTGCTCGACCCCGACGACACCGACGGCGCGCTGCGGTACTTCGTCGCGATCGCCTTCGGCGCGGTGTTCCTCGTCGCGGCATCCACATTCGGCGGCACGATCGCCCAGAGCGTGGTGGAGGAGAAGCAGACCCGGGTGGTCGAGATCCTCATCTCGGCGATCCCGACACGCGCGCTGCTCGCCGGCAAGGTGATCGGCAACACCATCCTCGCGATGGGCCAGATCCTCGTGCTCGCCGCAATCGCCATCGTGGGGCTCACCGTCACGGATCAGGGGGCCGTGCTGCAGGGCCTCGGCGGCCCGATCGCATGGTTCGCCGTGTTCTTCTTCTTCGGCTTCGTGCTGCTTGCGGCCCTGTTCGCCGCCGCAGCGGCCATGGTGTCGCGTCAAGAGGACATCGGCTCCACCACGACACCGCTGATCATGCTCGTGATGGCGCCGTACTTCCTCGTGATCTTCTTCAACGACAACCCGGTGGTGCTCACCGTCATGTCCTACGTGCCCTTCTCCGCCCCGGTCGGGATGCCGCTGCGCCTCTACCTGGGCGAGGCGCAGTGGTGGGAGCCGCTGGTGTCACTCGCGATCCTCATCGCGACCTGTGTGGCCGCCATCGCGGTCGGCGCGAAGATCTACGAGAACTCGCTGCTGCGGATGGGAACCCGGGTCAAGCTGGCCGAGGCCCTGCGCGGCTGACCACGGCCCGGGTCGCGGACGCCCTCAGTGGCGGTCCGCGGCCCGGCCCGAGTGGCCCACCAGGGCGTCGGCCGCTCGCACGAGGGCGAGATGCGACAGCGCCTGTGGCGTGTTCCCCGCTGCACGACCGGTCTTCGGTTCGTACTCCTCCGCGAGCAGCCCGACGTCGTTGGTCAGGGCGCACAGCCGGTCCATCAGCTCGGTGGCGTCGTCGATGCGCCCACTCGTGGCGTACTGCTCGACCAGCCAGAACGAACAGGCCAGGAACGGGTGCTCGTCGCCGGCCAGGCCGTCCACACCGGTGTCGGTCCGATAGCGGTGCAGCATCCCCTCGTGCATGAGGGTGCTCTCCATTCGCGCGACGGTGGCGAGCATGCGGGGGTCGTCCGCCGCGCAGAAGCCCACCTGCGTCAGCAGCAGCAGCGATGCGTCGACCTCGCGCGATCCGTAGTGCTGCACGAAGTAGCCGCCCTCGGGGTCGACGCCCCGCTCGTCGATCTCCCGCCGCACGCGCTCGCGCAGCTGCTCCCAGTGGTCGGCGGGACCGTCCAAGCCGCCCTCGCGCACCGCCCGGACCCCCCGGTCCAGAGCGGCCCACACCATCACGCGGGAGTGGGTGAACATCTGCGGATCGTTGCGGATCTCCCAGATGCCGTTGTCGGGCCGTTCGATGTTGTCCTCGACGTAGGCCAGGAGCGCTCGCTGCAGGGGCCACGAGAAGTCGGTCTCTTCAAGGCCCGCCATCCGGGCCGCCTCCAGAGCCACCATGACCTCGCCGATCACGTCGGCCTGGAACTGCCCGGCCGCCGCGTTGCCCACTCGCACCGGGGCCGCCCCGTCGTAGCCGGGCAGGCTCGTCAGCTCCCGCTCGAGCAGATCGCGCTCGCCGGCGATGCCGTACATGATCTGCAGCTGGGCGGGGTCGCCGGCGATCGCGCGCAGCAGCCACCGGCGCCACCGCTCGGTCACCCCGAGGAAGCCGTGGTTGATGAGCGCCTCGAGGGTGAGTGCGGCGTCGCGCAGCCAGACGTAGCGGTAGTCCCAGTTGCGCGAGCCGCCGAAATCCTCGGGCAGCGAGGTCGTGGCCGCCGCGACGATGCCCCCGGTGTCTTCGTGGCTCAGGGCGCGCAGCACCAGCAGCGAACGCACGACCTCGGCATGGTGCGGCCCGGCGTGCTCGATGCGTGCCGCCCAGTCGCCCCACCACCGCTTGGTGGCCTCGAGCTCGGTGTCGACGTCGATCGGGGCGGGGGCTTCTTCGTGCGAGGGGAACCACGTCAGCGTCAGGTCGACCCGGCCTCCCTCCGTCACGGTGACGTCGCCCCGGTGCACGTGGTCGCTCGGCGTCAGCCGCGCCGCCCGCGCGATGATCGCGTCGGGGCCCGCCACTGCCAGCAGGGCGGGGTCCTCGGGGGTGCCGACCTGCCGCACCCAGGGCAGCGTGCGCGCGTAGTCGAAACGCATCGCCACTTCCTGCACGAACTCCACCTCGCCGCTGATGCCGACCACACGGCGGACGAGGTCGACGCGTCCCCCGCCGATGGGCATGAAATCGTGCACCTCGGCGACGCCGGAGGCGCACTCCCACCGGGTGATCAGCACGAAGGTGTCGCCGTCGTAGCGGCGGGATGCCGTGGCGTGCTCGTCGCGCGGGTGCAGGCGCCAGCATCCGTGGTTCTCGTCGCCGAGCAGGGCGCCGAACACCGACGCCGAGTCGTAGCGGGGCACGCACAGCCAGTCGATGCTGCCGGTGCGGGAGACGAGAGCGGCGGTGCGCGTGTCGCTCAGGATGGCGTAGTCCTCGATGGGTGACGTCATGATCCGATCATGTCAGTCCCCTCCGTGCGACATCGAGCCCGGCTAGGGTGGGGGCCATGACGGCCGAGACCACGTTGCTGATCCTGGGCGCCTCGGGGGATCTCACCTCCCGCCTGCTCCTTCCCGCGCTCGGTCAGCTGCTCACCCGCGAGCCCCAGCGCAGGGTGCACCTGCAGGGAGCCGGACGCGAGGAGTGGGACGACGAGCGCTGGCGCGAGGTGGTGCGCACGTCGTTCGCCGAGGGCGGGGCGGATGCCGCCAACGAGGTCATCGCCTCGACCAGCTACCGGCAGGCCGACATCACCAAGCCCGCGGACCTGCGGGCCCTGATCGAGGGCGCCCGGGGCCGCCTCGCACTGTACTTCGCCGTTCCCCCCGCCGTGGCCGCGAGCGCGTGCGACGCCCTCACGCACGTGCCACTGCCGGCGGGCACGGTGCTCGCCCTCGAGAAGCCCTTCGGCGTCGACGAGGCCAGCGCCCTGCGGCTGAATCAGACGCTCGAGCGGCTCGTGCCGGAGCACCAGATCTTCCGCGTCGACCACTTCCTCGGCCGCTCGACGGTTCTGAACCTGCTGGGCGTGCGCTTCGCCAACCGCGTGCTCGAGCCTGTCTGGTCCGCCGAGCACGTGGAATCGGTGATGATCCGCTTCGACGAATCACTCGGGCTCGAGGGCCGCGCCGGCTATTACGACCGCGCCGGGGCCCTGACCGACATGATCCAGAGCCACCTGCTGCAGGTGCTCGCCTTCGTCGCCATGGAGCCGCCGGCGACCCTGGACGAGGTGGATCTGCGCGACGCGACGACCGCGGCGCTGCGCGCGACGGCGCTGTGGGATGACGCCCCCCGCACGGCGTCACGGCGCGCGCGCTACACGGCCGGAACCATCGACGGCCGCACCCTGCCCTCGTACGTCGACGAGCAGGGAGTCGATCCCGGGCGCGGCACCGAGACGCTCGCGGAGATGACGTGCGAGGTGCGCACGGCGCGGTGGGCGGGCGTGCCCTTCACCCTGCGCTCGGGCAAGGCGCTCGCCGAGCCGGACGCCGAGATCGTCATCCGCTTCCGACCGGTGCGCCACCTTCCCGAGGGATTCACCGGCGCCGCCGACGGGTCGGTGCTGCGGTTCTCGCTCGGCCCCGACCGCATGTCGCTCGAGCTGAATGTCAACGGCGCCGAGGATCCTTTCTCGCTCGAGCGCACCCGCCTGCACGCCGAGCTGGGCGAGGGCGCGCTGCGCGCCTACGGCGAGGTGCTCTCGGGCATCCTCGACGGCGACGCCACCCTGTCGGTGCGCGGGGATGCCGCCGTGCAGTGCTGGCGCATCGTCCAGCCGGTGCTCGCCGCCTGGCAGGCCGGAAACGTGCCGCTGGAGGAATACCCCGCGGGCTCGACGGGCCCGGCATCCTGGGATCGCCCGTCTCCCGCCTGACGGCGTCCGAGTCCCGACTTCTCCTGCCATCACCCATCAGTGACACGAAAAGCCGGGACGTGCGAGCGGGGTGTCAACCCTGACCCGAGCGGGCGGCGGTCATGGTTACTCTGAGACATGCCCGCGCACATCCTCGGCATCGGCACGGCCGTGCCGCCCAGCCTGATCGACCAGCCGGCCGTCCGGGATCTCTTCCTCGCCCAACCGGATGTCGACCGCCTCACGGCGCGGCTGATCGGCGCGGCGTTCGACCAGTCCGCGATCGACTCCCGTCACACGGTGCTGCCCGAGCTCGTGACGGGCGGCTCGAACTTCGTCGACGCCGACAGCCGCATGATCCAGAACCCCGCAACGGGTGCGCGCAACGACGTGTACGCGCGGGAGGCGCCCGACCTGTTCGCCACGGCCGCCCGGGCCGCGCTGGCACAGGCCGACGTGCCGGCATCCTCGGTGACCCACGTCGTCACCGCCTCGTGCACCGGGTTCTTCGCGCCGGGCCCCGATTACCGGCTCGTGCGCGACCTCGATCTCGATCCCGCCGTCGAACGCGACCACCTGGGCTTTCTCGGCTGCGCCGCGGCCTTCCCCGCCCTGCGCACGGCCTCGCGCATCTGCGCGGCCGACCCCTCGGCCGTGGTGCTGGTCGCGTGCGGTGAGATCTGCACGATCCACATCCGGGTGTCCGACGATCCCGAGCAGATCGTGGCCTCGGCGGTCTTCGCAGACGGAGCCGCCGCCGCCATCGTCTCCGCCTCGCCGTCCGCAACCGCCCGCACGCTCGAACTCGACGGCTTCGGCACGTCGATCACGAGCGAGGGCGAAGACGACATGCGCTGGGTCATCGGCGACCACGGGTTCGAGATGACGCTCACCGCCGAGGTCCCCCGCATCATCGGACGCGAGGTCGGCGAGGCGCTCGCCCCGCTCATCGAGCGCGCTGGCGGCCCCATCGACGCCTGGGCCGTGCACCCCGGCGGGCGCAGCATCCTTGACCGCTTCGAGACGGCGATGGCCCTGGAGCCCGCCGCCCTGCAGCATTCCCGGGCGGTGCTGAGGGAGTTCGGCAACATGTCGTCGGCGACCGTGCTGTTCATCCTCGAGCGGATGCTGCGGGACGACGACGTGCACGACGGCGACCGGGTGCTGGGGGCCGCTTTCGGGCCCGGCCTCACCGTGGAGTCCGTGCTGATGCGGGCACGTCTCCCGCAGGGCGCTCGCACCGGGGCGGAGCCCGCCATTGTGGCGAGCCGAACGGAATGAGCTCGGCCGGTCTGTCGCGGCGCGACCACCTGCTGCGCGAGCTGATGGACGACCCGAACTGCGACCCGGTGCGCCTTCGGCGCACGCTGCGACGCTTCGCACTGGTCAACCGGCTGGTCGCCGGGTGGGCCACCGTCTACCGTGAGTACGTTCGGCCGCACCTGGCGACGCGGGAGGGCGTGGTGCGCATCCTCGACATCGGGTGCGGCGCCGGCGACGTGCTGCGCGACATCGTGGCCCGCGCCCGCGCCGACGGGTTCTCGGCCACGGGGCTGGGCATCGATCCCGACGAACGATGCCTCGAGACCGCCCGTGCGTCGCGGCCCATGCTCGGCGTGGAATACCGGGCAGCGCACAGCTCCGACCTGATCGCGTCGGTCGAGCGGTTCGACATCGTGCTCTCGAACCACGTGCTGCACCACCTCGACGAAAGCGGCGTGCGCGGGTTGCTCGAGGACTCGGCCGCCCTGACGCGGGGGCTCGCCCTGCACTCCGACATCCACCGCGGGCGCGGGGCCTACGCGGCATACTCCGCGGGCATCACGCCCCTCGCCCCCGGTTCATTCCTGCGCACGGACGGGCTCAGATCGATCCGCCGCAGCTTCACGACCGTCGAGCTGGAGCGCATCGCACCGCCCGGCTGGCGCATCGATCGACCCGTCGCCTTCCGGCTGCTCGCGGTACGGGATGCGTCGGACGGCCACTGATGCACGACGTGCTGATCGTCGGCGCGGGCCCCGTCGCCACCCTGCTCGCCGCCGAGCTGGCCCGTCGGGGTGTGGACGCCGCCCTGTACGAAAGGCGTCTCGAGCCGAGCCCCGGTACGCGGGCCGTCGGGGTGCACGCGGCGGCGCTGACCGCCATGGAGGCCTCGGGGGCGACCGAGCGCATCCTGTCCTCGGCGCTGCGGGTCGGCCGCGGCGAGGCCAGGGTGGGCGGCGCGAGCATCGGGGTGCTGCGCTTCGACTCGATCGGACGCCACCCCTACGTGGCGACGCTGCCGCAGCAGGGCACGGAGCGGGCGCTCTCGGATGCGGCACAGGCCTGGGGCGCGCCGGAGCCCCGGCGCGGGTTCGACGTCTCGAGGGTGCGGTCCCGCCGGGGCACCGCAGAAGTGACGGCGCGCGTGGGGGACGACTCGGTCGACCTGCGTGCACGCATCGTCGTCGTCGCCACCGGCGCCCGAGGCCGGGGGGTGTCGCCCCTCACCGCGGATGTTCGCGCGCGCACGTATCCCGATCGCTACGTCATGTCGGATGCCCCCGACGCGACCGGGGACGGAGCCACCGCCGTCGTGCATCTGCACGGCGACGGCGTGCTGGAGTCGTTCCCCCTCCCCGGAGGTCGGCGCCGGTTCGTCGCGTGGGACGGCGACGCGTCGCGGCGCCTCGCCGGGGCCACCGATCTCGCCGAGCGGCTGCGCGATGCGATCCGCACGCGCACGGGATCGGTGGATGCCGCAGACGCCGTCACCGCGGCATCCGCGTTCGGGGTGCGCCGCGCCCTCGTGCGCCGCATGTGGCACGACCGCGTGCTGGCCATCGGCGACGCCGCACACGAGGTGAGCCCGATCGGCGGCCAGGGCATGAACCTCGGGCTGCTCGATGCGGTCACGCTGGCGCCCCTGCTGGCGGAGTGGACCCGCGCCGGGGAGCCGCCCGAGGCCGACCTGACCCGATGGGAGCGACGACGGCGGCGGGCGGCGGCCGGCTCGGCCCGTCTCGCGGTCGTCAACACCGTCATCGGCCGGCCGGCCCCGCCGTGGGGTCAGCGCTCGCGGGCCGCCGTCCTGCATGGCGTGCTGCGCTCCCCTGCCGCCCCCCTGCTCGCGCGCGCGTACGCCATGGGGTTCGACCCCGATGCGTGAGAGCGGCCTCCTGCGTCGCGTGCGCTGAGAGCATGGAGCAATGGCATCCTCCTCCTCCGACACGGGCGGCACGCGCCGCAGCGCGGGCGCCGGCCGAAACGACCTGGCGCTCCCTCTCGGCGCGGACGAACTCGTCATCCGCAACCGGTACGAAGCCCTCAGCATCACCAACGACGCCATCATCGGCGTGCTCTTCGTCGCGGGCAGCATCCTGTTCCTGTGGCCGTCCACGTCCACGATTGCAGCCTGGCTGTTCATCGTCGGCAGCGTGCAGTTCCTGCTGCGACCGGTCATCCGCCTGGCCCGTCGCACGCACCTCAAGCGCTTCGACTCGGTGCAGGACCGCACCGACCACGCCGGAGACTTCTAGGCGGCCGGTCGCCTCGCGCGCGTCCTCAGGCGGCGAGCGCCGATCCCGTCGCCACGAGCTGCGCCGCGAGCAGCAGGGCGGACACCATCACCAGGGTGAAGAGCACGCGCCCCCGCGGCCGGGTCAGGGCCACGACCACCGTCACCGCCGCGAGCGCGGCCACCGCGGCGAAGAACAGCCACGAGAGGGGGGCGACGGCCCGCGGGTCGCCCCCGACCGGGCCCAGCAGCGCGGCCGCGGCACCCACGAGGAGGCCCGCGACGGCGAGCAGTGTCGAGGCGCGGGCGCCCAGTCGGTGCGGCAGGCCACGTACACCGGTGCGGGCGTCGTCGTCGAGATCGGGCAGCACGTTCGTCAGATGCACGGCCGCGCCGAGCGCCGCACCCGCGATCCAGGCCCACACCGGCGCCGGCTGCGGCGGAACACCGGCGAGGGTCGCGAGCGTCGGCAGCAGGCCGAAGCTCACGAGAAAGGGTGCGAGCGACACGACGGTGCGCTTGAGACCCGCGTTGTAGCTCCACGCCGAGACGAGGAAGACCGCGTGCGCGGTCAGGAACGCCGGCCCGAGCGCGGCCGACACACCCAGCGCGACCGCGAGCGCGACACCCCCCGCGATTCCGACGGTGCGCGCGGAGATCTCGCCCCGTGCGATCGGCTTGTCGGCGCGACCCACCGCGCGGTCCCGGTGCGCGTCGATCGCGTCGTTGGACCACCCGATCGAGAGCTGCCCGACGAAGACGGCCGCCACCAGCAGGGCGATCCGGCCGGGGGGCACCGCGGCGGCCAGGCCGAGAAGCGCCGACAGGGCCGTGACCACGACCGTGGGCCCGGGATGGCATGACCGCCAGAGAGCCAGGACCGCCGTCATGATCTTGCGCCGCGGCATCCGCGCTCGCGCCCGCCCCGCCTGTTCACCCGGCCACCCTATCCCGGCGTCGCCGGCCGGCCGGCGCGCAGCCCCGCTACCCCGGCGCGCAGCCCCGTTCCCCCGCGCGCAGCCCCGCTACCCCTCTGTGACACATCATCGTTCGCGTGAGACCCGCCGCGTTGCGGGCGGTCTCACGCGAACGATGGTTTCTCGTGCGGGAGCCGCCGTCAGTCCTCGACCACCTCGGCGATCACCACGTCGTCGTCATCCCCCTCATCCCGCGCGGGGGAGGACGCGGGACCGTCGCTCGTGAGTGCGAGCGACGACCCGTCGGCCGTCACATCGACCCGCACGACGTCCCCGTCGTGCACGCGTCCCGACAGAAGCGCCATCGCGAGACGGTCCTGGATCTCGGACTGGATCAGCCGACGCAACGGACGCGCCCCGAAGAGGGGGTCGTACCCGCGCTCGGCGAGCCATGCGCGCGCATCGGGGGTGACCGCCAGGGTGAGACGCCGATCGCGCAGCCGCCGCTGCAGCTCGTCGACGGCCAGCTCCACGATCTGCGCCAGGTCGTCCTGCGTCAGCGCCTGGAAGATGACGATGTCGTCGAGGCGGTTGATGAACTCGGGCTTGAAGGCCTGCCGCACCAGCCCCTGCACCTGCTCCCGCTTCTGCTCGAGAGTCAGCGCGGGGTCGATCAGGATCGGCGAGCCGAGGTTCGACGTGAGGATCAGGATGACGTTCTTGAAGTCGACGGTGCGCCCCTGGCCGTCGGTCAGGCGCCCGTCGTCCATGACCTGCAGCAGCACGTCGAACACCTCGGGGTGCGCCTTCTCGACTTCGTCGAGCAGCACGACCGAGTACGGACGCCGGCGTACGGCTTCGGTCAGCTGACCGCCCTGCTCGTATCCCACGTACCCGGGAGGGGCCCCGACGAGACGCGACACGGTGTGCTTCTCGCCGTACTCGGACATGTCGATGCGCACCATGGCGTGCTCGTCGTCGAAGAGGAACTCCGCGAGCGCCTTGGCGAGCTCGGTCTTGCCGACGCCGGTGGGCCCGAGGAACAGGAACGAGCCCGTCGGGCGGTTCGGGTCGCTGATACCCGCACGCGAGCGGCGCACGGCGTCCGAGACCGCGCCGACGGCATCCTTCTGACCGATCAGGCGCCGGCCGAGCTCGCGCTCGAGGTTGAGCAGCTTCTCGGTCTCGCCCTGCAGCAGCCGTCCGACCGGGATCCCGGTCCAGGCAGCGATGACGGTGGCGATGTCCTCGTCGGTGACCTGGTCGCCGACCATGCGCTCCTCGCTCGACTCGGCTCGCTCGGCCTCCATCAGACGCCGCTGCAGCGACGGGATCTCGGCGTACAGCAGCCGCGACGCGGTCTCGAGGTTGCCCTCACGCTGGGCGCGGTCGGCTTCGACGCGTGCGGCATCCAGCCGTGTCTTCAGTTCACCCACCTGGTTCAGCGACGCCCGCTCGCGCTCCCACCGCGTCTTCAGCTCGCCGAGGCGCTCCTCCTCCTCCTTCAGATCGGCGCGCAGCGCGGCGAGCCGTTCCTTCGAGGCGTCGTCCTTCTCCTTCTTCAGCGCCATCTCCTCGAGCTTGAGCCGGTCGACGTGCCGGCGCAGCTCGTCGATCTCGAGCGGGGCGGAGTCGATCTCCATCCGCAGCCGCGAGGCGGCCTCGTCGATCAGATCGATGGCCTTGTCGGGCAGCTGCCGGCTCGGGATGTAGCGGTGCGAGAGGGATGCCGCGGCCACGAGTGCGGCGTCGGCGATCGCGACCTTGTGGTGCGCCTCGTATCGCTCCTTGAGCCCGCGCAGGATCGCCACCGTGTCCTCGACGCTCGGCTCGCCGACGTAGACCTGCTGGAACCGGCGCTCGAGGGCCGCGTCCTTCTCGATGAACTCGCGGTACTCGTTCAGCGTGGTCGCGCCGATCAGACGCAGCTCGCCGCGCGCCAGCATCGGCTTGAGCATGTTGGATGCCGCCACCGACCCCTCGCCACCGCCTGCGCCCATCAGCACGTGCAGCTCGTCGATGAAGGTGATCACGCGTCCCTCGGATTCGGTGATCTCCTTCAGCACGCTCTTGAGCCGTTCCTCGAACTGTCCGCGGTACATGGCGCCGGCGACGAGGGCCGAGATGTCGAGCGTGATCAGCTCCTTGTCCTTCAGCGACTCGGCCACGTCGCCGGCGACGATGCGCTGAGCGAGGCCCTCGACGACGGCCGTCTTGCCGACACCGGGTTCGCCGATGAGCACGGGGTTGTTCTTGGTGCGGCGGGTGAGCACCTGGCTGACGCGCCGGATCTCGCTGTCGCGCCCGATCACGGGATCGAGCTTGCCCTGCTTCGCCCGCTCGGTCAGATTGATGCCGAACTGCTCGAGAGCGCTCTGCTGCTCCTCCTGCGGGGGCTGCTGGCCTGGTTGCATGGTCGTCCGTTCTCCCTGAGATACGCCGCGACCCCAAACTTGAGTCGCTGTGGCTCAACTTTAGCACTCACCCGGGTGTCGGGCAATGGTCCCGCGCGAGCATCTGGCGGTGCGCCGGACGCAAGCAAAGATGGCAGGGCCGGGGGATGCCTCCCGTCGACGGGCGCGATGGGATGGACGCATGACCCGACGATGGATCGCCCCCGAGTACGCCGGCATCGACGCCCTCCAGCTCATCGAGACCGAGACACCCGCACCCGGCGCGGAGGAGGTCACCATTCGCGTGCGCGCGGCGGGCGTCAACCCGTCCGACGCCAAGACGCTCGCCGGAGGGTGGAACGCCGACCCCGATCTGCTCCCCCTCACGCCCGGGCAGGAGGTGGCCGGGGTCATCACCGCGGTCGGCGCTCAGGCACGCACCGCCGCCGGCGAACAGCTCGCCGTCGGCGACGAGGTCATCGCATTCAAGATCACGGGCGGCTTCGCCGACGAGGTCACCGTGGCCGCGCGGGAGGTCTTCCCGCGGCCGTCGAACATCGAACCCGCGGTGGCCGCCAACCTGCTGCACGTCGGCGTCGTCGCCGCCGAGCTGCTGCATCTGTCCGGAGCCGGCGAGGGCGACACGCTGCTCGTCCACGGCGCCTCCGGCTCGGTCGGCGTGCTCGTCGTCCAGCTCGCGCGCCTCCGCGGGATCCGCGTGATCGGCACGTCGTCCGAGGCGAGCGGGCAGAAGGTGCGCTCGTTCGGCGCCGAGGCCGTCGTGTATGGCGACGGCCTCGCCGAGCGGGTACGCGGGCTCGCCCCCGAAGGAGTGGACGCCGCGGTGGATGCCGCCGGCACCGACGAGGCCCTCGAGGTCTCGCTCGAGCTGGTCGAGCGCCCCGACCGTGTCGCGACGCTCGCGCCCGGCAAGGCGGCGCGCGAGGCCGGCGTGCAGATCTCGGCGGGCGCCGCCCCGGCGAGCATCGCCTTCCGCGAACCCCAGCGCGCCGTCATCCTCGATCTCGCCGCCCGCGGTCAGCTGACGCTCCCGGTGGCGCACACGTTCCCCCTCGCCGAGGCGCCCGACGCGCTCCGGCTCGTCGCGGCCGGTCACCCCGGAGGCAAGGTCGCCCTCCTGCCCTGAGCCGACACCAGCCGGCGACACCCCCTGCCCGTGCGTCGTCCGCGGCGGGTCGGGCACCTCACCGCCCGGCGGAGACCGCCTCGTAGACGGCCAGCAGGCGCTCGACGTGCACGTCGGGGTCGAACGCGCGAGCGCCTTCTTCCGCACGCGACGAGGCCGCCACGACGGGCGCGGGATCTCGGGCCAGACGCACGAGCAGATCCGCCATGCCCGCCACATCCGGGGTCTCTGCGCGCAGCCCGGCCACGTCGACACCCTCGGTCAGAGAGGGATCGACGTAGAGCACCCCGCGGCGCGCATGCAGGGCCTCCACGATCGTCACCGGCTGGTTGTCGAACCCGAAGGACGTGAGCGCGACGAGGTGCGCCGCACGCATCCGCTCCTGCACCTCGCCGCGCGACAGGCGCCCGGTGAAGCGGATCGGCGCCGTGGTCTCGCGCGCCCGCGCCTCGGCCTCGCTGCGCGCGGGCCCCTCGCCGATGACCTCCACATCGAGCGCACCCGGCGGCAGCAGGGCGGATGCCGTCGCCACGGCGTCGATCCACTCCCGCAGCCGCTTCTCGGGAGCAAGCCGCCCCACCCACACGATCCGCAGCGGCGCCGACACCGAGGTCAGTGCAGGCGGGGATCCGTCCGCTGCGGCGACGGCGTTCGGCACGATCCGCACGCCGCTCAGTCCTGCGGCCTCCAGACGCTCGGCCTGGTGCGCGGAGGGCGAGATCACCGCGTCGACCCGCACCGCCATCGACAGCGTCATGTTGCGCAGCGCCGACTCGAGGGCCTGCGGCGCGAGCGGCTGCCGGGGTGTGGGGAAGGCGCGCAGCCATCGCACGAACCCTCCGACCACGCGCGCCGCGAGCCCCTCGAGCGGACGCCAGATGGGGGCCCGCCAGAAGAAGGTGTGCACGGTCTGCACGGTGCCGATGCCCGCGCGGCGCGCGGCCGACACCACGGCCGCCGTGAGCCCGAACTCCGAGTGCACATGCACCACATCCACACCGCGCACCGCCAGTTCCGCCCCCAGCCGCCGGCGCAACCCGGCGCTGTTGCGGATGACGGGGAGTCCGATGCCCGGCAGCGTCGTCGCGGCGGGCACCGGCACGATGTCGCCGCCCCGGGCGAGCCACTCCTCCCGCCAGGGGCCAACGGGCACGATCCCGGGGCGCACGAACGGCACCACGAGCACGACGCGGTGACCGCGCTCGCGCAGCAGCATCGCCTCGTCGAGGAACGCGCTCTGTGCGCCGCCCATGTAGTCGAGGGAGTAGTCGCAGACCAGAGCGATGGACCGGCGCGGGCTCATGCCGTCACCCGTTCGTACACCCGCAGCATCTGCGCCGTACGCGTGGACTGCCGCATGCGCTCGCCCGCATGCTCGTCGGGACGCGGTGGGTGTCCGGCCCGGATGTCGGCGACGGCGTCGCGCAGCGTCTGCGCGAGCGCCCGGTCGGAGTCGCGAGGGTCGTCCGCCTGCCCCCGCGCGAGCCAGTAGCCGCGACCGAGCTCGTGCGCGATATCGGGGTCGCACACGACCGCGGCCGTGCCGAGGCTCGCCGCCTCGAACACCGTCATCCCCTGCGTCTCGAAGCCCAGGGACGACTGCACCACGGCGTCGGCGCTGCGGATGCGACGCAGGGCCTGCACGTAGGGCAGCCGACCGGGAAAGCGCACGCGGGCCTGCGGGCGCAGCCGGGTCACGAGGCGCTTCGCGGCCGCCAGCTCGTTGCCGCCCCCGATCACCTCGACGTCGGCCTCGACGCCGGATTCGGCCACGGCACGAAGGAAGGGCAGCACGCGCTTCTCGGGGCTCATCCGCCCCAGCCAGAGGAGCCGGGGGCGGCCGCCCTCGCCCGTCGGGCCTGGCGGCTCCGAGAGCACGCGGTCGAGCGCGTCGTCGTCGATGCCGTTGGGCACCACATCGATGGACTCCGCGACGCCGTGCGCGCGCAGCCGATCGGCGAAGTGCGTCGAGGGGGCGGTGACGGCGGCGGCCTCGCGCCCGAACCGGCCGAGATACGACCAGCCGTCGCGAGCCGCAGGCCCCACTGCCCGCTCGCGACCGAGCTGCCTCGTCTGCCACAGGTGCAGCACCGCGAGCACGGGCCGCGGGAACGGCGTCAACGCCGCGATCCCGACGTCCACCCGGTTGTGCATGGTGTGCACGACCGGCAGCTCGTGTCGCCGGCCGAGACGGTAGCCGAGGTACGCCCCCCAGAAGTCGCCCTGCACGTGCACCACGTCCACCGGCGGCCGCTGCGCGAGCGCCGCGTCGATCGCGCGGTCTCCGGCTGCCCCTGGCCAGCTCCAGGCGTACTCGCGGTCCATGGTCATGGGCAGCGAGAAGAGACCGACGTCATCCTGGGCGCGTGCGGGCGCGCGAGGAGCCCGGGGCGCCACGACCGTCACGGTGTGGCCGGCGCGCTCGAGATGCCGACGCTGCAGACGCATCGACACCTGCGCGCCGCCGAGTGAACCGATCGGCTGGTCGCCGAGCATCACCACATGCACGGGTGCGCTACTCCGGCAGCGGCGTGCCGCGATAGAGCGCGTCGAACGTGTCGAGCGTGCGGCGGATGTCGTGCACGGCCACCATCTCGAGCGACGCGCGCTGCATGCGGGCGTGCGCCTCGGGCTCCGCCGTGAGCACGTCCTTCAGGCGCGCCGCCATCTCGTCGGCGTCGCCGGGGGTGAACAGGTAGCCGTTCTCGCCGTCATGGACCAGATGCGGCAGCGCGACGGCGTTCGCGGCGACGACGGGCAGGCCGGACGCCATCGCCTCCATCGTGGCGATCGACTGCAACTCCGCGATCGAGGCGATCGCGAAGACGCTCGCCCTCGTGTAGGCGGCGCGCAGCGCGGCCTCGGACGTGTGTCCGTGGAAGGTGACGCGATCGCCGATGCCGAGCTCGCGGGCCAGCTGCTCGAGCGGCCGGCGCTGGTCCCCCTCCCCGACGATGTCGAGCGTGGCATTCAGCTCAGCCGGCAGGAGCGCGACGGCGCGCAGCAGCACGTCGATGTTCTTCTCCGACGTCAGTCTGCCCACGAACAGCACCCGCGCGTCTTCGCGCGGCGACAGGTCGGCCGTGTAGTTGGCCATGTCGATGCCGCAGCTGACCGGCACGACGCCCTCGATGTCGATGGCGGATTCGAGGAAGTCCGCCGCCTTGCGCGTCGGCGTGGTCACGGCGCGCGTGAGCGCGAACGTGCGCTTGGCGTCACCCCAGGCCCACCGCACGACCAGGTCGTTCAGGGCGTCGGGCAGGGTTGTGAAGTCGAGGATGTTCTCGGGCATGACGTGGTTCGTCGCGATCACGGGAATGCCGCGCCGGTGCGCTTCGCGCGCGAAACCCCGGCCGATCACGATGTGGGACTGAATGTGCACGACGTCCGGCTTGACCGCATCCAGCACGCGGCGCGCGTAGTGCCTCGTGCGCCACGGCCAGGTGAAGCGCAGCCAGTCGTGCGGGGGCCACCGCAACGACGGCAGCCGGTGCAGCGTCATGGGCTGGTCTTCCACCACCTCGATCTGCGGGGCGGCCCGCCGATAGACGCGGTTCGGAGCCACCACGTGCACGTCGTGGCCACGTGCGACGAGTCCCGCCGCGAGCCGCTCCGAGAAGCGCGCCGCCCCGTTGACGTCGGGCAGGAAGGTATCGCAGGCCATCACGATCGTGAGGGGACGGGCACCCTCCCCCTCGCCGTCCGACGGAGGCGCCTCGGAGTCGCGAGGATCGCCGTGGGTCTCGGGAGAGCTCACGGTGCGGCCAATCTGTGCGGCGGGCGGGGGTCGCACATCACGTGCATGCGCGGTGCAACTCTACCCGAGCGCCCCCTCGCGACGCGGGAGCACGGGCGCGCGTTCGGCCCATCGCCGGCGGTGCATCCGCGACACACGCGAGATCCAGGCATCCGCCCTACCCTGGGGTCATGGCGAGACTGCAGGCCGACGCGGACCCGGCGCGGTGGGTGCCCGTGACCGGTTCGTTGGGGTGGCGTGGGCGACGACACCGCAAGGCCGCGATCCGGATGCTGATGGGTCAGGCGGGACGCGCCGCCGGGGCGCCCTCCGCCCCGGGATCGGGCTTCGCCGCCTGGGCGATGAGCCAGGCCGCACCGCTGCTCATGCGGCGCGCTGCGGGTCGCGTGCTCGTGTGGGTCTGGCGCGACGACCCGGGACTCGTCGTCGTGATGGCGCAGGTGCAGGAGGCGACCGCGCAGCTGCGTACCGCACGCGCCATGATGCCGATGGAGTACGACGACACCGAGGCGTTCCACGGCGTGCATCTGGGCGCCGGCGAGCGGCTCGTGATGGATCTGCCGCCGGACGAGCGCACGCCGCCCTTCGCGACGTACACCTGGGACACGGGCGCGCATTTCGTCACGGTCACCGCGGTGTGCAGCGATCGGGAGCGCTTCGGCACGGTCCTCGGCCCCGTCGATGCCATCGCCCGTACCGTGCGGGTGGTGGAGGACATGTCGATCGGTGAATCCGGCGTGCTGCGCATCGACCCCGCGTGACCTGATCGTGGCACGCTGGGGGTATGCCGGTCGTGCCGATGTTCCCTCTGCAGTCCGTGCTGCTGCCGGGGATGCCCCTGCCGCTTCGCATCTTCGAGCCGCGGTACCGCGCGCTGTTCGACGATGTGATGGCGGCGGACGCCTCGTTCGGGGTCGTGCTGATCGAGCGCGGGGGCGAGGTCGGCGGGGGTGATCACCGATTCGCCCGCGGCACGTTCGCGCGGGTGCGCGGGCACCGCGATGTCGGCGACTCGATCCTGGTCGCGGCGTCGGGAGCCGAGCGCTTCGAGGTCGTGCGCTGGCTGGAGGATGACCCGTACCCTCGCGCCGAGGTGCGCGAGCTGCCACCGCTGGAGTGGACCGAAGATCAGTCACAGGCGCGCGCGAGCGCGGAACGCGACGTGCGCCGGCTGCTCGCGACCGCGAGCGAGTTCGTCGACGTGCCCTGGTCGCCCGACGAAGAACTCGCCGACGACCCGGTGCTCTCCACCTGGCAGCTGGCCGGCATCGCGCCGCTCGGCACTCTCGACCGCTACGCCCTCCTCACGGCCGACACCCTGCCCGATCTGTATGTGCGCCTGCGCACAGCCGTCAGCGATGCCGACGAACTGCTGCGTCTGTCCGCGCTGCCGGGCGACGACGGGGAGGATCTGCTCTGACCGCTCGCGTCACTCGGATGCCGGGGGCCGCGGGCGCCAGAGCACGACGTCCGTGGCGCGGCGCACGCGCGTACCCGACCGGAGGGTGACGACCGAGCCCGTCACCCCGGCGGCGAACACGCGCGACCCGGGCCGGCTCTGCCGCTCCGCGGCGAGTTCGCGTTCGAGATCGCGCACCCGGCGGCGCAGATCGTGCACCTGCTCCTCGAGGGCGACGAGGCGCGCGATCGCGGGGAGGCTCATGCCCTCGGCCGACAGGCGCGCCACCTCCCGCAGCTGCTGGACATGGTGGGCGGAGTACCGGCGGGATCCGCCCTGCGTGCGGGCGGGGACGACCAGGCCCAGCCGGTCGTACTGCCGCAGCGTCTGCGGATGCATGCCCGTCAGCTCGGCCGCAGCCGCGATCGCGAAGATCGGGGCGTCCTCGTCGATCTCGTCCATCACGTCGCTCCTCCGCGACACCCGGGCGCTGAGCGAGCGCGGCGGGTCGAAGCGCGCACGGAGAGCGTTTCGACTCCTCGCTTCGCTCGTCGCTCAACGACCGGTCGACACATGATCAGCCGCGCGCCTTCGACATCAGGTCCGCACGTGGGTTCTCCGTCGGCTCCAGCTCATGGAAGCGCTCCAGCGCCTCGCGCGCCGCATCGTCCAGGTGCGAGGGCACCGCGATCTGGACTTCGGCGAGCAGGTCGCCCGTGCCCTTCGTGCTCTGCACCCCGCGCCCCTTGACGCGCAGCACCCGGCCGGAGGGAGTTCCCGGTGCGACACGCAGCTTGACGGGGTCGCCCCCGAGCGTCGGCACCTCGATCGTCGCACCCAGCACGGCCTCCGTGAAGGTGATCGGGACGGTCACGCGCAGGTTCAGTCCGTCTCGCGTGAAGACCGGATGGGGGCGCACGCTCACCTGCACGACGATGTCACCGTTCTCGCCCCCGTCCGGGGAGGGCCGGCCCCGGCCGCGCAACCGGATCTTCTGCCCGTCCGAGACGCCGGCGGGGATCTTCACCTTGAACGGCGTGCCGTCCTCGCCACGCAGCGAGATCGTCTCGCCCTTCGTCGCGGTGACGAAGTCGACCGTGGTGCGCGCCGTCACGTCCGCCCCGCGGCTCGGGCCGCCGTAGCCGCGGAAGCCGCCCGTGGGCTGACCGAACCGGCCGGAGCCGAAGCCGCCCGGCTGCTGCTGGTTGAACATCGAGAAGATGTCCTCGAAGTCCGCGGACGAGGCGGAGCGGCCGCCCCGGCTCTGGCCGAAGGTGCTGAACACGTCCTCGAAGCCGCCGCCGCCCCCGCCCCCGGCCGCGAAACGGGCGCCCGAGCCCATGGCGCGCAGCTGGTCGTACTCCTCGCGCTGCTCGGGGTCCGAGAGCACCGCGTACGCCTCGCTGATCTCCTTGAAGTGCGCCTCCGCCTTCGCATCCCCGGGGTTGGAGTCGGGATGGTACGTGCGGGCGAGCTTTCGGTAGACCTTCTTCAGCTCGGCGGGGGTGACGTCTTTCGACACCCCGAGCACCTTGTAGAAGTCCTTGTCGAACCAGTCCTGACTGGCCATGTGCGCCTCCGCCTATTCCGCCGGTACGGCGACCACGACCTTCGCCGGCCGCAGTTCGACCGATCCGAGTCGATATCCGAGCTCGACCACTTCGAGCACGGTCGCCTCCTCCTGGCCCGGAACGGGCTGCTGGAAGATGGCCTCGTGATGCTGCGGGTCGAACGCCTCACCCGCCTCGCCGAACGCGGCGAGACCGAGTCGCTCGGCCACGACGCGCAGCTTCTCGCCGATCGCCGCGAACGGGGTCCCCTCCGTCAGGTCGCCGTGCTTCTCGGCGCGGTCCAGATCGTCGAGCACCGCCAGCAGGCCCTTTGCCGCTTCGCCCTTCGCACGCTCGATCTCGCGCTCACGCTGGTCCTCCGTGCGCCGGCGGTAGTTCGCGTACTCGGCCTGCACGCGCTTGAGGTCGACGAGCAGGGATGCTTCGCGATCGGTCGCCTCGCCCTGCTCGATGTCGCCGTCGTCGCCGCGCACCGCATCGTCGGTCTGCTCGGCCCCGAGGATGTCGTCGATCGTCAGATCCTCCCCCTGCGACTCGGGGTCGGAGACCTGCGCCTCCGACCCCTCGTCACCGGAAGGAACCTCGTCGTCACCCTGGGGCTCTTCGAAGTCCTTGTCCGTCATGACTACTTCTTCTCGTCCTCGTCGTCGACCACTTCGGCGTCGATGACGTCCTCATCGGGCTGGCCGCCGGCGTCCTCCGCGGGCTGCTCGCCACCGGCATCCGGGGCCGGCTGCGCCTGAGCCTGCGCGTAGATCGCCTCGCCGAGCTTGGTCTGGCTCTGGTTGAGCTTGTCGAACGCCGTCTTCACCGCGTCTTCGTCGTCGCCCGCCAGCGCGGACTTGAGCGCATCGACATCCGCCTGCACCTCGGTCTTGACGTCGTCGGGAAGCTTGTCGGCGTTGTCGGCCAGCATCTTCTCGATCGAGTACGTCATCGTCTCGGCCTGGTTGCGCACCTCGGCCGCCTCACGACGCTTCTTGTCTTCGGCGGCGTTCTCCTCCGCCTCGCGCACCATGCGGTCGATGTCCTCCTTGGGCAGCGACGAGCCGCCCGTGATGGTCATCGACTGCTCCGTGCCGGTGCCCTTGTCCTTCGCCGAGACGTGCACGATGCCGTTGGCGTCGATGTCGAACGTGACCTCGACCTGCGGCACGCCGCGCGGCGCCGGCGCGATGCCGGTCAGCTCGAACGTGCCGAGCGGCTTGTTGTCGCGGGTGAACTCGCGCTCACCCTGGAAGACCTGGATGGCCACCGACGGCTGGTTGTCGTCGGCGGTGGTGAAGGTCTCGCTGCGCTTGGTCGGAATGGCCGTGTTGCGCTCGATGAGCTTGGTCATGATGCCGCCCTTGGTCTCGATACCGAGGCTCAGGGGGGTCACGTCGATGAGCAGCACATCCTTGCGCTCACCCTTCAGCACACCGGCCTGCAGGGCGGCGCCCACGGCGACGACCTCGTCCGGGTTGACACCCTTGTTCGCGTCCTTGCCCGTCTCCTTCTTGACGAGTTCGGCCACGGCGGGCATGCGGGTCGAGCCACCGACCAGCACGACGTGCGCGATGTCGTCGACCTTGATGCCGGCCTCGCGGATGACGTCCTCGAACGGCTTCTTGGTGCGGTCGAGCAGGTCCTTGGTGAGGTCCTCGAACTTCGCGCGCGAGAGCGTCTCGGACAGGGAGACCGGACCGCTGTCGGTGAGCGAGAGGTAGGGGAGGTTGATGCTCGTGGAGCTCGAGCTCGACAGCTCCTTCTTCGCCTGCTCCGCGGCCTCCTTGAGGCGCTGGAGCGCGATCTTGTCACCCGACACGTCGACGCCGCTGGTGTCCTTGAACTGCTTGATCAGGTAGTCCACGATGCGCTGATCCCAGTCGTCGCCACCGAGACGGTTGTCACCGGAAGTCGAGCGCACCTGGATCGTCGAGAAGTCGTCGTCCTTGCCCACTTCGAGCAGCGAGACGTCGAACGTTCCGCCACCGAGGTCGAAGACGAGGATGAGCTCATCCTCCTTGCCCCGGTCGAGGCCGTATGCGAGCGCAGCGGCGGTGGGCTCGTTGATGATCCGCAGCACGTTCATGCCCGAGATCTCACCGGCCTCCTTCGTCGCCTGACGCTCGGCGTCGTTGAAGTAGGCGGGGACCGTGATGACGGCATCCGTCACCGTGTCACCGAGGTACTCCTCGGCGTCGCGCTTGAGCTTCTGGAGGATGCGGGCCGAGATCTCCTGCGGCGTCCACTTCTTGTCGTCGACCTGGAAGCTCCAGTCGGTGCCCATGTGGCGCTTGACGCTCGCGACCGTGCGGTCCACGTTCGTGACCGCCTGGCGCTTGGCCGTCTCCCCGACGAGCACCTCGCCGTCCTTGGTGAACGCGACGACCGAGGGGGTCGTGCGGAATCCCTCGGCGTTCGCGATGACCTTGGGCTCGCCGCCCTCGAGCACGCTCACGACGGAGTTCGTGGTCCCGAGGTCGATTCCAACAGCACGTGGCATGTGTTTCTCTCTCCTTTGCGGGGAACCGGGCGGACGCCGCGATTCCGGGTTTCGATAAGACGTCGACGGGTCAGCACAGAACCTGAGCCGTCTGCACTCAACCATACTGATCGCCCGTTCGACTGTCAAACGAACTTGATAGCGGTGAACTCAACTTTGAGTCGTGCGGGCGTCGTTCGGGCTCATGCGCGCGCAGGTATAGCCTGGCTGCGCGCCGCACCGTCGCGCCGCCGGGGCCACCCGCCGTTCACCGAAGGGTCATACCGTGCCGCACATGACCGAAGCCGGGGCCCCCGCGTCCGCCGACCCACCGACCGATCGGCGCCGGGTCATCGCCTGGGGCCTCTGGGACTGGGGCTCCGCGGCCTTCAACGCGGTCGTGACGACGTTCGTGTTCACCGTCTACCTCACGAGTTCGAGCTTCGGCGAGCCCGGAACCGTCGAGGCGCTGCTCGGGTGGGCACTCGCCGCAGCGGGCCTGCTCATCGCCGTGCTCGCGCCCGTCACGGGGCAGCGCTCCGACACCTCCGGCCGGCGCAAGCTGTGGCTCGCGGTGAACACCTACCTCGTCGTCATCCTGACGGCGGCGATGTTCTTCGTGCGCCCCGATCCCTCCTACCTCTGGCTCGGGCTGGTGCTGATCGCCGCGGGAAACGTCTTCTTCGAGTTCGCGGGCGTGAACTACAACGCGATGCTCTCGCAGGTGTCGACGCCGCGCACGATCGGCCGCGTCAGCGGCCTGGGCTGGGGAATGGGATACGTCGGCGGCATCGCCCTGCTGCTCATCGTCTACTTCGGCTTCATCGAGGGCGCCTTCGGGCTCCCCGCCGACGACGGCCTCGACGTGCGTCTGGCGATGCTCGTGGCCGCCGTCTGGTTCGGTGTCTTCGCCCTGCCGGTGCTGTTCGCCGTGCCCGAGTATCGCGGCGCGGCGACGAAGCGCGAACGGATCAGCTTCTTCGCCTCGTACGCGCGGCTCGGTCGCGACGTCGCGCGGCTGTGGCGCGAGAGCCGGCACACCGTGTGGTTCCTGCTCGCCAGTGCGGTCTTCCGCGACGGCCTCGCGGGGGTCTTCACGTTCGGGGGCGTGCTGGCCGCCTCGGTGTTCGGATTCTCGGCGGGAGAGGTGATCATCTTCGCGATCGCCGCCAACATCGTGGCGGGCATCTCGACGATCGCCGTGGGCACCCTCGACGACAGGCTCGGCGCCAAACCCGTGATCGTGACCGCGCTGGCCGGCCTCGTCGTGTCGGGCCTCGTGGTGTTCTTCCTGCACGACGGCGGACCCATCGTGTTCTGGACAGCGGGTCTCGCCCTCACCCTCTTCGTCGGCCCCGCTCAGTCCGCCTCGCGGACGTTCCTCGCGCGACTCATCCCACCGGGGCGCGAGGGTGAGGTCTTCGGGCTGTACGCCACCACCGGACGAGCTGCCTCGTTCCTGGCCCCCACGATGTTCGCCGTCTTCGTCGCCGTCACGGGTGAGGCCTACTTCGGCATCCTCGGCATCGTGCTCGTGCTCGTCGTGGGGCTCGTCCTGCTGCTGCCGGTGCGAGCGCATCAGCAGCAGCTGCACTGACCCGCACGATCACGGCGTCAGCCGCGCGGCCACGCGTCCGCGAGCCGCGTCAGCAGTGCGGCCAGCTGAACGCGCTCATTCTCGGTGAAGCCCTCGAGGGCCGAGGCGACGGCGGCGCGGCGCTCGCCGCGGAAGCCACGGAAGAGCGCTCGCCCCTCATCCGTCAGCGCGATCAGGGTTCGGCGTGCGTCGTCCGGGTCGGCCTCACGCCGCACGTGACGCGCGTCGACGGCCTGCTGCACGAGGCGGCTCGCGCGGGGCTGGTCGACGCCGATGGCCTCGGCGAGCGCGCTCACCGACAGCGGTGCGGGCGCCGCGGCGAGCACCTCGAGAAGGCGGAACCGCGCGGCTCCGGCCAACCGAGCCGCCATGGCGTCGCCACCACCGCCTCCGGGGCCGTGCGTGCCCCGGCCGTGTCCGCGACGAGCGTGGCCCGCATGGGCATCGCGGGGCTGCCCTCCCCCACCGTCCCAGCCCGGCCGCGGACCGCGGCGCCCGCGCAGCCGCCCGAGGGCCGCCGTGATCGCCTCGATCGGGTCGCGGGTGTCATCCGTCATGCCTCGAGAATACATGCTACTTGACATGCAGTGAGGATGCATGTCACAGTGCATATGCATGGGCACTGACATGTAAAGCAGGACGGCGACCGACGCCGTCCACGGAAAGGACTCCCCTCATGCACGATTTCGATGACATCACCCCATCCCCTCCCGGCGTCGCCGAGCAGCCCTCGGGTTCCCGCCCGCTCGGATCCTCGCTGCGCCTCGCCGCCCGCCGACTGGCTCGCGAGACCGAGACCGCCTTCGCCACGGAGGGGGCCTCCCTGCCTGAGGCGAAGCTGCTGCTCGCTCTTTCACGCGACCCCGACCGCGACGAACCCGACGGCACGGGGCGCATCAGCCGCGGCCGGCGCCACCCCGGGCGCCTGCGCACCCTCACCGACCGCAGCCTGATCCGTGACGAGGGTGACAGGCTCGCCCTCACCGACGAAGGTCGCGCCCTCGCCGCGCGCCTCGCGGCCGCCGCCGACAGCATCCAGACTCGGCTCGCCGGCGCGGTGACGCCCGAAGCCTGGGCGACGACCATGGCCTCGCTCGAGACGATCGCCCGCGAGCTCGGCGACGACGACGCTCGCGCAGCACGTCCACGGTGGCATGGGCGCCGGCATCCGCGGGGCGAACACCACCCTCGTGACATGCACGGCCGTGGCGAAGGCGGGCATCACGCACGCGGACACGGCGGACGCCGTCACGGGCGCGACGGCGCCCGCGACTCTGCCTGAGCCGTGGCGGTGCGCTCGAGCCCGTACTCCTCGCCGACGCCTTCCACCATCTGCGTGCGCCGCGCCTCCTTCTGAGCGCGGCGCTCGCGACGGAACGCCACGATCGTCGACCCGCAGATCAACAGCATCACGATGCTGAACGGCAGCGCGATGATGATCGCCGCCGTGCGAAGGGCCTGCAGCCCGCCGGCGATCAGCAGCGCTATCGCGAGCACCGCGGTGGCCAGCGTGAAGAAGACGCGGACCCAGCGCGCCGGATGCTGATCGCCGCCCGTCGCCAGCATGCCCATCACGAGCGCGCCCGAGTCGGACGAGGTGATGAAGAACACGGCGATGAGCACGATCGCGCCGATCGTCAGCACCGGCGTCGCGGGCAGGTGCGAGAACAGCTGGAACAGCGCCCCCTCGAGGTCCACGCTGCCATCCGCCTGTGTCATCGACCCGGGCTGAGTGCGTTCGAGGTTCACGGCGGCGCCGCCGAGCACCGCGAACCAGGCGATGGCGATCATCGTCGGCACGAGAAGCACGCCCAGCACGAACTGGCGCACCGTGCGTCCGCGACTCACTCGGGCGATGAAGACCCCGACGAAGGGCGCCCACGAGATCCACCAGCCCCAGAAGAACGAGGTCCATGTGGCCTGCCACTGCTCTCCGGCGGCACCTTGGAAGGCGCCGACGGAGAAGCCGAGGCCGATGAGGTCCTGCACGTAGACGCCGAGGGACTGCGCCCACGCGCGCAGCAGGTGCTCTGCGCCCCCCACGACGAGCACGAACGCGAGCAGGAGACCGGCGAGGACCAGGTTCGCCGACGACAGCCACTTGATCCCCCGCTGCACGCCCGAGAGCACCGACCAGAGCACGAACACCGTGATGACCCCGATGATCACGACCTGGGTGAGGCTACCGGCCTCGAACAGCCCGGCGGCTTCGACGCCGGCGCTGAGCTGCACGACCCCGAGGCCGAGCGAGGTCGCGACGCCGAAGAGCGTGCCGACCAGGGCGGCCGCGTCGATGGCGTTGCCCCAGCCGCCGCGCACCCGATCCCCGAGCAGCGGTTCGAGTGCCCAACGGATCGAGATCCGTCGACCGCGCCGGTGGATCGTATAGGCCAGCGCCAGCCCGACGACGGCGAAGATGGCCCACCCGTGGATGCCCCAGTGCAGATAGGTCTGCGTCAGGGCGCGCTGGGCCAATTCGCCGGGCAGACCCTGCACACCCGGCCTGGGCGAGACGAAATGGCTGAGCGGTTCGCTGACGCCGTAGAAGACCAGCCCGACGCCGACACCGGCGGCGAACAGCAGCGCGAACCACGAACCGAGCGAGAAGTCGGGTTCGTCGTCATCCCTGCCCAGGCGGATGTCGCCGAACCGGCTGAAGCCGACGAACAGCATGAACCCCAGAAAGACGGTGACGACGGCCACGAAGTACCAGTTGAACGCCGTCACCATCGAGGACTGCACGGTGCCGAAGAACGTCTCGGCGGCATCCGGGAAGACGATCGCGAACAGGCTGAAGACCACAACAACCACGGCCGCGGGGCCGAAGACCCAGGGGGCGATGCGCAGGCGCGCCAGACGCGCTGTCATCCTCCTCCGTGGCGGATCGGATGAGGATGCGGCGGACCCCGACGTTGCCGTGCTGTCACTCATCGTGCCCACGCTACGTGAGCGTCTCGCGCCTGTCAGAGGGGGTTGCGGCAGCGTCGGGGCCGTGATCTCAGGTGCGTCGGGGCGGGTCTGCGGGGGGATCGCCCGGGCGCTCCGAGGGCGGGGCCGACGCCGACTCCGCGCCGAGATTCTCGCCCGGCCGCCGCCTGACGGGCCACGCGCGCAGGCGCATGCCCGGCCACGATGGCAGGCGGATGCCGCCCTCGTCGCGCTGCTCTACCTCAAGGCCGTAGTACTCGCCGATGCTGTCGACGAGCTGCGCGCGCCGTGCCTTCTCGTAGGCGCGATGCTCGCGCTGGAACGCCACGATCGTCGACCAGCAGATCAGCAGCATCACGATGCTGAACGGCAGCGCGATGATTATGGCCGCGGTCTGCAGCGCCTGCAGGCCACCGGCGATCAGCAGGGAGATCGCGAGTACGGCGGTGGCGAGGGTGAAGAACACCCGCACCCAGCTGGCGGGATGCTGATCGCCGCCCGTGGCGAGCATGCCCATGACGAGTGCACCCGAGTCCGACGACGTGATGAAGAACACCGCGATCAGCACGATGGCGCCGATCGTCAGCACCGGCGTCGCCGGCAGGTAGGTGAACATCTGGAAGAGGGCGCCTTCGAGATCCACCGTGCCATCCGCCTGCGTCATCGACCCCGGCTGGGTCAGCTCGAGGTACAGCGCGGATCCACCCAGGACCGCGAACCAGAGGATGCCGATCATCGTCGGCACGATCAGCACGCCCAGGACGAATTGGCGCACGGTGCGCCCGCGGCTGACGCGGGCGATGAAGATGCCGACGAAGGGTGCCCACGAGATCCACCAGCCCCAGTAGAACGAGGTCCATGCCGCCTGCCACTGCTCGCCGGCGGTGCCCTGGAAGGCGCTCACCGTGAAGCTCAGCCCGACGAAGTTCTGGATGTAGGCGCCGATGGACTGCACCCACTCGCGCAGCAGATACTCGGTGTTGCCGACGACGAGCACGAAGACCAGCAGCGCTCCCGCGAGCATCAGGTTGCCCGACGACAGCCATTTCATGCCGCGCTCGACACCTGAGAGTACCGACCACAAGACGGCGAGCGTGATGACCCCGATGATGATGATCTGTGAGAGCTCGTTGGCCTCGAACAGGCCCGCAGCCTCGCCTCCGGCGCTGATCTGCACGACTCCGAGACCGAGCGAGGTCGCGACGCCGAAGACGGTTCCGACCAGGGCCACCGTGTCGATCGTGTTTCCCAAGCCGCCTCGTACGCGCTTGCCTAGCAGCGGTTCGAGCGCCCACCGGATCGAGATCGGACGTCCCCGGCGGTGGATCGCATAGGCGAGGCCCAGCCCGACGACCACGTAGATCGCCCACGCGTGGACGCCCCAGTGCAGGTACGTCTGGGTCAGCGCCTGCTGCGCCAGCTGGCCGGGTGTGCCCTCAACGCCGGGCCGCGGCGAGATGAAGTGGCTGAGTGGCTCGCTGACTCCGTAGAAGACCAGGCCGATGCCCATGCCGGCGGCGAACAGCAGCGAGAACCAGGCGCCGAGCGAGAAGTCGGGTTTGTCGTCGTCCTTGCCCAGGCGGATGTCGCCGAACCGGCTGAAGCCGACGAACAGCGAGAACCCCACGAAGATCGCGGCGATCAGCACGTAGTACCAGTTGAACGCGTTCACGATCGAGGACTGGATGGCGCCGAAGAATGCCTCCGCCGCATCCGGGAAGATGATCGCGAACAGGCTGAACACGACCACGATGACGGCGGCGGGGCCGAAGACCCACGGCGCGATGCCGCGACGCCGGGCACCCTCCGTTCCGGGCGCGGGGGGCGCGGCCGGGTCATTCGAGGGCGGTTCGGTGGATGCTGGGGACTCCGTCGGCTCGCTCACCCGGCCCACCCTAGCGACGGGGATCCGTCGGCGCGATCCCGTGGCGCGCTCTGCACGGTCCGTCGGCGCGGCCTGCTGCAGCTCACGCGCCGCGCGACCCCGCAGTCGTCGTGCCGACGTCGGTGCGGTGGAAGTTCTGGAACGACCGGGATGCCGTCGGCCCCCGCTGACCCTGGTACCGGTTGCCGTAGGGGCCCGAGCCGTAGGGGTTCTCGGCCGGCGAGGACAGCCGGAAGAAGCAGAGCTGGCCGATCTTCATGCCCGGCCACAGCGTGATGGGCAGTGTTGCCACATTCGACAGCTCGAGGGTGACGTGGCCCGAGAAGCCCGGGTCGATGAAGCCGGCCGTGGAATGTGTGAGCAGCCCGAGGCGCCCGAGCGAGGACTTGCCCTCCAGGCGTGCAGCCACATCGTCGGGCAGCGTGACCTGCTCGAACGTCGAGCCGAGCGCGAACTCACCGGGATGCAGGATGAACGGCTCGCTCGGCTCGACCTCGATCAGGCGGGTCAGCTCGGGCTGGTCCTTCGCCGGATCGATGAACGGGTACTTGTGGTTGTCGAACAGCCGAAAATATCGGTCCAGGCGCACGTCGATGCTCGAGGGCTGCACCATCCCGGGGTCGGTCGGCTCGATCGCAATGCGACCGGCCTCGAGTTCGAGTCTGATGTCGCGGTCCGAGAGCAGCACGTGCTCAGCCTAGCGACGCCCGCGTCGCGGCCGGCACCGGGTGCGTGGCCGCTTTGTTATGCTTGCCGGGCGCGCAGGCGCATCGGGGATGTAGTTCAATGGCAGAACTTCTGCTTCCCAAGCAGACAGCGCGGGTTCGATTCCCGTCATCCCCTCCACTGTCACTTCTCACGCAAGTTGACATCTTCTCAAGCCAGTTGGCACAACGCTTTGCCACTTCCAGAGCCGGGTCAGACTTTCTGGAGGTACTGCGGACTGGTCGTTCTCGTGCTCTATACGGCCCGTTCACCCCCAAGGACGTGTCTCCTATCGCTCGGAGTCAGGTCTGGGTGCAGGCCACTGAAGGCGCGAAATTCTGGGCCGCGGTCTGCGCCGAGCTCGCCACTCGCGGCGTCCGCGACGTGACACGTCACGCGGCGACCTGACCCGAAACGACCGGGCAAACGTACGTGGTCCACCTGATCCGCGCGAGCATGCGGTTCGTCAGCTACGGCGACCGTAAGGCCGTCGCTGCGGCGCTGAAACCGATCTATCAGGCCCCGAACGAGGACGCCGCACTCGAAGCGCTCGCCGCGCGATCAGCGACTCCGACCGGGGTCGACGCTACCCGTCAGCTGTGAAGACATTCACCGAGGCGTGGTACGGTTCACGCCGTTCTTGGCATTCCTCCGGAACTTCTCTCAACGCCCCCGCTCCACCTCTCGGCTCAGCCATCCGCACGGAAAGCGCCCCGGGACGCGTCAACGAGCGCCCGTACGGCGCGCTTGCCATGCGGCGGACGGCTCGTGTCCACGCCGGGCGTCACCGTTCCACCCCTGCTGTCTCGAGTTCTTCAACTTCCCAGGTTCGCCGAAGCTCCGTCACGTGCGCGCGAACGACTGCCGAAGGATGCAACGCGAGCTCATAGGCGAGCACTTCCGCACCAGCGGATCGGCTGGTCTGGAAGAGCGCCCGTGACACGTGTGTAGTTGATCGCTATGCCGCTGCTCCCGGACCGCAGCCGGAGTCCGGGCATGCCGGAGATGGACCCGTCGAGCATGACCGGCACGTTCCTTGCGATACCCGTAGCGGCCATCTCTGGGGCGACGTCGACGACGAGCCGGGTGATTTCAGGCCGGATGGCGCGGACCACAAAGTCACGGTAGCCGTCGCGATGCGCTGACGGCGGTTGGTGCAGGACACCCACGTCACGGGTCGAGGGGAGCTCGTCTTCCCGCGCTGGCAGTTCACCTCAACGAACACGCCATTGCCGGATCTGCGAACGGTGCTGCACGCATTTCCCACGTCCTACCGCGCCCTCGACATCCACACCATCATGACCACGCCTCAAGAAGACCTCGGCTACCAAGTGCCGCGAGACATGCTCGAGACGAACGAATCCCTGGACGTGCTCCTCGCCAGGATGGACGAGCTGTGCTACACCTGACCCCTCGCGTTGCGTAGTCGCAACAGCGAGGGTGTGAGTCGCCCCGGCATGTCCGGAGAGCGTTTTGCCGGTGCCAGCCCGCTCGTTCGAGGGGTTCGGTGTGAGCGTGGTCGAGCTGTTCGAGTTCGACGGGGGTGAGGTCATCGATGCACCCGTGTGTGCGGTCGGTGTTGAACCACTGGACCCAGCCGGCGGTTGCGGCTTCAACCTGATCGACGTCTCGCCACCGTAGCTACCTCTTGGTTCGAACCCGCAAGGGATGCCGACACAACCGCCTCGACGAGTGCGCGCTCATTCTGCGCGAATCGTTCCGACGGGGCCGACACCGCGAGCGCAGCGACGACGACCTTGTTCGTGTAGATCGGAGCGCTCACGGTCCGGACTCCTTCGTGATATTCGTCTCGGTCCTGTGCAATTCCCGTCCGCTGTATAGCCTGCAGCTCCCTCTCCAGGGCCGCCCTCGTGCGGATCGTCTGGGCTGTATACGGGGTGAAATCATGACTGTCCAAAGCGGCTGAACGTCGATGTTCGTCTGCGAACGCCAGGAGCAGCTTGGCGCTCGCGCGGGCATGCACCGCTTCCGCATAGCCCACTTGCAGCCCGGCGACACGGACGGCCTGAGACCCCTCGACGGTAGCCAGAATCTGAATCTCGTCTCGAAACCACCCCGTCAGGTATGCCGTCTCACGGGTCACTTCAGCAACGTGACGGAGCACCTCGAGGTGGCGTGTCTCCATCCGGGGGCGCAGGCCGGGTGCGTTCGCGATCTCGATGGTTGCAGAACCAAGTACGTAGCGCTTATCAAACGTCTTATACAGGAGCCCTTCGTCTTCCAGCGTCGCCAACAGGCGGAACGCCGTGGGCAATGTAAGACCCTGTGTTCTCGCGAGGTCCGTTGCTGTAAGCCCGCTCGCTGACTTGGCAATGCATAGCAACATCCGAGTTGCGCGAACGACGGACTGAATGCGCTGTCGCTTTGCGGCCTCATCACTGGGAATGCCAGTCTCCTTCACTGCCTCTTGACTCACAGATCATTCTGTACGCAGAGTGTATCGAATACATCAAGCTGGTTGCATTATAAGTAACCGAGGACGCCAATCTTGGAGACACATCTCATGCCAGATAGCCCTTCGCGCATTGCATCAGCAATCAGTGATGAAGCCAACGTGCCGTATCGCGGCGAACAACCCTTCGGCATGGTTGACGACCTCGTAGTCGAAAACGCCCTCGATCTCGACGGCGATGAACGGCTTTGGGTGCCGCAATCTGCCGACGTGAGCTTCAAGCCGCTGGTGCTCTCCGCAAGCCAGGGCTACTTCGTCAACATCCTCAAAGTCCGCAGGCGCGGCGTCCTCTCTCGACATCGCCACGCTGGTCCTGTCCATGCCACGGTGCTGCGCGGACGGTGGCACTACCTGGAGCACCCCTGGTGGGCAGAGGAGGGCTCCTATGTCTTCGAGCCGCCGGGCGACATTCATACGTTGGAGATCCCCGACGGAGTTGAAGAGATGGCCACGCTGTTCCATGTAACCGGCGCGTACATCTACGTCGATCCTGACGGCAATCCGACCGGAGTCGAAGACGTATTCACAAAGATCGCCAACGCCCGCGTTCACTACGAGCAAGTCGGGCTCGGAGCAGACTACGCCGAGCGATTCATCCGCTGACCGCGGCGACCTGGAAACTCAAGGCACAACGCATGTAGAGGGCCTCTGGGCGCGTAGTGATGACCGACCGCGCAAACCTTCTGTTCTCGCGTCCGTACGCGTCTCTAAGGCGCGGAGCCGCCCAGAAGAATCTCGCGTCGGCGACGCTCGAGAATGAGGCCATAGCGACGGTCGCTAGAAACCACCCGTCACGTCGGCCTCATTTTCGAGCGTCGCCGACACCGAGTGAGTGCGCCCCGATAGTCGGGCCGCACTTCGGCGACCATGCGGACAGCGCGCTCACGAAGCTCGCGCGGGTACTTGCTGGGACGTCCCTGAGACAGATCCGTCCGAGGAATCCTGCCTCCGGACACACCCGGGGTGACGCAATGACCGCGACCACCTGTGCCGCGACATGGCCTGCGCCACGATCTGCCGCGACGAGAACCCTTCCACCCGAAGCCTCAGCACCAGCTTCGCCTTGATCTTGCGTACGATCCGAATCACTCCTTCTGCCGCGCGATGGGTCCGCGCGGCAGAAGGAGCCTAAGGAGCTGGCGCTCAGCCCGAATATTCGATGGCGCCCACCGACGCGATCACGTCGACGAGCAAGTGGCGCTCAACCCCAATACCGGTGGCGCTCAGAGACGCGAATACTCAGGCGGCCGGTCAGAGCGGCAGTCCGACCCGGTACCGGTCCCACCCACCGCTTCGCGGTCGCCGGAGAGCACTGGAATCGGTCCGCAGCTCGCCGCAACGGTCACCGCCGATCCACGAGAGAGCAGCGAAACGACGACGCCCCTCCGACGTCAATGAGGCTCATCGCAATCCAGGGTGTAGGTGGGGTTTGAAGCCGCCGGCTTCGAGGAGCGAGCGGGCGATGTAGTTCGTGAGGTTCCGGAAGCCGAGGGCCGACCCTCGGAGGTGCTCGAG
>NZ_JANGEX010000020.1:0-25652 GCF_033792225.1 Microbacterium sp. LRZ72
TCCCTGATCGGAAAGGCATTCTCTCTTTAACGCGCCGCAACCCTTCGCACACCTATCGGTGGATCCAGGTTGAGCGACGAGCGCAGCGAGGAGACGAAACCGTGCTGCGGGGGCGTTTCGTCTTGCTGCGCGCGCTCAACGGCCGGGTGCGCTCGCTCGACGGCCGGGCCCGGGGTCGGAGATGCGGCGGGCGTCGGATGCCGGGGCGGCATGCCATCCGACGCCGGGCACATCTCCGACGCTCGATGCGGGGGCGTTTCGTCTCGCTTCGTTCGCTCAACGGCCGGGTGGGCGGGATCGGGCGTTGAGCGACGAGCGCAGCGAGGAGACGAAACGACCCGCGCGCAGTGCGCCTCAGCCGCCGCCCTCCACCTCGGTGACCGCGGCGTCGTCGGGGTGGGTCAGCTCGGTCGCGAGGAACGCCGCGTCGGTCGGCAGCTGCAGAGCGAAGCGAGCGTAGGCGGCCAGGCGCAGGTCGGCGTCGGCGACCGTGGCGTCGAGCACGTGCCCGCCCGTGCTGCGGTCGGCCGAGAGGAAGTGCAGGTGCAGGCCCGCGACCGCGACGCCCTGGTACAGCGCGGGTGACCAGAACCCGACGAGGGTGCCCTCGGCACCCACCAGCGAGGTCTCGACCTGGTGCTCCGCGACCTCCTCGAGGGTGGGCAAGGGCAGCGCCTGCCGGGCCGTCGTGCGCACGCGCAGCGACGAGAAGAGCCCGTCGACCCGCACGGCGTGGAACAGGTTGCGACTCGCGAGTGCCGCCTCGACCGTCTCGGTGAGGGCGTGGAGGCCGAGGCCTCGCACCGGGCGGGCCACCAGGTCGTGGGGCAGATCGCAGGCATCGGCGAAGGGCAGCAGCTCGTCGTCGGGCATCGGCGTGGCGACCCCGCCGGCGTTGCACTCGTAGACGACGCCGTCGAGCATGACGACCTCGCCGCCGAGGCGGTCGACGCATCCGATGCCGAAGTCGCCGAGTTCCCGGGCGTGAGCGGCGCGGATGCCGGAGGCATAGGTCCCGGCCATGAGCGCCGCGAGCAGGGAGAACTGCGTGAGGGCACCGGGGGCGATGGGTGCCGGGCCGGGATCCGAGGAGCCGGGCCTCGCGGGGGTCTGGCTCGCGGGGATCTGGGGCACGGCCCGAGCGTAGCGCGCGGGCGGAGCGCGGCAGCATCCGGTCGCCGAGAAATGTCGTCTCGAGCGCGGTCAGGCGATGTTTCGTGGCGACCCGCGGGTCCAGTGGGTTGACGTGGCAGCAAAGCGAGAGGAGAGGATGGGTGACATGTGGTTCGATTCCTGGTCCGACCTGCTGCGCATCGTCGCCGTGGGTGCGGCGGCATACGTCACGCTCGTCGTGGTGCTGCGCGTCTCCGGCAAGCGCACCCTGGCGCAGCTGAACGCCTACGACTTCGTGGTCACGGTGGCGCTGGGTTCGACGCTGGCCACGATCCTGCTCAGCGCCGATGTGTCGTGGAGCGAGGGCGCGGTCGCCTTCGCGCTGATCGCCGTGCTGCAGTTCGTCGTCGCATGGACCTCGTCGCGCTGGCCGCGCGTGCGCGGCGCCGTCACCTCGCGACCTGTCCTGCTGCTTCGCGACGGCGAGGTCCAGCGCGAGGCGCTTCGCCGCGCCCGGCTCACGGATGCCGAGATCGCGCAGGCCGTGCGCGGCACCGGGGCGGGCGACCTCCGCGACATCCGGGCGATCGTGCTCGAGACCAACGGCAAGCTGAGCGTCATCCCCGCTTCGGCATATGGCGACGGTTCCGCGCTGCGCGACGTGTCCGGGGCCTGATCGGGCTGGTGCAGCACTGTGCGGGCGCGAGCCGGGTCCTGAGGCGGACCGGACGCCGGCAGGGCGAACGTTCCCATATATTGCTGCGGCGAGTCAATCCCTCAGCGGCCCGGCCGGTTTCTCATTAGGTTCCCAGCTACGAGGCGGTGACCGGGAGGGTGAGCCGCCGCACAGCATGATGCGGGGAGGGCACAGTGCTGCGATTCGGCCTGCTTTCGGGCAGACACACAACATCGACCGAGAACCGAAAAGCCCGGCGATCACGCCCGAGAAACAGCTGGCGGGCGCCGATCGCGGTGGGCGTCACCGCAGGGCTCGTCATGGCGTCAGCCGGAGGCGTGGCCCACGCGGCGGAGGATGACCGCGCCGAAGGTGAAGGTGTGTTCCTCACGGGCGGGGCTCTCGATGAGATCGTGGCGCTCGAGGGCGCCTACGCGGCGTTCCCGCCCGACGCCGAGGTCGACGCGCCGATCGACGTGTCGGCCCTCGGCCTCATCGACCTCGGCCTGGGCGTGCAGCTGTTCGGCGGAAACGACGTGCTCGAACTCGGCGCGGTCGGCCAGTACGCGCAGAGCGACGCGGCCGGCGCCTTCGGCTCGTCGGGCCTGATCGGCGCCAACGGCGCGATCCAGGCCGGCAGCGGCGACCCGGCCGAGAACACCACCCTCGACCTCGCGCCCGTGCTCGACGACGTCGGCGCGACGGGGCTGCTCAGCGACCTGTCGGTCGAGCTGGGTGCGCTCGCGGCTCAGGCCGAGGCGACGCGCTCCAGCGACGACGTCGCGATCACGAGCGACTACCAGGTGGCCAGCGGACTCGTCACGGCCGATTCCCCGGTTCTGACCGACCTCGTCACCGACCTCGGGACGCTGCTCGACGTCGCCAGCGCGGACGTCAACGCGCTCGCCGACGACGGCGGCCCCATCGACACCACGGTCGCGGGGCTCGTGGACGGGCTCGACGGCATCCTGGAAGCTCTGCTCCCGGGTGACCTCGTCACGTTCGATCCTGCCGTCGTCGAGACCCAGCTCGACCTCGACCTGGGCGCCGCGATCGATTCCGTCGCCGCCTCGCCGTTCGTCTCGGGGCCCGTCACGATCGACTTCTCCACCGGCACCGTTCTGATCGACCTCGACCAGCTCTACGCGCTCAACGACCTCGATGAGAACACCGTGCTGTTCACCGACACGACGCTGAACGCCAACGTCGACGCCGCGATCAGCGACATCCTCACCAACCAGCTGCCGGACGCCCTCGACGACGCGATCACCGAGGTGCTGGACACCACGACGATCGAGATCGACATCGCCGTGGGCGTCAACCTCGACGACGAGCCGGTGGGAACCCTGGCGATCGCCATCGAGGGAACCCTCGGCGGCCTGCTCGGCAACCCGGGCACGTCGGAGCCGACCGTCTCGCTCGACGGCACCGAGGTGGCCGGGCTCGACCTCGGCATGGCACTCGACCCCGTCACGGACTACGCGGTCGGGGAGATCGCGCCGGATGTCGGCGACGTCATCGATGGCGCGCTCGGCTTGGCGGCTCTCGAGAGCGCCATCACCACGGCGGCCACCGAGACGGTGACCGCCGTCGACCCGCTGCTCGCGGTGATCAACGACGTCGTCGAGATCACGGTCAACGTGCAGGAGAACCCCGGCGACTTCCGTGACCCCGCGGGTCTGGATGCCGGGTCCTTCACGCAGCGCGCGGTCGGCATCGTCATCGCGCCCGGCCTGGCCGGCGGCGCGATCGCGCTGGACCTCGCCTCCGCCACGGTGCGGGCGGTCGACCTGGCCCTGCCGAGCGATCTGGCGATGGAGCCGACCGAAGGCCCCGTGACGGGTGGCACGCCGGTGACGATCACCGGCACCAACCTCGACGACGTCACCGACATCGAGTTCGGCGACGTGCCCGTGGACGACTTCGAGATCAACCCCGACGGGTCTATCTCGACGACCTCGCCGCCGCAGGACGAGCCCGGACTGGTGGATGTCACGGTCACGAACACCGATGGCTCGAACGACTCGCTGGAGTTCGACTACTACGACGTCACGCAGGTCGATGAGATCGATCCCGACTCCGGCAGCACCGAGGGCGGCACGACGGTGACCATCATCGGCACCTGCTTCACCGACGCCACCGACGTGCTCTTCGACGGCGTGGCGGGCACCGACCTGACGGTGGTCAGCGACACCGAGCTGACGGTCACCACTCCGGCCGGCACCGCGGGGCTCGTCGACGTGACGATCGTCAACCCGACGCTCTGCGGCGACGAGACGGTTCCGGACGGCTACACCTACGTCGAGCCCGGCGCTCCCGTGCTCAGCGACATCGATCCGGACCGCGGTCCGGAGACGGGCGGCACGACTGTCACGATCACCGGCGTGAACTTCACTGACACCGAGTCCGTGACGTTCGGCGGCGACGACGCGACGGAGTTCGAGGTCATCAGCGACACCGAGATCGAGGCGGTCACCCCGGCGAACGAGCCCGGGCTGGTCGATGTGATCGTCACGAACGACATCGGGGACTCGGCGGGGTACGACTTCGAGTACTTCGACGTGGCCGAGATCACCGATGTCGACCCGGATGCCGGCCCCGAGGCGGGCGGCACGACCGTCACGATCCTCGGTGACTGCTTCGCCGACGCGACGGATGTGCTGTTCGGCGGTGTGCCGGCCACGTCGTTCGAGGTCATCAGCGACACCGAGATCGAGGCGGTCACCCCCGCCGGAACCGGAGTCGTCGACGTCACCGTCGAAGGCGCCGGGGACTGCGGCGAGGCGACCGAGCCCGACGGGTTCGAGTTCGTCGCGCCGCCCGTGGTCACCGATCTCGAGCCCACCCAGGGCCCCGAGACCGGCGGCACCGAGGTGACGATCACCGGCGACGGCTTCACCGGCACGACGGACGTCGAGTTCGGCGGTGAGTCGGCGGCGGAGTTCACCGTCGTGAGCGACACCGAGATCGAGGCGACGACCGCCGCGCAGGCGCCGGGTGTCGTCGAGGTGACGGTGCAGCATCCGGGCGGAGACGTCGACGCGGGCGACTTCGAGTTCCTCGACGTGCCAAGCGTGGAGTCGCTCGACCCGGATGAGGGCCCCGAGGACGGCGGCACGGTCGTCACCATCACCGGTGAGGGCTTCACCGACGCGACCGGCGTGACGTTCGACGGCGAGGCCGGCACGGACTTCGCGGTCGACAGCGACACGCAGATCACGGTGACTACGCCCGCGCATGAGCCGGGCGCGGCCGACGTGGTGGTGACGAGCCCCGACGGCGACAGTGAGCCCGGTGTTTTCGTCTACTACGCGCTCGCCGACATCGACGAGGTCGAGCCCGACTCGGGACCGACCTCGGGCGGCACCACGGTGACGATCGACGGGCAGTGCTTCGCGGATGCCGAGCAGGTGCTGTTCGGCGACACCCCGGCACGGTCGTTCGAGGTCTTCGGTGACAACCGGATCTGGGCCGAGAGCCCCGCCGGGGTCGCGGGGACCGTGTCGATCACGGTCGTCGGCGCGGGGACCTGCGGGTCGGCGACGCTCGATGACGCGTTCACCTACGAGGCGTCCGGGAACGGGGGCGGGTCGCTGCCCGTCACCGGCTCCGAGGGCGACCACGGCGGACTGGCGGTGATGGGCGGCCTGCTGCTCCTCATCGGCACGGCGCTGGCGATGGTGCGACGCCGGACGGCGTAGCGCACCGGGCGCCGCCTGAGCGCCCCCCAAGAAAGGCCGGGGCGGCCGTTCGCATCACGCGGGCGGTCGCCCCGGTTCGTGTGCGGTGGCGTTTCGCCGCCGCCGCTGCGCTTGGGCCCCGGCATCCGGTCGCCAGAAAGTGTCGTCTCGGAGACGTTCAGGCGACGTCTCTTGGCGACCGGTGGATGCCGCTGGCGGTTCGCCCGGCTGTCGCTACCCTGGGCGTGTGAAACGGATGCGTATCGGAGTGACGGTTGTGACGGCGGGGATCGTCGGAGGGCTCGGGCTGACGGGGGTTCCGCAGGCGGCGGTCGCCGCGTGCGCGCCGGCGCCGGCCTCCGCTGTCGTCGATGCCCTCGATATCGGTGCGCTGCACGACGACGGCCTGACGGGCGAAGGCCTCACGATCGGAGTCATCTCGACCTCGTACGACAACGCCGACAGCCCGGCCGCGACGAGCGCGGCCGACGACGTCGCGTCGGGGGCGCTGCCCGGAGCTGCCAACCCCTGCGGATGGGAGCAGCCGGTGCGGGTGCTGCACGACGACGCGCCCAGTGACGACGAGGGACGGGCGATGCTGCAGATCGTGCACGCCATCGCTCCCGCTGCCGACCTGGTGTTCACGACGGCATCCAGCGCCGAGGCCCACGGCGGGGCATCGGAGGACGCCTCGATGGCCGCCGCGATCGACGACATGATCGCCGCCGACGTGGACATCATCGTCGACGACATCCTGCTCATCACCGACACGGCATATTCCCCGGGCCTTGCTGCGGCCGCCGCCGAGCGGGCGGTGGATGCCGGCATCGTGTACACCGTCGCCGCCGGCAACCTCAATTTCGTGGGGGCGTCCTCGATCGACGGCGTGCCGCAGGCCAGCGACGACGCGCTGATCGCCAGTTGGCAGACGACCGAGTTCCGCGCGGCGGCCTGCCCGCCCGCCGTCGACGCCGCGATGGCACCCGCCACCGTGGAGTGCCTCGATTTCGACCCCGGTGCGGACGAGGACCCCACCTCGGGATACCGGCTGTATGGCGAGCCGGGAATGGATCTGCAGACGCGAGCGGTGCTGCAGTGGAGCGATCCGCCCTACGCCGTCGAATCACAGCTGACCGGATTCTTCCTCGATGATGACGGCGCCGTCACCGACGTCGTCGAGAACATGCTCCTGGTCGAAGACCTGCCCGTCGCCCTCGGGGAGGTCTTCGGCGGGCTGCCCGACGAACAGCCGATCGACCGGTACCTCGTGATCGCGCGCGAGGGCCCGGCGCTGACCGAGCCGCTCGCCGTGCGCTTCGCGTTCTGGGACAACTCGGTGCCGCGACCGGTGCAGGCCGCGGAGTACTTCACCTCGACAGCGACCGACACGGTCGGTCCCACACTCATCGGTCGCGCGGCCAATCCGTCGGCGGTGACGGTCGCGGCCGCTCCGCTTGCCGACCCGACACAGCTGGAGTCGTTCAGCTCCACAGGACCGCAGGTGCGGTACTACGCGCCCGCGCCGGCCGGCGTGGTGCCCGCGCGGCTGGCCGAGCCCGAGGTGCGGGTGGGGCCGACGGTGACGGGCCTCGACGGCATCCCCACCACGTTCTTCGGCGAAGACGTCGACGGCACGTGGATGTACTACGGCACCTCGGCCGCGACGCCGGTGGTCGGCGCGGTGCTGGCGCTCGGCCTGCAGACCGCGCCCCAGACCGAGCTCACCGATCTCGTCGCGGCGCTCACGGCCTCTGCGCAGCCCCTGTCGTCGCCGTGGCGCGGAGCGAGCGCCGCCGAGACCGCGGGGGCCGGACTCGTCGACCCGGTCGCCTTCGTGGGGCGTCTTGCTCCCGGACCGGCGCCGGCGCCGACGCCGTCCGTGTCGCCGTCGTCGGCGGCATCCGGGGCAGGCTCGGGAGCACTTGCTGCGAGCGGTTCGACCGTGCCGGCGCTCGGGGCCGGCCTGGCGGGCCTGCTGGTCGCCGCCGGCGTGGCGGCCGTGCTGCACACCCGTCGCTCGGCGTCCACGCGCGAGCGCTGAGCACGGCATCCGGTCGCCAGGGGATGTCGTCTTGGGGGCATTCAGGCGACGTCTGGTGGCGACCCGTGCGGTGAGGTGCGGCCATGGACGCGAGCGGGCCCGCACTGCGCCGATAGGCTCACCGGCATGGAGGAATGGGCGGAAGAGGCGGCCGAGCAGCTGGCGCGCATCACGCGGGAGCCGATGGCGGATGCCGCGCGCGGCACGGTGTGGATCGCGAACGCGTCCGAGCGGCGCGGGCGATCGCGCTACCAGGAGTGCGCGCTCGAGGTGGTGGCCGAAGCCCCCGACCTGCCCGCCCGCACCGTGCAGACCGCCGTCGTGTTCGACAGTCGCAGGTACTGGCCCGTGATCGGCACGACCCTGCCGGCACGCATCTCGCGCACGCATCCCGACATGGTCGAGGTCGATTGGGAGGCGGCGCTGCGGTAGCCACGCCCCGCGTTCTGTCGCGGCCACGCAGCAGCGCGGCGCGAGGACTATCGCGCGAGACGAGGACGATTTCGCGGCGGAGGCACTCGCGTGGCGCGAGAGTCCTCCTGCGGCGCAGCGCGGGGAACCGCGCCCCGCGATATACATGAGGGACCCCCCGCGCGCCCGAAGGCCCACGCCGACCCCCCCGGAGAGCCCCCGCATGCCCCAGAACCTGATCCTGGTCGAGTTCGCCGTCGCGGTTCCGATCGTGCTGCTCGCGTCGTACCTGATCGCGCTCGCGATCCGCGCCCTGTTCGGGCGGAGGCTGTCGCTGTCGCTGCCGGCGATGACGCTCGTCTCGATCGGCGGCACCAGCGTCGGGCTCTTCGTCGCGGGCTGGTTCATCGCGGGCCTGCGCCTGTGGATGCCGACGACCCTGCTGCTCGCGTTCGGGTGCAGCATCGGGCTGTCGTTCGTCGTGGCGGCCCTCGCCGTCGCGGTGCGGCGCGATCCGGCCGACGTCGACGTCGCGAAGCTGCTGGCGGCGGGGGAATCCGACCGGGTCGAGTTCAAGGAGACCGCCCGCTGGAACGTGCGCACCCAGCAGCGCGACACCCGCATGGAGCTCGTGATCGCCAAGACCGTGGCCGCGTTCATGAACAGCGGCGGCGGCACCCTGCTGATCGGCGCCGACGACGCGGGCGAGGCGATCGGGCTCGACCGCGACCTGGCGACGCTGCGCGTGCCCGACGTCGACCGCTACGAGCTGTGGCTGCGCGACATGTTCTCGACCCTGCTCGGCCGCAACGCCGCCGCCCAGCCGACCGTGCGGTTCGCCACCGCGCCCAACGGCGCCGTGCTGTGCGCCATCGTCTGCCCGGCGGCGGCCAAGCCGGTCTTCCTCACCCAGTCCAAAGACGGCTCGTCGACCGAGCTGTGGGTGCGCGTGGGCAACTCCACGCGCTCCTTCGCTGTCGACGAGGCGGTCGAGTACGTCGCCCGGCACTGGCGCGCCCGCCCCGGCATCGCGCTGGGCCGTCGCGCCCGCCGCGAGTCTGCCGGCACCGGCTGACCCACGCCGCCGCAGACCTCATCGCGAGCGGGTGGCCGCCGGCATCCGTCCCGCCGCTCCCGCCGGCGCGTGCTGCCGGTCGAAGCGGCGCGCCGCGCGCGTGACGAAGATCAGCGAGCCGGCGTACGACGCGGCCCACGCGACCGAGAAGCACAGCGTGATCACGGCCAGGTCGCCGGTGAGCGCCGCCGCGATGAGCCCTGCCGACCACGTCAGCCCGGCGCGCGCGCCCTGCAGAGCGAGCAGCATCCGCTCGCGGCGCAGCATGACGAAGAGAAAGTCGGTGGGCGACACGGCGACCTGCAGCGCGGCCGGCAGGGCGAGCATGGCGATCAGGATGCCGGCGGGCGCCCACTGCTCGCCCAGCACCGGCCCCGCGAGCAGCGGCCCGCCGACGGCCAGCGCGAGACCCACGGCGGCGCCGGCGAGGAGGAACACCCGCACGTGGGCCGCGAGCGAGCGCGCGAGCTCGGGGCGCCGGTCGCGGATGATGCGGCTGAACTCCAGCTGCGTGGTCTGCGTCAGTGCCTGCCCGGCGAGCGCGATCGGCGCCGACGCGATGCGCTGGGCCACGCCCGCCTGCCCCGCGGCACCGGTCCCGAGGGTGGCCCCCGCGATCACCGTGAGGCCCTGGATGGTCGCCCCGGCCAGCACGCCCGCACCGATCGTCGGCGCGGCCCGCGCCAGGGTGTACCTCTCGTCGCGCTCCTCGGCATCGGCGGCGGGGCCCGGCGCCGCCGCATCCGTGACGAACCGCGACGCGAGGATGCCGATCAGTCGGCCGACGAGCAGCGCCACCGGCAGCAGCAGCACATCGCCGCCGGTGAGGGCGAACACCGCCTGCAGCGACGCCCCCGCCACGCCGCCGACGAGGTTGCGCACCGCGAGGGCGCGCCGCGCGCCGCGCCGGATCAGCCGCGCGCCGTCGAGCAGGGGAAGGCCGAGCGCCGGGATGAGCAGGCCGCTCATGACGAGGATGCCGGCGGCATCCCCCGCGCCCGTCGCGCCGGCGATCAGCCCGCCCAGCAGCGCGGCCGCGCCGAGGGCCGTCGCCGTTCCGAGACCCAGGCGCAGGCGCCGAGTGACCAGCGCGGGGGAGTGCGTCGTCGGCACGACGTACTCCAAGCGCAGCGTCGCCACGGGCAGCACGATGAAGGCGATCGCGAAGGCGATCTGGTACACGCCCAGCTCGGCGGGCGGGTACGCCCGCGTGAGTACGGGGATGACCGCGGCGAGCGCGAGCTGCCCGATCACCTGGCTCGCGACGAGCGCGAGTGCGGGTCGCGCCGCCGGCGCGCGTCCCTGCCCAGAATCGTTCCCCACGTGTGCTCCCCAGCGTCGTGTTCGGGAGCGTCGTCGGTCCCACCCGAGTTCCCATGGTCGCACGCCGGTGGAGGATCAGGGCACCCTTGACATGAGACTGTCCTCACGTAGCTCGCGCCGCGTGCGTCACCGGTTCGGCGAGCGCTCCCGCATCCATCGCGGCACGAGGGCGACCATCGCGACCATCGCCACCAGCTCGACGAGCGTCTGCGTCACGATCACGAGGGGCGTGAGCGCGAACGCGGGCGGCAGTGCGAGGGCGAGCGGCAGCACGACGAGCGAGTTGCGGGTGACGCCGCTGAAGACCACGGCGCGGCGCCGGGGCGGGTCCAGGCGCGCGACCCGGGCGACGAGGGCCCCGATCGGGGCCATCACGGCGGCGAACACGACGAACAGGGGGATCGCCCACACCAGGCCCGCGATGGCCGCGCCGACGGCGTGGATCTGCGATCCCACGACCACCGCGAGGGTCAGCATCATCAGGGGCACCATCGCCGCCACGGCACCGGCCATCACCGCACGGGCCGCACGAAGCCGCGGCGCGAGCGCCTGCGTCAGGCTCGCCAGCGCCAGGGGCACCACGATCAGCAGCAGGAACGCCTCGACGAACGGATGCGGGTCGATCGACGCGACGGCCGCGGGCCCGGCCGTGAGCCACAGATACACCGGCAGCAGCGCGATCTGCGCGATCATGAGCAGCGGCGTCGCGGCCAGCAGGCGCTCGCGGTCGCCGCCGGCGAGGCCCGTGAACACGATCACGTAGTCGACGCACGGCGTCAGCAGCACGAACAGCACGCCCAGAAGCAGTGCGTCGTCGAAGGCCACGAGCCGCGACAGGGCGAACACCACGATCGGGGCGACGACGAAGTTGAGCACGAGAACCGTGAGCAGAAAGCGCCCGTCCGCGAAGGCGCGGCGGATGCGGGTGAAGGGCACTCCGAGGAACGTCGCGTACAGCAGCAGCCCGAGCACCGGCGTGATCGCCGCCTCGAGGGGGGCAGCGACCGCCGGCACCAGGGCGCCCACCCCCGCGCCGGCCGCGATCGCGACGAGGTAGAGGGGAATCTGGCGGCGCTCCGCCCACGCCGCCGTCGTGGCGGCGCGCGAACCGTCCCGCACGACGCCCGGGGGTGCGTCGCCCGCGGGGTCCGTCACGGCGACGGTTCCATCACGACCCGCAGCACCCGCGCCACCACGTCCACGGCGGGCACGAGCTGTGCGGCCGCGCGGGCGTAGGTGCGCTCCGACCGCCGGAACGGGTCGACCACGTCGTCGTCCTCCGGCTCGGTCGGCGGAGGGGCGATGCCGCGGGCGGCCGTCACGAGCATGAGCGCCTGCCGCAGCCGCTCGATCGGATCGTCGTGGGCGGCCAGCGTCTCGCGCAGCGCGGCATCCGGCACGTGGGCGGCCAGGCGGGCGAATTCGCGCACCGTGAAGGTCGTGCGCAGGCGGGCGGGTGCCAGCTCCACCACCTGCCGGCGGTGCTCGCGCGCCATCGCCAGCACCACGTGCGGCTCCGTCAGCAGTCGCTCCGTCACCAGTCGCGCGCGGTGCGCCTCGGCCCCCGACACGTCGCCCTCGTGCGCGGAGACGAGGGCGAGCGCCTCGTCGGTCATGCCGCGGCCGACGAGGGCGCGCGTGCCGGCGCTGGCGATGTGGATGCCGTCGGTCGGCAGCCGCGCGCGCAGCAGCGCCTCGGCGAGGGGCGAACGGGCGACGTTGCCGGTGCACACGGTGAGCAGCTCGATCATGCGCCCTCCCGGTAGCGTGGGTTCCGTGGCCCACGATACCCGCGATGCGCGCGCCGACCCGGAGGGCGCCGCGTCCGAGCGCGCCGACCCGCCCAACACGGCCAGCGCCGACGCGGACAGCGCGGATCGGGCCAGCGCCGACCCGGATGCCGCCCGTGCGGAGCAGAGCGCCCGCCGCCGCGGCCGACGCCGGCCACGGCACTGGACCGAGGGCGGCTCGAGCGTGCGGCCGTGGGGCTGGGACCTGCTCGGCTGGGCGCTCGTCGGCTACGCCCTCGGACTGCTGGGGGCCGCGGCGATCCGCTCCTTCGCCCCCGACGCGGCCGTGACGAGCGCCGCCGCGGCCGTGGCGCTGTGGATCGGCATGGGGGCGCCCATCGTGCTGGCCTTCTCACGCTCCCGGCCGCGTGGGCTACTGCGCTTTCGCGCGGTCGATCTGCTCTACGGCGTGGCGCTCGGACTCGCGCTGCGCCTGACGCAGGGGTGGCTCGCCGAGGCCGAGAACGGGGCGCCGCTGCCGTTTCCCTCCTACCCGTCGCTCGATGGCGGGCTGCCGGCATCCTGGTGGTTCGCCGATCTGCTCACGCCCGTCGTCATCTCGCCCGTGATCGAGGAGTTCTTCTTTCGCGGCGTGCTGCTCGTCGCCCTGTTCGCCGCGCTGCGCGGCGCGCTCGGCGCCGTCTCCGCGGGCGTCGTCGCACTACTCGCAACCACCGGCCTGTTCGTCGTGGCCCACGCTCTCGGCGGTGCGCTCGGCGCGGACGCCGTCGCCGCCTACGCCCTCGTCGGACTCGTCTGCGGGCTGCTTGTGCTGCTCACGGGTCGCATCTGGGGCGCCATCCTCACCCATGCCGTCTTCAACGCGCTGTGGGTGGCGCTGGCCACCACGGGCACGCTGCTGGCCTGACAGGCGCCGTCAGGCCCGGTCGGTCAGCTGCGCGTCGCCGGACTGGCGGGCGCAGTGCGCGCAGCAGAAGATTCCCTGTTCGTTCTCGACGCCGTGGCCCAGGATGCGGCATCCGCAGTGCGTGCACACCGGCGCCATCGCGCTGATGGCGCACTCGAAGCTGTCGAAGGTGCCGGTGGTCTCGGCGCCGCTGGGATTGGCGCGGGTGAGCGTGAACGTCTTGTCGTAGTCGTTTCCGCAGGTGTCGCAGGTGGGCATTTCGTTCCTCCTCGCATCGGGTGTTGCTTTCGTCTCGTCGTCCCTCGATACGCCCCCGGCGGCGATCTGTCCAGGGGGGTTCCCCGCGATCGCATCTGCCCCTAGCGTCGCGACCGCAACCCTGCGAAAGGAGCACCACCATGCAGAACGAAGACACGGGCATGCTCGTCAAGCTCGGCGATCTGGCCGAGACCGTCGCCAACCCCGACGAAGACATCCGGGGCCGTCACGTCAAGGACCGCAACGGCGAGGACATCGGCAAGGTCGACGACCTGCTGGTCGACGAGCAGGAGCGCAAGGTGCGCCTGCTCGAGGTCGCCTCCGGTGGGTTCCTCGGCATCGGCCAGGACAAGACCTTCCTCCCCGTCGACGCCATCACCGCCATCGGCGAGGACGAGGTGCGCATCGACCAGACCCGCGAGCACGTGGCCGACGCCCCCTCCTACGACCCGAAGCTGATCCGCGAGCGCGCGACGTACAGCACCGTCTACGACTACTACGGGTACGACCCGTTCTGGGGCGCGGCCTACATGTACCCCGCCTACCCCTACTACCGCTGACCCCGGTTTTGCACGGCCCGAGGCGTCGGCTCCGCGGCATCCCCCGCGCTAGTGTGGTGGTGAACCGAGGTGGCCGGCGAGCGTCGCCGGGACAAGCACAGGGAGGTGCGACGTGACGAACAACACGATCGTCGTGGGAGTGACGGATGCCGCGGCCGCGCGCCGCGCGCTGGACTGGGCCATCACGAGGGCCCGGCAGCGCCGCCAGAAGCTGCTGCTGGTCTCGGTGGTCGGCGGGGCCGTCGGCGCCGTGGGCGAAGGCTACGTGGTGCACCACGCCCTCGAGGCGACCGAGAGGATGCTCGCCGACGACGCCGCCCGGGCCACCGAGGCGGGGATCGAGGTCGAGACCCGCGTGGGCCGAGGCAATCCGATCGACCAGCTGATCGCGGCGTCCGAGGGCGCAGAACTGCTCGTCATCGGCAGCGATTACCGCGGAACGGGCGGTCCGGTGCGCGGCAACCGCGGCATCCGCATCGCCGCCGGCGCCCACTGCCCCGTCGTCGCCATTCCCGACGTCGCGTATGACGAGCGCAGCGGCATCGTGGTCGGGGTCGACGGCTCTGAGCTGTCGGAGGCCGCCGTCGCGTTCGCCGCCGCCGAAGCCGACCGCCTGGGCGAGCCCCTCATCGCGGTGAGTGTGTGGACGCCCCTTGTCGTGCCGCTCGGCACGGGGGCGTACCCGGAGGACTACCTGAAGAACATGCAGACGCTCACGGAGGAGTCGCAGGCGCTCGCCCTCGCCGGTCTGCGGCAGGACTACCCCGATCTCGACATCCGCACGGTCGTCGTCAGCGGGTATCCGGCCGCGGAGATCGCCCGCGTGGGCAAGAAGGCGACGCTCGTGGTGGTCGGCAGCCGCGGCCGTGGCCCCGTCGCGCGCTTTCTGCTCGGCTCGGTCAGCCAGGAGGTGCTCACGCACCTGCCCACCGCCACCGCCGTCGTACGCTGACCCCGTGCGCTGACCCCGGGCGTCCGCGTCGGCTCAGTCGGCGGCGCCCACGTCGACGCCACCGGCCGGCGCCTGCTGCGGCGGACGCGTCGTGCCGACGCGGTTGCCGCCCTCGAAGACGGCATGCAGCCGAGCCTGGTGCGCCGCCGCGGCGAGCGGGTCGAGCTCGAATCCGTTCTCGGCGGGCGAGGCCACTCCGGCGCTCGCGGTCAGCCGCACGGTCAGGGGAAGATCCCGCCGCGTCTGCGAGATCTCGTCCAAGAAGCCGTGCAGGCGACGCCGCACGGCGGACGGCGACTCCGGCACGAGCGCGCGGAGGATGCCGTCGCCCACATCGCCGATGTCGGTGACGGCGGGGAAGGCCTCTCCGAAGGCGGCGATCAGTCGCGCCTGGATGGCGCGGAAGCCGACCTCGCCAGCGGCCTCGCGGACGTCGTCGATGTCGTCGAGGCGCAGTTCGACCAGCGACCACGCGCGCTCGTCGCGCTCACGGGCGCGGCTGAGCCGATCCGAGGCGACGGTGTGGAACACGGCGCCCGCCCTCGGGTCGCTCACGATCGCACCGGCGGAGCGCCGGTCGTTCGAGAGGGTGAGGATCGTCACGGTCGTGCACATCGTGTAGACGATCACGCCGAGACTGTTCAGCGCGCGGGTGGCGGCCATGTCATCCTGCAGTCCGAGCACGAGCAGCACGACCCCGGCGACGAAGCTCACGATCGCGATGCCGAGGAACGCGAGCGAGACGACGAACATCGGCGTGGCGAAGCGCGAGTGCCGCCGGCGGCCCTGGCTGAGCTCGTAGGCGCAGAGCCCCGCGAAGCATCCCGCGACGAGGAACGCCGTGCGGAAGGCGATCGGATAGGTCCAGGATTCGGCCGCCGCGGCGAGGAGCGTGCCGAGCGCGATCGCGAGCACCGGCCCCGCCCACGCGTGGGCGCGAACGGTGCGCTGGGCGCGCAGCCCCGACCAGAACAGGGCCGGCACGCCGAGCAGCAGGCCCAGGCCGAACACCCGTAGGCGCTCGGCGTCGCCCGTCATCGACGCCGTCAGGGTGGCGTAGGAGCTCAGCAGCGCGAGCAGAAAGCCGAACGACCACAGCAGGTATTCGCGCGAGGGGCGCGAGGTGAAGCCGAGTCCGATCACGAGCACCGCGCAGGTGGTCGTCACCGCCATCTGGGTGAGTCCGACATGCGTCTGCTCGAGGGGGATCATGCAGCGGGGCCCGTCGCCGGCTGCAGCCGCACGGTCATGGTGGTGCCCCGCCCCGGAGCCGAATCCACGGTGACGTCCCCACCGTGTCGGCGCACCAGGTCCCGCACGATCGACAGGCCCAGTCCGGTGCCGCTCGCGCCGTGGTCGATCACGGCATCGGCGCGGAAGTACGGGTCGAAGATGTGCGCCAGGTCGTCGTCGCCGATGCCGATGCCCTCGTCCTCAACCTCGAGCACGACCGGTTCGATGCCGTCCTCCGAGGCGCCCACGCGCACGTGCACCCGGCCGTCGTGGCGGCTGTATTTGACGGCGTTGCTCAGCAGGTTGTCGACGACCTGCCGCAGCTGGAACGAATCGCCCACGACCGTCGCGGATGCCGGTGCGCTCACCTCGACCCGCACCCCGGCATCCCGCGCCCAGGGGTCGAACGACGTCGCCGACTCGCGCACGATGCGGGCCAGATCGGTCTGCTCGAGGGGAGCCTCGGTCTGCGCGCGCGATTCGGCCGCGGCGCCGTCGAGCAGCTCGTCGATCATGTGCTGCATGCGCTCGGCCGCCCCCTCGATCATCTCGAACTGCTCACGGGAGCGGGAGTCGGCGTCGGGGCGGTCGGTGCCCATCTCGGCGTAGCCGAGCACCGCGGTGAGGGGGTTGCGCAGCTCGTGCGAGACCACGCGCGTGAGGTTCTCCTTCGCCCGCTCGGCGGAGAGCTGGGCCGTGATGTCGCGGACGATCACGATCCCGCCGTCCTCCCCGCCGCTCGGCGACGTCAGCCTGCGCGAGTCGGTCGAGAGCGCATGCCAGTCCCCCTGCGAGTCGAACAGCCATGTGCGCAGGTCCGAGAAGGACTCGCCCCGAGAGGCGCGGCTGAGGGGCTCGTCGGCCGGCGGGATGCTGGAGCCGCGGAAGCCCGCGTACTGTGCCGAGATCGGGGGCAGGGTCGGTGAGTCCGGTTCGAGCTCGAACAGCTCGCGGTACGCGTCGTTCATGAACGTGACGTCGCCGGACGATGCCACGCGGGCGATGCCGACGTTGACGGAGTTGAGCACGAGCGAGAGCTGCCGCTCGTGCGCGCGCACCCGGTCGAGGCTGTCGGACAGGCGCCCCGCCTGCCGCCGCAGCAGGCGCTTGAACGCGCGAGTCTGCCGCCCCGTGTTCGCCGCGACGAGCGCGATCATGCTGAAGCCGAGCATGACGATGCCGAAGCGGAGCACGCCCATCTCGATCGGCGCCTCGTGCGGGGCGGAGAGCAGCAGGCCGAGCGCCACGAGCGCAAGGGCGAGCATCGTCGCGCGGGTGTGGAAGAACGACGCCACCCATATGATCGGCAGCGCCCACAGCAGGCGGGTCGAGAACTCGTTCTCATGCGAGAGCAGGGCGATCGCGACGATGTCGATCAGGGGGATCGGCAGCAGCGCGCCCGCGGGAAAGTTCTGCCACGGCACCGTGAGCGTCACCGCGGTCGTCACGATCATCACGCCGAGGCCGGCGATGAAGGTGGCGCTGGCCATGGTCTGCGAATCGAGGGCGAGCACGAGCAGCACGATGACCAGCACGCCGAGTCCCAGCAGCAGCTGCAGCAGCCACGCCGACCGGGTGCGCGAACTCGGCAGGCCGAGCTCCGCGGTGCGCGGGTGCGGCGCGCGCGCACCCTCCGAAGGCGCCTCGCGATCCGCCCCGACCCGCTCGTGGGCCCCGCCCCGGGCCGGCGAGGAGGCGACAGTCATGCGCAAAGCCTAGAGGAGTCGCCACCGTGCGATACGATCGGCGCGCGGCGCGTGTGCCCTGCCCGCGGCATCCGTCGGTGCCATCTTCCCCGAACCGTCGCTCTCGCGACGCCCCGAGAGGACCCCTCCCCATGGCCTCCCCCCACCACACTCGTCGCGCGCGCCGGCTCGGCTTCGCCTCGCTCGTGCTCGCCGCGACCCTCGTCGCCACCGGATGCGCGGGCCTGACCGACGCGATCGACTCGGTGACCGGGGGAGACGAGCCCGCCCCCGTCTCGACGCCCACGCCCTCGGGCAGCGCCGCGATGGAGTTCGACTCCGTGTTCTCGTTCGACGGATCGGTGACGGTCACCAGCACCATCGCCGACGAGCTCGACATCGTGCTCGACATCTGGGCGGTCGACCCCCGCCGCACGCAGGAGTGGACCGCCTCGAACGAGAAGGTGTTCGGGTTCTCTGTGAACGCGAACGACCTGCTCGTCAGCGATCGTGCCGTGCTGAAGGACAAGCGGCGGGTCTACCTGTCGCAGATCGCGATCACCTCGCAGACGTCGCAGACCTCGGGTCAGACGGCGCAGCCCTTCCAGTACATGGCCGACCCCCGCACCCTCGTTCCCGCCGACACGCTGCGCTCGAGCCGCGGACTGCTGATCAACAGCTTCCAGGGAGGGCTGCTCGTGCCCGAGACGGCCATCCAGCAGCTGCCCGAAGACACCGTCGGCCTCACCCTCACGTTCGCGCTGACGGTCTCGGTCGAGGGCACGGCCGACGATTCCTCGTCGTTCGCGCAGCAGACCGTCTACCAGACGGTGCCGATCGCCATCTACCCGCCCGAATAGGCGCCTTGCGCTGATCTTGCGCAAATCTTGAGGTATCCCTGCGCCTGCGCCGGGCGCTCGCTTGAGGTCGCTTCGCCAGAATCGTTCCCAGGCGGATGGCCCGGAGCCCGAACCGGGTCATCCGCCACCACACACCGAAGGGGAAGACGGCGTGCAGACGACGCAGCGAAACGACGAGGGCCGCAGCCGGCCGTTCGTCGCCGCACCCCACAGCGCCGCGACCCGCAACGCCGCGACCCGCAACGCGGCGCCTCACAACGCGGTGCCTCGCCACACCTCGGGCCCCCGCACCCGTGAGGGCGGCGCGCTGGTCTCGGCGAGAGGACGCGAGATGGACGAGTACCCCGCGCCGGCCCAGCACTTTCCCGACGACTTCGCCGAGGTGCTCGACACCGTCTCGACCTCGCGCTCGACGATCGGCTGCGTGATCCCCGCGTACAACGAGGAGGAGTCGATCGCCTCGGTGCTCGAGTCGCTGCTCAACCAGACGCGTGTGCCCGACGTCATCCACGTCGTCGTCAACAACAGCTCGGACGGCACCGTGCGCGAGGCCGCGAAGTTCGCCGGCCCGCACGAGATCGAGACCGAGCTCGGCGAGCAGTTCACCGAGATCTTCATCCACGACATCGGCAAGAACCCCGACAAGAAGGTCGGTGCCCTCAACTACGGCTATTCGCTCGTCGAGGGCTACGATTACCTGCTCGGCGTCGACGGCGACACCACGTCCGAGCCGAAGGCGGTGGAGTACCTCGAGAACGAGATCCTCGCGGACTCGCGCATCGGGGGCATCTCGGCGATCTACTCGATCGACGACGAGCCCGTCAAGGGTGCGGTCGCCCGCTTTCTGATCGCCGGCCAGCGCACCCAGTTCGCCGCGTTCAACCTGCAGAACCTGCTGCGCGGCCGCAACATGGCGGTGCTCGGCGGCCAGTTCTCGATCTTCGCCACCAAGGCGCTGCGCCAGGTGATGGAGGAGAACCACCAGAACACGCCATGGGTGCGGGACTCCGAGGTCGAGGACTCGCTGCTGTCGCTGCAGATCAAGAGCGCCGGCTACTTGACCAAGATCAGCCCGTTCGCCCACGCGGATGTCGGCGGCATGACCACCCTGCGTGCGCTCGACGCGCAGCAGGTCAAGTGGACCTACGGCGCGGTCGAGCTGATGTGGCCGGGCCAGCGCGGTGACACGAAGGGCCAGCCCTTCCACCCCAACCTGCGGCTGCGGTGGCTCGAGGCCGGCGGCATGCTGGTCAACATCTTCGTGCGCGTCGCGTTCGTGTTCCTGCTCGTCGGCTCGCTGTCGATCGGGGCGTTCGTGTTCGCCCCGATCTGGCTCATCCCGCCGGTGGTCGCGATCCTGCTCAACCTGCGGATCGCGCGCACGATGAAGGACCACACCCGGCGCGACCTGATCTTCGCCGGGCTCTTCGTGCCCGCCGAGCTGTACATGTGGGTGCGGATCAGCCACTTCCTGCGCGCGTGGACGAGCTTCCTCTCGCGCAAGAAGGTCGACAACTGGGCGGCGCAGGCCAAGGCCGAACGGGGCGGCGGGTTTGCGCACTGGACCCCGCTGTTCGTCGCCGTTGCCGTCGTGATCGCGATCGCGGTGATCTGGTCGATGCTCGGAGCGACCGTGCAGTCGGCGATCCTCGCCGTGGGGTGGCCGATCCTGGGGGTCGTCACCGTGCTGCAGACGCTCACGATGTTCTTCAAACTCATCCGCCGTCAGTACGGCTACAAGGTCTGACGAAGGAGCGCGAGACGGGCGGCCACCGGGGCACTCGGTAGCGAGCGGGGAAAAAGCTCCTACCTGAGGCTTGGGGGGAACCGGTGGTACCGCCGATCGAAAGGCCGGACGCGGGGGCGTCCGGCCTTTTCGTTCGTCCCGTGCGCAGCCGGGTTTGCCGCCGTGCCGTGGCATGCCCGATGAGGGGCGACGGATGCCGCGGCTCACGGCACAGGCAGCTCGCTCAGGCGGCGGGGGTCTCGGTCTCGGCCGTGAGCCGGTAGCCGACGCCGCGCACCGTCTCGATGTAACGGGGCGTGGTCGGGCTGTCGCCCAGCTTGCGCCGCAGGTTGGTCATGTGGGCCTCGACGGCTCGCTTGTCGGCCTCGCCGACGAAGTACGACGTCACGTAGGACTCGCCGCGCAGCACCAGCGTGAGGTCGGCCTTGCTGCGCACCCGGCGCTTGGACTCCATCAGGGTCGCGAGCAGCTCGAACTCGGTGCGGGTCAGCTCGACCTCGCCGTCGCGCAGCATGACGATGCGCGTGTCGGGGTTCACCCGCAGGTCGCGGTGCGCCATCCAGACGTTCTGGGGCTCCTCCGCGTGCTGCACCTCGGAGCCGGGGTCGGTGCCCTGCGCAGACGTGGGCTGCGTGGCGCCGGGGGAGCCGGCATCCGCGGTCTGGGCAGTGCCGGGGCCCGCCGTCATGAGGGAGGGGTCCACGGGGGTCGCGACCATGGCGGGCGCGTACGCGCCATGCTCGGACGGTGCCGGCGTGAGCATGTACGCCGGGGTGCCGGGGTACGGCTGCGGGGGTGGCGCGAAGCCGGGCTGTGGTGAGGCGACCCAGCCGTGGGCGGCGGGTCGGGCGCCCGGGAAGGAGGGGCCGAAGCGCTCCTGCTGCCGAGGCTGCGACTGGCTGGTGCCCGTCGCGCGCGGACGGCGCAGCATCGCGTCGATCCGCGCGCGGAACTCCCTCGGGCGGAAGGGCTTGGTGATGTAGTCGTCGGCGCCGGCGCCGAGTCCCATCAGCACGTCCGCCTCGTCCTCGAGTCCGGAGATCATGATGATGTAGGTGTCGCTCTGGGCACGGATGCGGCGGGCTGCCTCGATGCCGTCGATGCCCGGCATGTTGACATCGAGCGTCGTGATCAGCGGCTGGTAGGACGTGACGGCCCGGATGCCGTCGATGCCGTTGCCGACGGACACGGTGGAGAACCCGGCGGCCTCGAGCACCTCGGCGAGGAGATGACGGACGTCGGGATCGTCTTCGACGATGACTGCGGTCTCGCGTGTTGCGGTGTCCGGCATGGCAGCCCCCGTGCCCCGGCAGGTGGCGGACACGGTTCTGGGGAAACCGGCCCGGTCAGGATCGTCGTCATTCTGCCACAGAATTCACATGCGCCCCGCCGGTCTCCTGCCGGTTGTGCCCCTCTCCCTCGGCGAGGTGCGGTGGCGGAGAGGGCGGGCGACGGTCAGGGGTGGGCTTCGCGGGTCAGCTCGACGGCGGCATCCGGCCACCATTCGCCCGCCGCGGGCCCGCCGTTGCACGTTCCGTCGCTCTCGCCCGGGGGCTTGATCCACAGGTTCGTATCGACCACGTCGTCGCCGTACGTGCCCGGCGCGGCTCCGATGAGGCGGCCGGACGGGTTGCACCACTCGCCGTTCGTTCCCGCGCCGTTGCGCGACGTGTCGATCACGGCGTGCGCGCCGTCGAGCAGCCCCGACAGCGTGCGGGCATAGGTGAACTCGTCAGCGTCGGTCTGATAGTTCGACACGTTCGTGGCGAAGCCGCGCACCTTCTCGAGCACATCGAGCTGCCGGATGAGCTCGGCCATCTCGCCGGCGGGCACCCACGCCGAGTGGCCGCCGTCGAGGTACAGCCAGGTGTTGGTCGAGGCGAGCCGGTCGACGACCATGCGCAGCTCGGGCACGCGCTGTTCGAAGTTGCCGCACTCCGGCGCCAGCGCGAGCGAGTCGGGCTCGATCACGATCACCTTCTGCACGTCGGGGGCGGCATGCACTGCTCCGGCGATCTCGTCGACCCAGATCTCGTACTGGTCGGGGGACAGTCCGCCGGCCGAGAAGTTGCCGCAGTCGCGCTCGGGCAGTCCGTACACGACGATGGAGGCCGCGGCATCCTGCGCACGGGACTCGTCGAGCAGCGTGCGCATCCGGTCTCCGACCTGACCGATCGGGTCCTGCTCGGGCGTGAGCCAGTACGCCGCGGGCTGCTGCGCGAGGAACGCGGCCGCCTCGTGCTCCACGCTCGCGGGGTCGCCCTCGGCGGCGGCCTTGGCCGCCTTGGACTCGGCCGGAACCATCACGTCCACACCCACCTCCGGAGGTTCGGCGGCGATCTCGTGGGTCAGCGAGACGGCTGCCCGGGCCGCGACGACCGCGATCACGACGACGGCCACGGCCGCCAGGGTCCACCAGAGTGCGCGCAAGCGGCGGGGCCGCCGGGTTCGGGCCGGGCGGGATCGTCGGGGGGTCACCCGTTGATGCTAATGCGCGGGCGCGCGCGGTTCGATTCCGGCCTGGTCGCTCCGGCGGGTGCGGTGCGGCTGCACTTTTCGTCCGGGGCTGCACTTCGGGCGCTTGCGGCTGCACTTTTCGTCCGCGGCGGCAGGAATACCTGCCGCCCGCGCCGAAAAGTGCAGCCATACCCGGGTGGGGAGCCGCGCTGAGTGGCGTGGTGCCCCCGGCGAGGGTGCCCCCTGAGGGCGGCGGTCGCGCGGGCGCGAGTGGCGGATGCCGCCCATCCGGGGTATCGTTGATCTTTGGTGCCTGCGCTCCCGTGGCGCGGTGCCTGCGAACGTGAGCCCTCCACTGGCGTCTTCTGCTCGATCACGATTCAGAAGCACCCCGGAGCGGGATTCACGAACATCTCCGTTCGATCAAGAAAGCAGTACAACTGTGACGCGCACTTTCACCCCCAAGGCGGGCCAGGTCCAGCGTGACTGGGTCGTCATCGACGCGACCGACGTCGTGCTCGGCCGTCTCGCCAGCCACGCGGCGGTCCTCCTCCGCGGCAAGCACAAGCCGACCTTCGCCCCGCACCTCGACATGGGCGACCACGTCATCGTCATCAACGCCGGCAAGGTGGCGCTGACGGGACACAAGCTCCAGAAGAAGATGGCCTACCGCCATTCGGGCTACCCGGGCGGGCTCAAGTCGGTCTCCTACGAAGAGCTGCTCGAGAAGAACCCCGTGCGCGCCGTCGAGAAGGCGATCCGCGGGATGCTTCCGCACAACAGCCTGGGCCGCCAGCAGCTGTCCAAGCTCAAGGTGTACGCGGGCGCCGAGCACCCGCACGCCGCTCAGCAGCCCCAGCCGTACACCTTCGACCAGGTCGCCCAGTAAGCGCCGCAAAGGATTAAGGACACACTCGTGGCGAACATCTCCGACTCCATCCGTTCCACAGACGGCGCCGAAACTCCTCAGAACTACTCGACCGAGAGCCCGGCCGACGCGCAGATCACCGAGACCGAGCGTCCCGTGCTGAGCGTTCCCGGCGCCGCCGTGGGCCGCCGCAAGCAGGCCATCGCCCGCGTGCGCCTCGTCCCCGGCTCGGGCACCATCACGGTGAACGGCCGCACTCTCGAGGACTACTTCCCGAACAAGCTGCACCAGCAGCTGATCAACGACCCCTTCACGGTGCTCAGCCTCGGAGGCGCGTACGACGTGATCGCGCGCATCTCCGGCGGTGGCCCCTCGGGCCAGGCCGGCGCGTTGCGCCTGGGCATCGCGCGCTCGCTCAACGAGATCGACGCCGAGCACAACCGCCCGACGCTCAAGAAGGCGGGCTTCCTCTCGCGCGACGCCCGCGTCAAGGAGCGCAAGAAGGCGGGCCTCAAGAAGGCCCGCAAGGCTCCGCAGTACTCGAAGCGCTGATCGTCGGGTAACACCCGATGCCGCTGTTCGGCACAGACGGCGTGCGGGGGCTGGCCAACGGCCCCCTCACCGCCGATCTGGCGCTCACCCTGGCCCAGGCGACCGCCGTCGTCCTGGGCCAGGGGCGTACCGCCGAGGCGCGCCGGGCGCAGGGACGCCGGCTCACCGCCGTCGTCGCCCGCGACCCGCGCATCTCGGGTCAGTTCCTGGCCGCCGCGGTCTCGGCTGGCCTGGCCTCCTCCGGTGTCGACGTGCTCGACGCCGACGTGCTGCCCACGCCCGCGCTCGCGTTCCTCGTCGCCGATCGCGGCGCCGACTTCGGCGTCATGGTCTCGGCGTCCCACAACCCGGCCGCCGACAACGGCATCAAGATCTTCTCCCGCGGCGGGGTGAAGCTGCCCGACATCGTCGAGCAGCGCATCGAGGCGGCCATGAGCGCCCCCAAGCTGCAGCCCACCGGGGGTGACGTCGGCCGCATCAGCCGGTTCGCCGACGCCGAGGACCGCTACGTCATCCATCTGCTCGCGTCGCTCGACCAGCGGCTCGACGGACTCACGGTCGTGCTCGACTGCGCGAACGGCGCGGCATCCGGGGTCTCTCCCGAGACGTTCCGCGACGCCGGGGCGAACGTCATCGTCGTCGGCGCCGATCCCGACGGGCTCAACATCAACGACGGCGTGGGGTCGACCCACCTCGACGCGCTCGCCCGCGCCGTGCTCGAGCATGGAGCCGATGTCGGCATCGCCCACGACGGCGACGCCGACCGGTGCCTGGCGGTGGATGCCGAGGGCCGGGCGATCGACGGCGATCAGATCATGGCGATCCTCGCGGCGTCGATGAAGCGCCGCGGCCTGCTCGCGCACGACACCCTCGTCGCGACGGTGATGAGCAACCTCGGACTGCACCGGGCGATGGCGGCGCACGGCATCCACGTCGAGCAGACGGCCGTGGGCGACCGCTACGTGCTCGAGCGCATGAAGGAGGGCGGCTTCTCGCTCGGCGGCGAGCAGTCGGGCCACGTCATCATGAGCGCCCATGCCACGACGGGCGACGGCCTGCTCACGGGGCTGAACCTGGTGGCCGAGATGGCCCGGCAGCGCACGTCGCTCGCCGAGCTGGCGCGCATCATGACGGTGTACCCGCAGGTGCTCGTCAACGTCACCGACGTCGACCGCGCCCGCGTGAAAGAAGACGCCGGCGTCGCGGATGCCGTGGCCGCGGCATCCGCCGAACTCGGCGACACCGGCCGGGTGCTGCTGCGCCCCTCGGGCACCGAGGCGCTCGTGCGGGTCATGGTCGAGGCGGCCGACGAGCACACGGCCAGAGCCCACGCCGACGCCCTGGCCGGGGTCGTGCGGGAGCGGCTGGCGCTGTAGCCCGTTTCGTGGCTCATCGCAATCGAGGGTGTAGTTGGGGTTTGAAGCCACCGGCTTCGAGGAGCGAGCGGGCGATGTAGTTCGTGAGGTTCCGGAAGCCGAGGGCCGACCCTCGGAGGTGCTCGAG
>NZ_JANGEX010000021.1:0-20846 GCF_033792225.1 Microbacterium sp. LRZ72
GATCGGATACCTCACACCCGTCGAGAAGGAGAACGAGTACTACCGTGAGATCAACTCCCCGCGTCAGCCGGCGCTGGTAGAACTCGCCCTCCACTAAACCCGGGGCGATTCAGTCAGTTAGGCGAGAGTCACGATGCTGAGGTCCGTGCCCTTGGGCAGGTATTGCCGGAGCAGCCCGTTGGTGTTCTCGTTGCTGCCGCGCTGCCAGAGCGAGTGCGGGTTGCAGAACTAGATGGGGATCCCGGTCTTCGTGGTGAACTCGGCATGCTTTGCCTTTTCGGCTCCCTGGTCCCAGGTAATCGTCCGCGCCAGCGAAGAGGGCAACGCCGTGATCGCCTCGCGCATCGCGGCCTCTACCCGCTCAGCGCTTTTCCCATCCGGCAAGTGCAGCAGCGTGAGCCTGGTGCTGCGTCCGACGAGGGTTCCGACGGCGCTGCGACTGTTCTCGCCCAGGATGGGGTCACCTTCCCAATGCCCGGAAACAGCACGATCCTCGACCTCCGCCGGACGCTCGCTGATCATCACCATCCTTGGGAGTCGCCCGCGCCTGTCGTTCTCCGTCCGGGGCTTTCGGGTCCTCCGTTCTGATCTCAAGCACCGTGCGCGTTCACGACGCGAATGCCCGCATCCCTGCACGGACGGGAACCGGTAGATCGTCTCGTGACTCACGTGCATCTCCGGGTCGTCGGGATGCTCCAACCGTAGGCGCGCGGCGATCTCCTGCGGCGACCACAGCTTCTTCAACTGCCCCGTCACCGCCTCGAGCAGCCGCCCGCCGTCGAGCTTGAACGGCTTCGGCCTGCGAGCCTGTTCGGGTGCATCCTCATGCGCCCACACGGAGTACTTATCGCGTCCGCCACCGCGCTCGATCTCACGGCTGATCGTCGAGACGGCGTGACCGAGACCACGCGCGATCACGGTGAGAGTATCGCCACGAGCGAGACCGACAAGGATGAGCTCGCGATCCAGGACAGTCAGATGACCTGCCCGAGGCTCCCACCCGAACGGCTTGCCGTCGAGATGGAGTCCTTCCCGAGCCATCTTCCCGACCATCGGCGCTGTGCACCCGACCTCGCGAGCGATATCGATGGGTCAAGTCCCCGGTAGTGGTGTAATGCTCGGTCCTTCGATCTGAGGGTTAGGCGCTGAGTTCGAGGGCGGTGTCGGTCACCTCCTCGATGCCGGTGTCTGCGACCAGGGTGAGGCGGCTCTTGGCGAGGATGTCGAGGCCGAGGTAGCGGCGGCCTTCGGCCCATTCGTCGGTCTGCTCGGCGAGGACGGCGCCGACGAGGCGGATGATCGCGTCCCGGTTGGGGAAGATGCCGACGCAGTCGGTGCGGCGACGGATCTCGCGGTTGAGACGCTCGTTGGGGTTGTTGGACCAGATCTGCTGCCAGAGGCCCTCGGGGAACCCGGTGAACGCGAGGATGTCGGCGCGGGCGGTGTCGAGGTGTTCGAACGCGTCGGGGAGTTTCCCGTCGACGTAGTCGAGGAGCCTGTCGAACTGGGCGTGGACAGCATTGGCGTCGGGTTGGTCGTAGACGGAGTGCAGCATCGCTTTCACCGCCGGCCACATGGTCTTCGGTGTCACGGACATCAGGTTGGCGGCGTAGTGGGTGCGGCATCGTTGCCAGACGGCGCCGGGCAGGTTCGCGGCGATCGCGTCGACCAGGCCTTGGTGGGCGTCGGAGGTGACAAGGCGGACTCCGGCCAGGCCGCGGGCGACCAGGTCGGCGAAGAAGCTGTTCCACGCTGCCCCGGTCTCGCTGGTGGCGACGCGGAGGCCGAGGACCTCGCGTCGCCCGTCCGCGTTGACGCCGGTTGCGACGAGGACGACCGCGTTGATCACCCGCCCGCCCTCGCGGACCTTCATGGTGAGCGCGTCGGCAGCGACGAACGTGAACGGGCCGGCCTCCCCCAACGGCCGGTGCCGGAACTGGTCGACGTGCTCGTCGAGCTCGGCCGCCATCCGCGACACCTGCGACTTCGACAACGAGTGGATCCCCAACGTCTTCACGAGCTTGTCCATCCGGCGCGTGCTCACCCCGGCGAGGTAGCAGTCGGCGACGACGGTGATCAGCGCCGTCTCGGCCCGCTTGCGGCGCTCCAGGAGCCATTCGGGGAAGTAGGTCCCGGTGCGCAGCTTCGGGATTTGAACGCCGATCGTGCCGACGCGGGTGTCAAGGTCGCGGTGCCGGTAGCCGTTGCGTTGCGCGACTCGATCCGTGGACGCCTGGCCCCATTCCGCGCCGACGACTGCGTCGACGTCGGCGGAGAGGAGCGCGTTGATCATGGTCTGCAGCAAGCTGCGCATCAGATCCGGCGACGAATCGGCGAGGGCTTCACCGAGCAGGCGGGCAGGGTCGACAATATGAGGTGCGGTCATCGTGATGATGCCTTTCGAGTGGGATGTGAGAGTTTCCTCGAAGGATCACACGGTGGCCGCGCTCACGTCGTGAGCAACGAGCCGGCCACCGGGCTACACCACTTTATGGGGCCCTACTTATCGATGAGCCGCCACCCCTTGGAATGAAGGCGGAGAGCGAGCTGCTTCTGCTCACGACTGTCCTCTCCGACTCGCTCGAGGTCACCCCTTGGCGCTCACACCGTCGATCTGCGCCTGCCGCACCCACCGGCGCAGCGACTCGGCACCGAACCCGAGCCGAGCAGACACGCTCTCGCACGTAGACGACAGGTTCGGGTACTCCTCGAGATGGTCGAGCACGAGCCGAAACGCGCGCTGCTTCGTCTCCTCCGGAACCCTCTTCGGCATGATCAACAATCTTCGTTCCAGACTCGAAAGGAAGCGGCATCAAACCGGGGACGGTTCGAAGGCCCGTGCGAGTGCGCCACAGCCGGCTGGGTCCAGTGGTTCAACACCGACCGCACCCACGGCTCCATCGACGACCTCACCCCCATCGAGCCCGAGCAACTCGACTACGCTCACACCGAACCCGTCGAACGAACGGGCTGACGCCACCGAAACGCTCTCCTGACATCCCGGGGCGTCTCAGTACAGTTAGCGGACGGTCCAACCTCCATCGATGAGATAGGCGGCCCCGTGAACGAACGCGGATTCGTCGTTCGCGAGGAAGAGGGCAAGGTTGGCGATCTCCTCCGGCTGCGCGTAGCGGCCCGCAGGAACGGCACGCACCGACTCCATAACCGCGGCGTCACCGGATTCAAAGAGGGACTGGGTCATCTCCGTTTCGACCGCCCCGGGACAAATCGCGTTCGCTCGAATGCCCTTCCTGCCGTAGTCAGCGGTGAGTTGCTTGGTGAAACCGATCACGCCGTGCTTGGCTGAGGTATAGGCGATTCCGCCACCGCCTGCGACGAACCCCGCAATCGATGAGGTATTGACTACAACCCCTCCGCCGCGATCGATCATCGTCGGCAGCAATGCCTTCGTGACGAGGAAGAGGCTCTTGAGGTCCACATTGAGGACATGGTCCCAGAGCTCCTCACTCGTCTCGAGGAGCGGGGCGTAGGAGTCAAGAACGCCGGCATTGTTTGCGAGGATGTCCACGCGTTCGAAGCGGCTAGTGACCAGTTGCGCGGCGCGCGTGACGGACGCGGCATCGGATACATCCACCCTCACGGAAATCGCTTGGCCTCCGTGGCTTTCAATGATATCCGCCGTCTCCTGCGCCGCTTCGGAGTTGACATCGAGCGCCGCGACAGTCGCGCCCTCAACTGCGAAGCGCGCGGATATCGCTCGTCCCATGCCCGAACCTGCGCCCGTCACCACCGCAAATTTTCCCTGGAGTTTTCCATTCATGTCGCTCACATCACTTCCGTGCGCTGCATCATCACTGTCGGTTTAGCCCGGCGAGGGAGATGTACTTGACGTCCATGTACTCGTCCATTCCCCAGGAACCGCCTTCACGGCCGAGGCCACTCTCCTTGACGCCCCCGAACGGCGCCTGCACGGCCGAGATAGATCCGTCATTCGCCCCGATAGCGCCGTAGTCGAGCGCCTCAGAGACCCGGACGATTCGATTGACATCTCGCGTGAAGAAGTAGGCGGCGAGACCGAAGGGCGAGTTGTTCGCCTGGCGCACGACTTCTTCCTCGGTATCGAATTCAAAAATCGGCGCCACCGGCCCGAACGTCTCCTCCTGGGAGACGAGCATCGTGTCGTTCGCCCCTCCGAGCACGGTCGGCTCATAGAAGTGTCCATTGTCATATGCCGCGCCAGCCGGACGTTTGCCGCCGATCAGCACCGTGGCGCCCTTGGCGATAGCGTCGGCGACGTGTTCTTCTACTTTCTCGACCGCTGCAGCTTCCACCAAAGGCCCGACTTCGACTTCGGCGTCGGTACCGAGACCGATCCTCATCGTGGCCAGTCTCTCGACGAGTCGGCGGCTGAATTCCTCGGCGATCGGACGCTGTACATAGATGCGGTTCGCAGATACGCAAGTCTGGCCCATGTTGCGCATCTTCACGGCAACGGCCTGCTCGACGGCATGGTCGAGGTCTGCATCGTCAAAGACGATGAAAGGTGCGTGGCCGCCGAGCTCAAGCGCCAGGCGCTTCATGGTGGCGGCACCCTCGCGCATGAGGATCTTGCCGACCTCGGTCGACCCCGTGAATGAAACGATACGGACCCTGCTGTCGTCCATGATGGTGCTGCTAACGCGCGAGGCGCGCGAACTCGTCACTATCTGTAGAACGCCTTTCGGTAGCCCAGCTTCGGTGAACCAGCGGCCGATCTCCAGTGCCGAGAGGGGCGTGAGCGCAGCAGGCTTCACGATCATGGGGCAACCAGCTGCCAAGGCGGCGCCGAGTTTGCGAAGGATCTGAAGGGCCGGGAAGTTCCACGGCGTGATTGCGACGGCCACCCCCGCGGCCTGTTTGATCGCGACGATCCGCTTATCCGGACCTGTTGCGGGAACCGTCGTGCCGTACGTGCGGCGGGCCTCTTCAGCGAACCAATCGATGAAATCGAGCCCGTAGTTAATCTCCGCCACCGATTGGTGGAGCGGCTTTCCCTGCTCTAGTGTCATTATCTCGGCCAGGCGACTCATATCAGCTCGGGCAACCTCCGCAGCTTTGCGTAGGATGCGCGAGCGCTCGAGCGCCGGGGTCGCCGCCCAAGCCGCCGATACCCTCTCGGCAGCATCGATCGCGCGGGTCATGTCCTCGCCGTCCCCGTCGGCGACCCGAGTGACTTCTTCGCCTGTCGCGGGGTTGTTGACAGGAAAGGTCTGACGCGCGGCAGCGTCCTGCCAGGTGCCGTCGATCAAGAGCTTTGTGAGAAACGTTGTCATTCGGAAGGGTTCCTGTTCTTTGGGCGTCGACGACCGCGAGTCAGAAAACGATGGACGCTCGGGCTACCGATCGTGACTCGCCATCACGGATTGCGTCACGGAGGTTTTCAAAGGCATGCGGCTGTTTGGTGAGTGATTCGAATGGATAGCGTTCCTGCGTCCTGCTTAGGAACGCGAGCGCCCGGTTGAGATACCAGGGGTCGTAGCGCAAAGCGCCGCGGACGGTCAGGCTTTTGCGGGTTACGGTGCCGGGGGCAATCGATACCTCAAAACCTTCGCCAACGTTGAGGTTTCCTACTGAGACGACTTCCCCACCAACCCGAGCTAGCGCAACCGACTCGGGAAACGCGGCCGCGACGCCGGTCACTTCGAGCACGATGTCCGGGCCCTTGCCGGTTGTCAGCTCGAGGACTCGTTCGACTCGAGCTTCGCTCGTGTCGAATTCGTTCATATCCACGATCTCGTCTGCGCCGAATTGCTTCGCGAGAGCGATCCGATCGCGGACGCCCTCGATCACTATCACTCGTGCACCCCGTTCTTTCGCAACTGCGGTGGCGTAGAGGCCAAGCCCGCCAGCCCCCTGGATGAGCAGGGTGGAATCGTCGCGAAGCCGAGTGTGGTCGAGCGCGAAGATCATCTGGGCTAGCCCACAGTTCGCGCCCGCCGCGACTGCGTCGTCGAGCTCTTCAGGCACTTTGAAGAAGTACTGGTCTGGGCTCACGTAGTAGTGGGTGGAGAGGCCCCCAAAAAAGTGCGGCGGTTGATCCGGATTCTTCGACCATTCCCGCAGTGCATTCTGGCACATTCCGAGATCCCCTCTGAGGCAGGAGGGGCAGTGGCGGCACGTGACGTAGTAGACCGGTACGACCCGGTCACCGACATGGACGGACGTGCCCGCGTTGTCCGTCTTCACTCCAGCCCCGAGTGCTGCGACATCGCCGACGAACTCGTGGCCCAGGACCGCTTGCTTGAGTGCAGGACTGTTGTAGTGGTACTGGTGGATGTCGGAACCGCAGACATTCGCGCGCCGTGTCTTGAGGACGAGCCCCCCCGGCTCTGGTTGCGGGACGTCATAGCTCTTGAACTCGAACGTGTTCGGCCCCACCATCGCTGCAACTGTGCCTAGCAAGAGCGCTCCTTCGCATCGTACGTTCTTTGCCGGTCTGGCGGACACCATCCGCCGGTGGGTCAAGCGTAAGAAGTCGTGTTCGGCTACAGATGTCCTACTTCGCTACAGTGAGCGGACGCTGCTTTCGTCGAGACTGGGCCGGTACGAAGAGGTGCAACGCGAAAGGACTCAGCGGAATGACTACACATGGCCACGCGCGTCGACTTTGGGCACTCGACTCTCCTACTCTCACCGTCCAGTCGGAAACCCTCCTTTACGGAACGAGCGGCGAGATCACCATCCCGGTTCCCTCGTTCCTGATCGAACATCCCAAAGGCCTGGTCGTCTTCGACACGGGTCTGCATCCCGACGCGATCGAGCATCCGGACCGGGTCTATGGCTCGGAGCTTGCGGCCGATCTCGGGATTGGCGGGAGCAAGGACTCGCGTCTGGATCGACAGATCGAGGCGCTCGGCTACAAGCTCAGTGATGTCACTCATGTGATTTCGTCTCATGGCCACTTCGACCACACGGGTGGTCTCTTTCTTTTTCCAGAGGCGAAGCACTACTTCGGAGAAGGCGAACTGCGCTACGCAAGTTGGCCTGATCCGATCCAGAGTTTCGTCTACCGCCGCGAGATGCTCGATACCGTTCGCACGCTCGACGTTCGCGAGGTCCCCGGCGACCTTGATCTTTTCGGCGATGGAGCGATCACAATACTGGCCACGCCGGGACATTCCCCCGGTGAGGTGAGTCTCGTAGTGAGGCTTCACTCGCGAACTTTCATCTTGACGGGCGACGCTGTGCACCTTCGGGCGGCACTTGAGCAGGAGTATCACTTCCCGATAGATGCGGACACTGCTTCTGCCGTGCGTAGTCTGCGCAAGCTGAAGTATCTTCGCGAGAGCTTGGACGCCACCATCTGGATCAGTCATGACCCCGACGACTGGGCTGAGTTTGCTCACGCTCCCGGCTTCTACGAGTGACGGAGGTCTCGATGTCCATCCTTGTCGACTACCGGTGCGCGAGCTGCGCAACAACAGTGGAGGCGTACGTTTCCGTTCCCGTCCCTGAACATCAACCGTGTTACACGTGTGGGGGCACCCGCGACCGCCGCTGGGCGCCCGTTGGACTTGTAGTAGGCGGCGGTGACCAGCCGGCGGCACCGGCACATCGGAGAGGGGGACGCTCGCTTTGCTCGAGCAACCCCGACGTACCAGGCCTCTGCCACATGTCTGAGAGCGCCGGACGCGCGTGGATCGCCCGCTATCGGGGCGACAATCGTGCGCTTGATGGCGAACTCGCGCGTCAAGAACGCGCCGCGGCAGTAAGACGTCCGACGATCGACGACGCGGTCACGCACGGCCACTTTCCGGAGGTTCGTGGCCGCTCTCACGATGAGGGTTGATTCGCCGGGACTGGTGCAGCGAGGGGCGACAGTTTCGGTTTAGGCCGCGAGGGCCAGGTTGGTGCTCATGATGGTCTCGAACTCGATCGAGGTCCTCGAGGGTCAGTAGCGCCAACCGCTGACCCAACCCGAGGACCTCGACGTGTCTCACCCTAATTCGCGGTGCGCTGCTGTCGACGGCGGTCGAAAACTGGTCAGTTTCGGCGGTGAAAAGTGAACACTCGACGATTGGAGAGTGATCACTTTGGAGGACTGGGCATTGATCCGGCGGTTGGCTGCGGAGGGCGTGCCGAAGGCGCGTATCGCGGAGCGGTTGGGGATCTCGAGGACGACGGTGTTGAAGGCGGTGCGGTCGGACTCGCCGCCGCGGTACGAGCGGACGCCGACGCCGTCCTCGTTCGTCACGTTCGAGCCCCGCGTGCGGGCGTTGCTGAAAGAGACTCCGGATATGCCGGCGACGGTGCTTGCCGAGCGGGTCGGGTGGGAGGGGTCGATCACCTGGTTCCGGGCGGGGGTGAAGCGGCTGCGACCGGAGTTTCGGCCTATCGATCCCGCGGATCGACTGACGTGGGATCCGGGCGACGCAGCGCAGTGTGATCTCTGGTTCCCGCCGAAGAAGATCCCGCTCGAGGACGGCACGACGAAGTTGCTGCCGGTGTTGGTGATCACCGCCGCTCATTCACGGTTCATGGTCGGGCGGATGATTCCGACGCGGATGACGGAGGATCTGCTGCTGGCGTCGTGGGAGCTGATCCAGCACCTCGGGCGGGTCCCACGGAGGTTGATCTGGGACAACGAGGGCGGGATCGGGCGCGGTCATCGCCCCGCGGCTGGTGTCGCAGCGTTCATGGGGACCCTCGCCGCGAAGCTCGTGCTGCTGCCGCCTCGTGATCCGGAATCGAAAGGTGTCGTGGAGCGGCGCAACGGGTGGTTCGAGACGTCGTTCATGCCGGGCAGGTCGTTCGCGTCCCCGGCGGACTTCAATGCGCAGTTCCAGGACTGGCTGAACAAGGCGAACGCTCGCATGGTTCGCACGATCCGAGCTGCTCCGGTGGATCGGCTTGACGCGGACCGTGCGGCGATGCTGCCGTTGCCCCCGATCCCGATCCATCTCGGTTGGCGCAACAGCATCCGGTTGGGCAGGGACTACTACGTCCGCCTCGACACCAATGACTACTCCGTGGACCCGACGGTGATCGGCCGGATGGTCGACGTCACCGCTGACTTGGAACGGGTGAAAGTCCGCGCGGACGGCCGGATCGTCGCCGATCATGCCAGGGTCTGGGCGCGCGGGACCACGGTCACCGACCCGGTGCACGTGGAGACCGCGGCGCGGCTGCGCAAGCGGTTCCAGAGCCCGCGCGTAGCCGCGGTCGGTGATGACCTTGCCCGCGACCTCGCCGACTACGACCGGGCCTTCGGGCTCGTCGCTGACGAGGTGAGTAGCTGATGGCCCCGACGAAATCGACTGAGGCGGTCAAGCAGATCACCTACTTCGCCGGCGCGCTGAAAGCCCCGAGGATCACCGACGCGGCGACTCGTCCCGCCGACCAAGCCCGGGACGCGGGCTGGTCATTCAAGGACTACCTCGCCGCCGTTCTGGAACGCGAAGTCTCTGCGCGCAACGCCTCCGGCGCGGAGCTGCGGATCAAAGCGGCTCTTCGGACATTCGGTGGGGGTGAGGCTCGCCGGGTGAGGTTCAGCGGGTAGGGGTCGAGGTCCTCGAGGATCAGTAGCGCCAACCGCTGCTCCGACCGAGGACCTCGACGTGTCTCACGATAGTTCGGGGTGCGCTGATGCGCGCCCCGCCGCTTGCCGCTGTTCCCGCTGCGACCTGCTGCTCGGCCTCGAGGGGGTGCAGGTCGAGGATGTCGAGCGACGCGAGAGCGTCATGGTTGTGACGGTCTCGACGCCGCCGCAACCGGTGGGGTGCCCGGGCTGCGGTGTCCTCGCGGTCGGTCACGGTCGCCGCCGGCGGCTGCTCCACGACGTGCCTGGGGCCGCGCGGGTGCGGATCGTGTGGCGGCAACGCACCTGGCGGTGCGTTGCGGTCGAGTGCTCGAGAAGAACCTTCGTGGAGCAGCTCCCCGTGCTGGTCACTCCACGCGGTTCGATCACGACGCGAGCGGTCGCGTGGGCGATCGGTCAACTGCGTCGCGAGCACGCCACCATCGCCGGCTCGCCCGCCAGCTCGGGACATCCTGGAAGACCGTGTGGCGCGCTATCGAACCTGAGTTGGTGCGGCTCGCTGCGGACGAGTCCCGGTTCGAGGGCGTCACGACTCTCGGGGTCGATGAACATGTCTGGCATCACGTCGACCCCCGACGGCGTGGCCCGAAGGAGCTGACCGGGATGGTCGATCTCTCCCGTGACAGTGCGGGAAAGACACGGGCCCGGCTGTTGGATCTCGTGCCCGGCCGGTCGGGAAAGGCATACGCGACCTGGCTCGCCGAACGAGGACCCGCGTTCCGGGAGAACGTGAACGTGGCGGCGTTGGACCCATTCGCCGGATACAAGACCGCGATCAACGACCAACTCGAAGACGCCACCGCAGTCCTCGACGCTTTCCATGTCGTCAAGCTCGGCACCGCGGCCGTTGACGAGGTTCGCCGCCGCGTTCAGCAAGACACCTTGGGGCATCGGGGACGCAAGGGCGACCCGCTCTTCGGGATCCAGACGATCCTCCGCGCCGGAGCCGAGAACCTCACCGAGAAGCAGCGGGCACGGCTCCTCGCTGCGATCAACGCCGATCCCGCGCACGAGGAAGTGTTCATCGCATGGCAGTGCGCCCAGCAGCTGCGCTCCGCCTACCAAGCAAAGGACCTGGCCGAGGGGCGCCAGATCGCGGAGAAAGTCGTCGACAGCTTCCACACCTGCCCGATTCCCGAAGTCGCGCGCCTCGGACGCACCCTCCGCCGCTGGCGCGACGCGTTCCTCGCGTACTGGGCCACGGGCCGCGCGAACAACGGCGGCACCGAGGCCATCAACGGGATCATCGAGCTGCACCGCCGCCTCGCCCGCGGCTACCGCAACCGACACAACTACCGCCTACGCATGCTCCTCGCCGCCGGCGGCCTCACCCCATGACCCCCACCGAATGTCCGAAGAGCCATCAAAGCCGCCGGATTCCCCGCACGGAAGACTCTCGAGGACTTCGACTGGGACACCCAACCCACCATCCGACCCCAGGTCGCCGCGCTGGCCTCAGGCGGGTTCCTTACCGAAGCCCGCAACATCGTGCTCCTCGGGCCGCCCGGGACCGGGAAGACCCATCTCGCGACCGCGCTGGGGATCGTCGCCGCGAAGCACGGACACCGGGTGTTGTTCGCGACCGCGACGGACTGGGTCACCCATCTCACCGACGCCCACCGGCAAGGGAACCTCCCCAAAGAGCTCGCCCGGCTGCGACGCTACGGGTTGATCATCGTCGATGAAGTCGGCTACCTCCCCTTCGAGCAAGACGCCGCGAACCTGTTCCTCCAACTCGTCTCGTCCCGCTACGAACACGCCTCACTGATCCTGACCTCGAACCTGCCGTTCTCCGGCTGGGGCGGGGTCTTCGGCGACCAGGCCGTCGCTGCCGCGATGATCGACCGGATCGTCCACCACGCCGACGTACTCACCTTGAAGGGCGCCAGCTACCGGATCCGCGGACGAGGCCTCGACAGCCTCCCCAGTATCCGAACTACGACCGACGAAACGCCTGGCTAGACTGCCCGCAACCGTTCACTTTTCAAACGTCGAAACTGACCAGATCTGAAGCGTCGCCGACAGCTGCTGCGCTGTGCCACCTGCCCGTGCTCTCGCTGGGCTCTGTTGCGTGGCCTCGATGGTGTTCATGTCGAGCACGGCGACCGGCGTGCTGGGCTGCTGGTGGTGACGGTCTCGCCCCGGCGGGTGTGACGCGTTGCCCATCCTGTGGTGTTCTCGCGGTCGGTCGGTCGAGGCACTGTGGGTTGAGTTACGCATGCTCAGGATCGGTGTCGGCCTCGCGGTTGCGCAGAATCGACGATGGTGCTGGTTTCGGTCTCGTTCCTGACCACCGAACACGGCTCCGTCAGTCAGCGGATTCAGCTTCAGGAAGAGACGCGCAGTGCCGTAGTGCACTGACGTAGCCCTCGTGGTTGCGGTCAAATCGTTCGACGGGCGCGGTGAGTGAGAGAGCGGCGCGTACCGCACCTTCGAGTAGCACGGGCGCACTGATCGAATAGACCCCTGTCCGCAGCTCCTCGCGGTCGTGCGCGACGCCGGATGACCGTATCCGGTTGAGTTCGGCATCGAGTTCAGAGCGACTGCGCAGAGTCTGCGGCGTGAGGGCCGCGTATTGGTAGCCGGCGAGGACCCAGTTGCGGAGGTCATCGTCGGCGTAAGCCAACAGCACTCTCGCTCCTACCCGGGCGTGGATGTCATCCGAGAAGCCGACGACGAGACCAGAAACCCGGACGGCGTGTTCCCCTTCGACGACGGCGATTACGCGGATCTGATCGCCACGCCAAGCGGTCAAGTAGCACGATTCGCCCGTCCTTTGCGCGAGTTCGACCAGCGCGGTGCGGAGTTCGGCGGGTGGGCGGAGGTGTTGCAGGACACCGTCGGCGATGCGCTCGCTGGATGCACCGAGCTCGAAGCGTCGCGTCGCGTCCTTTCGCAGCAGGCCCTCTTGCACGAGCGTGGTCAACAGGTGGTGCGCAGTTGGTCCTTTGAGGTCGAATCGTTCGGCAATCTGGGCGCCCTGCACCCTCGGATTCTCGGCCACGAACACGAGAATTCGCGCCGCTCGTTCCACGGACTGGATCGTCGTCACCATCGTGCACCCTTGACAGCTCGTTCGCGTGTTCTCATAATATCGGCAGATAGCCGAACTTGATTTCATCATATGAATTCGGTCGGAGCAACAAGGGAGTTGTAGAAGTGTCGACGAGCAGCCAAGAATCGATCGCATCGGTGATGAGTCGCGGAGGTCGTCCGGCGAACAGCCGCCGTGAGATAAAGATCATCGACACCACGTTGCGGGACGGGCACCAGAGTCTATGGGCGACCCGCATGCGCACCGATCACATCGTTTCGATGGCGGATGACTTCGACAAGGTCGGTTTCGAGCAGGTGGATCTGGTGGCGCCAATCCAGTTCGATGTCGCGGTCCGTTATCTGAAGGAGGACCCGTGGGAGCGGGTTCGACTCGCCCATCGGAACGCACCCAACTCAAAGTTCAGGGCGCTCATCCGTTCGCGGAACATCGCTGCGTTCGACTTCCTCGCTGACGATGTGATTATCGCTTGGGTTGAAAGCTTGTACGCGAACGGGTTTCGGGTGATTGGTTCGTTCGATGGGCTCAACGACGTTGACAACATCGTGCCGGGGCTGATCCGGGCCAAGGAGTTGGGTGCGTCCACGTTCGGGGCGGTGTCATTCTCGGAGAGCCCCTTGCACACTGATGAACTGTTCGTCTCGAAGGCCATCGAACTGATCGAGAAGGCCGACGTTGACGCGATCATGCTGAAGGACGCTGGCGGTCTCTTGACGCCGGATCGGGTCCGGACGCTCGTGCCAGCGCTGAAGGACGTTATCGGTGAGAGATCTCTGGAGGTGCATACCCACTCTCTGACCGGACTTGCTCCGCTGGTCTGCCTGGAGGCGGTGGAGCTTGGTGCTGACGCGCTGCACCTATCGATCTCCCCACTGGCAGCGGGCAACGGGCAACCCTCGGTACAGAGCGTCGTCCGAGACCTTCGAACTCTTGGCTACGTCGTAAACATTGACGATGAGCGGATCGAAACCATCAGCAAGAAGATCGTTCAGATCGCCGAGGCAGAAGACAAGCCGCTGGGTGTCCCCATTGAGTACAACGGTCTGCACTACATGCATCAGACTCCCGGAGGCATGCTCTCGAACTTCCGCTCGCAGCTGGAGACCGCTGGCCTCGCCGACCGGTATGACGAGCTACTCGTCGAGGTGGCTCGGGTGCGTGAAGAACTCGCGTATCCGATCATGATCACCCCGTTCGCGCAGTTCGTAGGAACACAGGCGGTGATGAACGTCATGTCTGGAGAACGATATTCGGTAGTGCCCAATGAGATCAAGAAATACGCGCTGGGGTACTACGGAAAACTCCTCGGTCCGATCGATCCCGGTCTGCGCGAGAAGATCATCGCGAACGGCGCCTCCGACATCGCCCTGGAACCTGCACCGATTCCGTCGATGCTTCCCGACCTACGTAGGCGCCATCCCACCGAGAGCATCGACGTGCTGCTCCTGCGTGCCATGTTCGCCGGTACGCAGGTTGACGAGATGCAAAGAACCGTGGCTGGTGGCGGAAATCCGGAAGAGATTCCGCGGCCAGTCCTCAGCCTGGTCAAGGCTCTGCATGGAATGAGTGAAACGGGTACACACACGTTGAACGCGGGAGACCTGCGAATCACCCTCAACAAAGGAGAAGAAGCACATGTCGCTTAACCCGCCCGATATCAAGGAACTCAGAGCCATCGTCGATTGGGTCAACCTAACCGAGGATGTGCGAGAGCTTTCCATCAAGTACGGTGACGTTGAGCTTTTCGTATCGCGAGATGGCGCGCCCTCCCGGGCCGAAACAACCCGCGCTTCTGTGAGCGCACCGGCCCCTGCCCCCGCATTGGAGAACGAGGCCGTCGCCGAAGTCCCGCCGTCTGCCCCGGCGGCAACCGATGGGGCGAGCTTCGAATCGTCTTCCACCACTGCATTGGCCGCGAACGAGATCACGGTGACCGCGCCGATGGTGGGTGTCTTCTACTCGGCGCCCAAGCCGGGCGACCCGCCCTTCGTCTCAGTGGGAGACCAGGTCCACCCGGACACAGTGGTTGGCATCGTCGAGGTCATGAAGCTGATGAACAGCCTCGAGGCCAAGGCCGAGGGCACCGTCACCAAGATTCTCGTGCAGAACGAACAGGCGGTCGAGTTTGGTCAGCCGCTGATGGTGATTACGCGCAATGGCTAAACCACTACGGAGCGTGCTGATCGCGAACCGGGGGGAGATCGCCCTCCGCGTAGTTAGAGCATGCAAAGAACTCGGTATCGAAAGCGTCCTGGCCTACTCGGAGGCAGACAGGGACTCATTGCCAGTGAAGCTCGCCGACCGAGCTGTCTGCATCGGGCCTGCGCAGGTGAACGCAAGCTACCGAAAGGCCCGCGCAGTCGTAAGCGCGGCGCTCGCCTACAAGGTCGACGCCGTCCACCCCGGCTACGGATTTCTCTCCGAGAACGCGGACTTCGCCGCACTGTGCGAACAGGAAGACATCGGATTCATCGGCCCCTCGTCGGACATCATCCGCCGGATGGGCGACAAAATCGAGGCGAAGGTCATCGCTCGCCGTGCGGGAGTGCCCACCGTTCCGGGATCACTTGGCGCGATTGCCCAGTACGACGAAGCCCGCAGCGTTGCCAATGAAGTCGGGTTCCCGCTGTTAATCAAAGCTGCGGCAGGCGGCGGCGGACGCGGAATGCGAGTCGTGGAATCAGCAGACACGCTCGAGCGTGATCTGTCCGAGATCATGTCAGAGGCCGAGGTCGCGTTCGGCGACCCGTCTGTGTACATCGAGCGGTATCTCACAGACATCCGTCACATCGAAATCCAGGTCGTCTCCGACGGCGATACCGTTCTGCACCTTGGCGAGCGCGACTGCACCACACAACGACGGAACCAGAAGCTCATCGAGGAGTCGCCGTCGCCTGCACTCGATGCAACTCTTCGGCAGGGGCTCGCCGACGCAGCCGTCGCGCTGTGCCGTGAGGTCGGCTACAAGAACGCCGGTACGGTGGAGTTCGTTTTCGACAACCTCGAGCGCAAGTACTACTTCATCGAAATGAACACGCGCATCCAGGTGGAACATCCCGTGTCCGAGATGGTCTCGGGGCTCGACCTCATCAAGCTCCAGCTACTGATCGCCGGCGGCGCAGCGATCGGTCTCACGCAGCAGGACGTCGTCATTAGCGGCCACGCGATTGAGTGTCGGATCAACGCTGAAGACCCGGAGAACAACTTCTCGCCCAGCCCGGGTAAGATCACAAACTTTCGTTCGCCGGGCGGCTTCGGGGTCAGACTTGATACCCATGTCGAGTCGGGCTACATGATTCCGCCCTACTACGACTCGATGATCGGCAAACTGATCTGCTGGGGCAGGGATCGCGACGAGGCAATCGTTCGAACGCTTCGGGCGCTCGACGAGCTCGTTGTAGACGGCATCATCACCACAGCCGCCTTCCACAAGGAGATCCTCGACAGCGGGAAATTCAGAAGCGGAGACTTCAACACCGCCTTTGTCGCTGAGTTCTTGACAAGCCGCGGCACGTGAGCTTTTCGTTCCACAAATACGAAGGAGAGCAGATGTCCCTCACTACCCCAGTTAGTCGTTTGGTCCTCGCCGACCTCATCGGCCGTTCGTCTATCCGTGCTCGCGCGCTCACTGTCGATGCGGGCCTTGTGATCGCTGGCGTCGCTCTGGTGGCGCTGCTGGCCAAGGTTTCCTTCTTCATCGGCCCCGTCCCGATCACTGGGCAGACTCTCGGTGTCATCGCTGTCGGCGCCGCCCTAGGTTCCCGACGCGGTGCTGCAGCGCTCACGACATACATGCTTGCCGGGCTAGCAGGCATGCCCGTGTTCGCGGGCGCAATCGCCGGACCCGCGTATGTACTTTCACCGTCCTTTGGTTTCGTGGTTGGCTTTATCCCGGCCGCGTTTGTTGCCGGATGGTTCGCTGAGCGTGCATGGGATCGCAAACCTTGGCTGGCTTTCTTCGGCTTCGCAGCGGCGTCGACCGTCCCGTTCCTCATCGGAATCCCCTATATGTCCCTTATTCTCGCGACAGTCTCCGGGCAGCAGGTCACAGTGGGGTCCGTTCTCGAGATGGGGCTTTGGCCCTTTATCGCCCCTGGGCTGATCAAGGCTGGAGCGGCCGCGCTCGTCATCCCGGGCGCCTGGCTACTAGTTCGCGCCGTCGACCGATCGAAGCGGCACTGACAGAATCCTCTCCGCATGTGGCACAAGGGGCCATGCGCGCCCATCGTGCGGGATCGAGACTTGGGACGACTTTATAGAACCCCCAACCAGAGCGAACAGTTCTGAGGAGGACGCGTGATCGACAAGACCGTGCCCACCGTCGAAGAGGCGGTCGGCGACATTCCCGACGGGGCCACCGTCATGATCGGCGGGTTCGGGCGGGCAGGACAGCCCGTCGAGTTGATCGACGCTCTCATCGCGCACGGCGCGGGTGACCTTACGATCGTGGGGAACAACGCCGGCAACGGCGACACCGGCTTGGCGGCGCTTCTCGCCGCCAAACGTGTGCGCAAGATCATCTGCTCCTTCCCGCGCCAGAGCGACTCCTGGGTTTTCGACGGGCTGTATCGGGCGGGCGAGATCGAACTCGAACTCGTGCCCCAGGGCAACCTCGCCGAGCGCATCCGGGCTGCGGGGGCGGGCGTCGGCGGGTTCTTCTCGCCGACCGGCGTGGGCACGCAGCTGGCCGAAGGCAAGGAAGAGCGTGAGATCGACGGACGCCGGTACGTGCTCGAGTACCCGATCAAGGCTGACGTCGCGCTGATCAGCGCGCTCAAGGGCGACCGGTGGGGCAACCTCGTCTACCGTGAGACCGCGCGCAACTTCGGCCCGATCATGGCCTCGGCCGCCGCCACGACCATCGCCCAGGTCGACGAGACGGTGCCTCTCGGTGCGCTCGATGCGGAGTCGGTGGCGACGCCCGGCATCTTCGTCGACCGTGTGGTCGCGCTCGGCGCACGTCGGTGGCTGCGGGACGGGGAGTTCATCGGCGGTGTCGACCTCGAGGGGCGCCCCCTCGACGAGACCGCCACGACGAAGGAGGACGTGAAGTGAGCACCCGCATCAGCCGCGACGACCTGGCCCGGCGCATCGCCGCCGACATCCCCGAGGGTGCCTACGTCAATCTCGGGATCGGCGCCCCCACCCTGGTCGCCAACTTCCTGCCCGCCGATCTCGAGATCATCCTGCACACCGAGAACGGCCTGCTCGGCATGGGCCCGGCGCCCGAGGAGGGGCGCATCGACCCCGACCTCATCAACGCCGGCAAGCAGCCCGTCACCGCGCTGCCGGCGGCCGCGTACTTCCACCACGCCGATTCCTTCGGCATGATGCGCGGCGGTCATCTCGATGTCTGCGTGCTCGGCGCATTCCAAGTGGGCCAGAACGGCGACCTCGCCAACTGGTCGACCGGGGCCCCCGGCGCGATCCCGGCCGTGGGTGGGGCGATGGACCTCGCGATCGGGGCGAAGGACGTCTACGTCATGACCGACCTGCTCACCAAGCAGGGCGAGTCCAAGCTCGTCGAGGCCTGCACGTACCCGCTCACCGGGGTCGGATGCGTCAGCCGCGTCTACACCGACCACGGCATCTTCGACGTCACTCCCGACGGCTTCGCCGTGCGTGAGGCGTTCGGCGAGAACACGGTGGAGTCCCTCGCGGAACTCACCGGACTGACACTCGTGGATGCCGCGGCGGCGCCGGTCGTTGAGTGAGCGCAGCGAGACGAAACGCGAAAGGAATCGTGACATGACCGCTACCTACATCTATGACGCCGTGCGCACCCCGTTCGGTCGAGCGGGCGGTGCCTTGGCGGGTGTGCGCCCCGACGACCTCGCCGCGATCGTGATGAAGGCCGCCGCGGAGCGCACCGAACTCGATCCCGCGCGTATCGACGACGTGATCTTCGGCGATGCCAACCAGGCGGGCGAGGACAATCGCAACGTGGCCCGTTTCGGCGCTCTGCTGGCGGGTTTCCCCTCGAGCGTTCCGGGTGTGACGGTCAACCGCCTCTGCGGGTCGGCGGTCGAGGCCATCATCCAGGGATCCCGGTCGATCGAGGTGGGCGACGCCGACGTGATCCTCGCCGGTGGCGTGGAGTCGATGAGCCGCGCGCCGTTCGTCGTCGAGAAGTCGCCGAAGCCGTGGCCGGCGGGCAACCAGACGATGTGGAACACCTCCATCGGGTGGCGCATGGTCAATCCCGCGCTGCGTGAGGAGTGGACGATCTCGAACGGCGCATCGGCCGAGAAGCTCGCGGAGATCTACGAGCTCTCCCGCGAGGAGCAGGACGCGTTCGCGCTGCGCAGCCACCGCCTCGCCGGCGAGGCATGGGATGCCGGCGTCTACGACCGCGAGATCGTGCAGGTCGCCGGTGCCGAGCTGGCCCGCGACGAGGGCATCCGCGCCGACACGACACTCGAGAAGCTCGGTTCGCTGCGGGCCCTGTTCGCTAAAGACGGCTCGGTGACCGCCGGCAACGCCTCGTCCATCAACGACGGGGCATCGGCCGTGCTCCTGGGGGCCGAGGGCGTGCTCTCCGCGGAGCCGCTGGCCCGCATCACGGGCCGCGGCGTCTTCGGCAACGATCCCGACGTCTTCGGCGTCGCCCCCGTCGAGGCGGCCAACCGGGCGCTGGCCCGCGCGGGTCGCACCTGGGCCGACGTCGACTTCGTCGAGCTGAACGAGGCGTTCGCGTCGCAGTCGCTCGCGTGCCTGAAGCTGTGGCCCGAGCTCGATCCCGAGAAGCTGAACATCCACGGCGGCGCGATCGCGATGGGGCACCCCCTGGGTGCCTCGGGCGGGCGCATCATCGGCCACGCCGCGCACGAACTCGCACGCCGGGGCGGGGGAGTTGCGGTCGCCGCGATCTGCATCGGCGTCGGCCAGGGGCTCGCGGTCGTCCTCGAGCGGTGACCCGCCCCCTGTCCGGATTCATAACTCACCCTCAGGAAGCGGGCGTTGTGAATCGCCTGTAAGCCTCTGAAGTGGCTGGCCTGGGGTCGGCTGGCAGGGTGAACCGGCCTTTTCGTTCCTAATCGGGAGCCTTGTTCGGCCGGTGCTGGATTGGGCGATTCCAGGTCAGCGTAGGAGGCGACCTCGACCTCGACCTCGATCTGCTCGACCGTTCGCCGTGGGCCGCTCTGGTGGATCAGCTCTGTCTTGTCGAGGTTGTTGATCGCCTCCGCCAGGGCATTATCGCGGTGGAAGATGGCCTCGATCCGGCGCTTCGTCAGCTTCGACGCAGCGGCCGACGTACTCACCTTGAAGGGCGCCAGCTACCGGATCCGCGGACGAGGCCTCGACAGCCTCCCCAGTATCCGAACTACGACCGACGAAACGCCTGGCTAGACTGCCCGCAACCGTTCACTTTTCAAACGTCGAAACTGACCAGTTCTGAAGCGTCGCCGACATCCAGCAGTGAATCGCCCCGGGTTTAGTGGAGGGCGAGTTCTCCCAGCGCCGGCTGACGCGGGGAGTTGATCTCACGGTAGTACTCGTTCTCCTTCTCGACGGGTGTGAGGTATCCGATCGATGAGTGCAGCCGGTTCTCGTTGAACCAGTGCACCCAGGACAGCGTCGCGAGCTCGAGCTCGTCGGCGGTGCGGAACGGGCCGTCGATCTTCACGCACTCGGTTTTGTAGAGCCCCACGACCGTCTCCGCGAGGGCATTGTCATAGCTGTCGCCGACAGAGCCGATCGAGGCGATCGCGCCGACGTCGGCGAGTCGTTCGGAGTAGCGCAGAGCGGTGTATTGACCAGGTTCAACCGGTCGTTGCAACACCGGGTTGTTGGAGCAACTGTAGCTGCTCGCTGAATGCCTCGGCGGGTGAACCGCCCCAGGTGAACCGCCCCAGGTTCTCTGCCGCTGTTATGCGGGGTGCGGCTCTCGGGTGAGGGTCGCGTAGTAGGTCTGCTCGAACTCGTCGGGGCTGAGCATGCCGAGGCTACCGTGGAGCCTGCGGTGGTTGTACCAGTCGACCCAGCCGGCCGTGGCGTACTCGACGTCGGCGAGGGTCTTGTAGGGGCCGTCGTGGAAGACCGTGGTGCGTATGCACTCGGTCTTGTAGAGCCCGTTCGTCGTCTCCATGAGGGCGTTGTCGAGCGCGTCCCCGGCTGATCCCACCGATGGGGCGATGCCGTCGAGCGCGAGCTTCTCGGTGTAGGCCAGCGAGACGTACTGCCTGGGTTCAACCGGTCGTTGCAACACCGGGTTGTTGGAGCGAGCGTAGCTGCTCCTCGAACACTTCCGCG
>NZ_JANGEX010000022.1:0-19767 GCF_033792225.1 Microbacterium sp. LRZ72
CACGTCCGGTTCGGAGGGCGGTCAGCAGAACCCCACCCGGCGCAAGCCAGGCAGGGCGCTGCTGGCCGACCCTACACCGAGCATCGCACCGCGGAAGGCAAGGTGTATCTCTGCGCGGTCAAGGACGTGTTCTCCGGTCGGATCGTGGGGTACTCGATCAGTGACCGGATGAAAGCCAGGCTCGCGGTGAACGCGCTCACCGACGCCGTGAATCGGCGCGGGATGCCCACCGACGTCACCGTGCACTCGGACCGCGGCAGTCAATTTCGAAGCCGCAGATTCCGGCGCGCGCTGCGTCGCTACGGGCTGCGCGGATCGATGGGACGAGTGGCCGCAGCGGCCGACAATTCCGCGATGGAAAGCTTCTTCGCGCTGCTGCAGAAGAACGTCCTCAACCAGCAATCGTGGGCCACGCGAGAGCAACTGAGACTCGCGATCGTGCACTGGATCGAAGCCCGCTACCACCGCCGACGTCGACAACGCCGGCTGGGGAAATTGACCCCCATCGAGTTCGAAACCATCATGAAGAACGCCGTCGACCTGGCGGCATAAGGAAACGAGTCAACCAAAACCTCAGCATTCCCGTCGGCAACCCAGAGCTGGTTCGTGCGGAACCTCGCGAAGTGCCGGTCGACGAGGTCAGCCGGTCTGGTCTCCCGCGGATCCGCATCGACCGGACGCTTCCGCTTCCCACGGAGCACCCCCGCGATCCCGAGGTCTCGCATAAGACGTTCGACCGTGCAGCGGGCAATGTCGTGCTCGTCACGGCGCAGGCGGAGCCAAAGCTTGCGGGCGCCGAGGACCTTCCGCTGCTTCCGCCAGGTCGCGAGGATGATCGGCTTCCAGCGTTCGTCGGACAGTTCCCGCGGTGACGGTTGTCGCCCTCTGGCGTCGTAGTAGGTCGATGGGGCGATCCTCACGTCATGCTGGGTAAGCACGGCGCAGATCGACTCGACCCCCCATCGGAGCCCACCATCAGCACGATCCTTGTGCTCGTCGATGAACGTCACGAGCGCTTGTGTGGCCGGTCGAGTTCGGCCGCGAAGAAAGCCGAGGCCGCCTTCAAGATCCCGTTCGCCCGCCGCAACTCGGCGTTCTCCCGCTTCAACTTCTTGATCTCCGCCTGCGCGTCCGTCGTGACACCGGGCCGGTCGCCCGCGTCGACCTGCTGCCTACGGATCCAGGTGCGGATCGTCTCGGGTGAGCCGATACCGAGCATTCCGGCGACGGCGGTCATCGCCGCATACTCGCTCGGATAGTCGGGCCGCACCTCGACGACCATGCGGACAGCGCGCTCACGAAGCTCGCGCGGATATTTGCTGGGACGTCCCATGAGACAGATCCTTCCAAGGAATCTCGTCTCCGGACACACCGGGGTGACTCACCCGCGGCTTCTTCCGAGGCTCCACCCGGGCGACACCAGCCTCACGGAAAATCCGCGCCACGACGCAACCGACGGCACCGGAACCAACCCGAGCGAGCGCATCTTCTCGTGAACACTGATCGGGCCGTGGTCGAGACCGGACTGCTCCAACGCAGCCCGCACCGCGACCGCCCGCTCAGCAACCTCGCCCGCGATCCGATTCGGACTCGACACCGGCCGTCTCGAACGCGGCTCCAACGCCGCCACTGGACCCTCCACGACAACCCTTTTCCGGATCTCGTAGAACGTCTTCCGCGAAATCCCATGCTCGACGCAGAACGTCGACACCGACCCGCGCGGCGCATCCGGCGGCCACTGCACGATCGCAAGACGAACACGAGGGGACGCCTTGCGGGAAGCGTCCGCGCGTTCCGGTCCAGTCCTCGGAGTAGACGACGTCATACGACTTCTGCGCGAAGCGGAACCACCACGCGGCGTATCCGCCCTCGTCCTTCACGACACGCTCCGACTCACGCGCACCCATCACGTCGCGCCAGAACTCACCGGACTTCGTGACATCCGCCGCGAGGTAGTTGATGTGGTCCATGCGGCGGACGTTCACACCACGGCCCGGGAAGGCGGAGGCCTGGTTCTTCAGCGCCGGGGTGTCCTTCTCGTCCGGCACGTAGTGCTCGGTGTCGTAGTAGATCGCCATCAGGTGGCCATCCGGATCCTCGAATCCGTACGAGCGCCCGACACCGACCTCGGGCTCGCGCCATCCGTGCCCGAGTCCCGCCGCCTCGATCGCGGCGACCCGGCGCTCGAGCGCCTCTTCGCTCGATGCGCGGTACAGCGAGCGACCGACGCCGTTGGTGTCGGAGGCCGTGAGCTTGATCGTGTAGAGCTGGTACTCGTCCCAGCAACGCAGGTACGCCGAGTCGCCGATGCGGGCGACCTCGCGCATCGCGAGCAGGTCGCGGAAGAACCACAGGCTCTCTTCGAACTTGGGGGTGAACAGCTCGACGGCGCCCAGGTGGGCGATGTCGAAGTTCTCGGTGCGGGCCATGGCGGTGTCCTCTCTGACGTTAGGTATTCAGGTTTACAGTCGCGGCCGCGGAAAAACCGTGCGCGTTGCTCGACGGCGACCCGGGCGGGGAACGCACCGGTCGGGTGTTCGATCATCGAGGGATCAGCCTCGGCGTCGACGGCCAGGTCGGAGCCGACCGCCCCGGGAATTCGGATGCCCGCGGCAACGGATGCCGCCATCAGCACCCCGATCGAGGTGTGTACGCGTGCGGGAATGAAAGCGCGCGTCGAGATCCCTCCGCCCGCGCGGAGAGGCGACAGCAGGATCATCTTCGGCACGGTCTGCGCCGAGACATCCCCAAGTCCCATCAGCGGTCCCGCTTTCCGACCGATGTCTTCTATCTCGGCGATCAGCTCCGACCGTCCCTCGAGCTCTTCAGGGCTTTCCGAGCCCGTCACGCCGAACTCCCCGGCGCACAGCAGCACCACCGGCATTCCGTTGTCGATCAGCGTGACGCCATGCCCGGCGATTTCGTCCGCCCGTTGCCGGTCGGGAACAGCGGCGAGTTTCCGCCGACTCGAACTCGATCGCGCACGCGATGCCCGGCACGCCGTCGATCGCGAAATCGCCGCCGTAGGACACCACGCCACCGAGAGTGCTGCACCGTCACCGCGGATCCCGCGATGCGCGAGCCATCCTGAATCGGACGGATGTCGGCGCCGACGAGCCCGATGCCGCCGATCGCCTCGTGGACCGTCGCGACGCCGTGCACACCGAGCGCGTCGATCGTCGCGGCATCCGCGCGCGCGACATCCGTGACGACCACACCGGACCTGCCGAACGCGAACTACGGCTCGTCGAACTACGACGCCGTGGTCGACGCCGACGGCAACAACGTCGGCCTGTCGCTCTTCACCGGCGTGACGGCGAACGAGAAGCGCGGCCTGTCGCTCGCGACCTTCGACCGCGACGTGCCGATCGGCACCGAACTGCAGGTCGTCTGGGGCGAGCCCAACGGCGGCTCCGGCAAGACCACGGTCCAGCCGCACGAGCAGATCGCGGTTCGCGCGGTGGTCAGCCCGGTCCCCTACGCGGTCACCGCCCGCCAGGAATACCAGGGCGGCTGGCGCTCAACCGGTTAGCTCTGATCTGATCCGATCTGATCGATCACAGAAGGCCCGCATCCCTCGGGGTGCGGGCCTTCTCGCCGTGCACTTGCGCGACGCCGACGGTCCCCGCGCTGAGCCTTCGGCACCTCGCCTATGCGACCCGCTGACTTTTCGCGAGCGATCGATGCGAGATTCGGACAGAGCGAAGCAGCTCTCCCGGCAGACCGAGCGACACGATCGAGTTGTTGACCGGCGTGGCGTTCGGCCACGCGAAGGAGATCCTTTTGTCAATGACGGAGAAGCCCGTGCGATAGTTTCGTGCAGTCGGCGCGTAGGTGACGACGGATGCGTCGTCGGCCTCCGAGTACTGGGGTCCGAGCCAGGCGGCTCCATCCGCGGTCAGCTGCGCCCCCACCGCATCGATGGGCTCCCCCTCGACCGCCGGCAGCACCGCAATGACGACGCGTGCTGCGCCCTCGCTCGGGATGACGCTCAGGAACGCGCGACCGTCACCGAATGCGAGCCACGGGTCACACGCGGTGATCCGCAGCATCCCCCGATGACCGATGATCTGGACCGTTCCCCCGAACCGCACCTCGCCGCGCGCGCGGGACACCTCGGGGAAGAAGAACCGTGGCGGGTGCGCGCCGTCAACGAGGTCCGCGACCCCGTCGACGGCGACGACGCCGTCAGGCAGATGCGCGACGTAGCTGGTCAGGCTCTCGCGAATCCCCCATTCGAGTCCGGAAGGACGTCGATTCTTGGTCCGACGGAACAACATCGGCGCTCACGCGAAGTGATAGATCGACTTGACCTGCTGGTACGCAGCGAGGCCCTCGGCTCCGAACTCCTTGCCATAGCCGCTCTGCTTGACCCCACCGAACGGCGCCCCGATGTCAGGGATGTAGCCGTTGATGCCGATCGTTCCGGTCTGCACGCCGCGGGCGACCGCCATAGCCCGGTCGTCGTCGGTCGACCAGACTGAACCTCCCAGACCGTAGTCGGAATCGCTCGCGATGCGGATGGCATCCGCGTCGTCGTCGTAACCGATGACCGTCAGCACCGGTCCGAAGATCTCTTCCTGCGCGATCCGCGCGGTGTTGTCGAGGCCGGCGAACAGGGTGGGGCGCACGAAGTGGCCGCGCTCCCAGCCATCCGGTCGTCCGCTGCCCCCGACGACGACGCGGCCACCCTCGCTCTTTCCGATCTCGATGTAGTTCGCCACGCGCTCCTGCTGGTTCTTGCTCGCCATGGGCCCGATCAGCGTCGCGTCCTCCAGCGGGTCACCGAGGGGCGAGAACTGCATGAGCGCGGCCAGCGCGTCGACGACCTCGTTGTACCGACGACGCGGCGCGAGAACACGCGTGCCGAGGAAGCAGACCTGCCCGTTGTTGGCGAGGGTCGACGTGAAGAAGCTCTGGCCCATTCTCTCCAGATCGAGGTCGGCGTCGTCGAGAATGATCGCCGCCGACTTTCCGCCGAGCTCGAGGCTCACGGGGCGCAGCAGTTCGGCGCACGCCTTGGCGACTGCACGCCCCCCGGTCGTCGACCCGGTGAACGCTACTTTGTCGACGCCCGGGTGCGACACGATGTAGGCGCCGAGCTCGCGCCCCCCAGGCAGGATGCTGACGACGCCCTCGGGCACACCCGCGGCTTTGATCGCGTCGGCGAGCAGGAAGGCGTCGAGGACTGTTTCGGGTGAGGGCTTCAGGATGATCGTGTTGCCCGCGGCGAGCGCAGGGGCGAGCTTGGTCATCGTGAGCGACTGCGGCACGTTCCAGGGCACGATTCCCGCGACGACGCCGATGGGCGTGCGGCGGACCGTCGTGCGCGCGACGAAGATGCCGGGGCGTTCCTCTTCAACCGCCTGAGTCCGCGCGAGCTCGGCGTAGTAGCGCAGCGTGGCGGCCGGGTAGGGGGCTTCGAGCGCACGGGCGATCGTGATCGGCATGCCGTTCTGCATCGAGATCACGCGCACGGTCTCGTCGGCACGGGCCTGGACCTCGTCGGCGAGTTTGTCGACGACCGCTGCACGCGCGGCCGGGTCCCACGTCGACCAGCCGTGCGGGTCATCGAACGCGCGACGTGCCGCCGCGACCGCGCGGTCGACGTCGGCCTCGGTTGCCTCGGGGACCGACCCGATGACCTCTTCGGTCGTCGCGGAGCGCACCGTGATTCGGTGGCCAGATGCGGGCTTCTGCCAGCTGCAGCCGATGAACAGCTCCGTACGATCGACGTTGGTCGACAGGTTCTTTGTGGGCATCGTGAGGCTCATGATCTCTCCTTCGGGATCAGCGGCGGAATGGTTGCCTGTTACATCTGGCCACACGGCGACCACGGCGGGCACCGTCCGCGAGTCCAGAGAATCCGGCCCGTCCTGGTACTGCGATACGGCACCCGAGATCGGTGTGTGAATCGCGGACCTCAGGACTCGGACTGCTCCAGCAGATGAGCGAGCAGCGCAGCGGCGTAGAGCTCGTGACGACGCGAGGCGATCGGACGACCGATAATCTGTTCGATCCGCTTCAGGCGATAGACGACCGTGTTCCGGTGGATTCGCAAACGCTCGGCCGTATCCGCCAGGGATTGCCCCGTCTCGAGGTAGAGGCGTAGTGTCTCGCGGTTCTCTCTATCCGAGGCGCTCCCGGTCGCGAGCGCGCCGAGCTCGGTCGCGAGGAACCACTCGGCACGTTCCGCATCGCGCAGCAGCAGGCTGAGGTACGACATGCTCTCGGTGTCGGCGATATCGGGGGCGATGCCGGGCGGCAGGCGGCTGGCGGCCGCCGCGTATTCGCGGGCGAGCAGATGGCTCCTCCGAAACCCCTGCACACCAGAGGCCACGGGCCCCATCGCGACGCCGACCCGTCCTGGGTCACGCGGGATCGAGCGAACGCGTTCCAACGCCGCGGGAGGCGGGTCGTCGGCGAACGACAGCCAGACCCATAGGGTCCGGTCATCACCCGGCACGACTGTGACGGCGTTCGCGAACGCGCTCATGCCGATCTGCCGGGCTGCGGTGTCGAGGTGGGGTCCGATCCCGGCGGTCGGATGCCAGAGCACGAGGGCGACGTGGTGGCTGGTCAGGTCGACGCCCAGGTCTTCGAAACCCTTCGCGTCGCGAACGCCCCGCTCCAGGAGGGCGTCTATCAACGCACGGTTCATGGCGAGCATCTCATCGTCCAGCCGCGCCTGGGCAACGACGTAGTCGCTGACGAAGCTGTCGACGACGGCGTCGTAGATGGCCGCGCTCGCGCTGAGCACGCTGTGCGCGACATCCCCCGCGCGCTCCCCGGCCGCGGTCAGGAGCTGATCGACCCAGCGCCGCTCGGTGACGCGCACTGCTTGGATGACGAGCGAGGAATCGATTCCGAGGCGAGCTGCCGGAGCGGCGAAGCGGAAGGGAAGGTCGAGAAAATGCCGCTCCGGATCGTCATGCATCAGCCGATAGGCGAACTCGAGCAGCATCCGCGCCGCGGCACGTGCGACCTCTCGGTAGGGCACCCGCGAATCGCCCTCGTTCTGGTCCCTCACGATGGTCTGAGCGACACGCGCCTCGGCCGCCAACCATCCGAAGAACGACCCGGGAAGCGCCGCGCGCGCGGTTCGTTCTTCACGTTCGTCGAGCAGATCGGATACATCCGCGTCGACGTAGCCAGCCGTGACGGCTTCAACCAGCCAGGCGAGAGGCGCAGCGGACCTTTCGCGGGATCGCAGCACGGCCATGGACGCTCCCTCGTTGCGGACTACTGTGTCGCCTGCGCCTGACTTTACCCACACCGCGCGACAGCATCGCGTGTTCTTTCCGTTCATGTTGCGCAGCTGGACCGTGGTACCAAGTCGACTGGTCCCTTTCGTATCGCGCACCGATGTGCGCACTCGGCGCACGGGCGCAGGGTGGATCAGCACTTATCGGCCACCGACGCCCGAGGAATGAACGCATGCGCACCAAACCACGCAAATGGATCGATGCCGAGCTCGAGCAGCTCGATCCCTATGTCGACTACGAGCGGATCGTCGCGCTCGGCACGAGCTATTACGTGAACGACTTCCTGATGGACTACATCTACGCGTTGACGTTTCCGAACTTCATCGCGCCGGCTCGTGGTGCCGAAGCGGTCTTGCGGGCTGGGAAGGGCAAGATCTACACAGCCCCGAACAAGCGCATGGACGACACCAGTCGGCACATGTTGATCTGGTGGGAGAACGGCCCGTCACACCCGGCGACCCAGCGGTCCGTCGAGTCTCTCAACCGCCTACACGAACACTGGGCGAAACAGTATCCGGGCAACTTCTCGCATAACGAAGACTACGTGTACACCCTCTGCTATGAGGCGGCCTTCATGCATCGAATGCGCCTGAGGATCGGTCTGCCGGGCTTCCCCGAGAAGGTCCAGATCGCCTCGGTCGAGTTCTGGAGCCGGATGGCAAAGCTGTTCCGCAACGCAGGCACGGGCGAACCGCTCCACGGCTTTCCGGCCGATTTCGCGGGGATCATGGCGTACATGGACGACTACGAGGCCCGCGACTGGGGCGACAACTCGCACGGAGTGGCCGTCATGGAGCGGATGCTGACGCCGTTCGCCGAACGTCACTTCCCCCGTCCCCTGCACGGGGTGGCGCGCGCGATGGTCCTGGGGATGTATCCGGACCACATCTTCCGCACCTACGGCATGGCCCGACCCGGACCCATCACCCGGTGGTTCGCCCAGTCCTTCATGAAGGTCGGCTTGACGATGAGTGAGCGCTACCTACCGGACCCCGAGGTCACTCTCGCTGAGAAGCATCGCCAGGCGCGCGCGGCCAAGGTACAGACACATCTGCGTCATGCCGATCGGCCCAGTGCGATTCGAGAAGCCGAGGACGTCGCGGCGACCAGCTGATCGGGGGGACGGCGCACGCCTGATCCGGGGCGATGACCACCGGGTCAGGCGTGCGCCGCATTCACGACCGGGCTTGGGCGACGAGTTCGGTCGGGTGGGCGACGGACTCGGCGTTGAGCCGATGCCAGGTGCGGTTCTGATAGACCAGGCCATCCGGCGTCTCGGCACCGCCGTCGAGACGCGACTCGACCGCCGTGGCAACGAATACCGTCGACCCACCGGCGTCGATCCGGTGCAGGATGCGCGCGCGCAACCAGGTATGGGCATCGTCGAAAACGGGTTCGCCCGTGTCGAGTCGCCTCCAGCGCGTCGTGTCGGCGAACCGATCGATGCCACTCGTCGCACCCAAGACGGCCAGATCGAGATTCTCTGCCGAGAGAAGGTGGACGACGACGGTATCGGCCAGTCGGAGCACGACGGCGCTGGAACTGTGCACCGAAACCGAGAACATCAGCAGGGGCGGGTCGGCGCTGACGGCCGACACGGAAGACGCGGTCAGCGCGATCGGGACGCCGTGCGCGTCGGCGGTAATCAGGGCGACCCCCGCCGGATGCGAACGAAAGGCGGCCTTGAAGTCATCGGGGCTGATCATCGTCCGTCCGCTCTCACGAGACCGAGGCAAGGTACCGGATGGCGCCCTGGCGCCAGTTCAGGGTCACGTGATGCGAGATCATCTCGACATCGCGCTTGGCGCGCGAGATCGGGTGCTCGGCATTACCCGCCCGTGCGCCGACGAGCGAGAAGATCTGCTGTACCGAGCGCAGAGCCGTGCGCGTGACGAGCGCATTGTCACGGGCCTCTCGGGCGGTATCGGCCTCGCTGGACTCCTCGCGCAGGCGCGCCCGCTCGGATGCCTCGAAGCTCCGCTTCTCGATCAGCAGGCGCGCCATCTGAATGTCACCCTGCGCCTGGGCGAACTCGCTGGCCACGTACTCCTGCTCGGAGAGGCTCACGGAGCCGCCGAGCGCATTCGCGACACGGGTAGACGACCCGACCGTCTCGGCGAAGTGCTCGGCAGCACCCCACGCGGCACCGACGGCACATGACGCAAACGGGAAACGACCGTGGGAGGGCCATGTGGCGTACATCGTGTCGAAAGTCGGATGCATCGACCGGCGCTCCTTCAGCTTTCGCACGGTGTCCGCGGTCCGCTGAACACGGTGCTCGGGAACGAAGACATCGGTCACCGACATCGAACGACTGCCCGTGCCGCGCATGCCGGTCGGATGCCAATCGTCGATCGTCTCCGCATCGTCGTGCGGCACGAGGAACATATGACCCTCGCCGTCGTCACCGACGGGGGCGTTGAAAATGAGCCACTCGGAGAAGTCGGAACCGCTGCAGAATCCCCATTTACCGGTCAACAGGTATCCGCCGTCCACCTTCTTCGCGACGGCCTTCGGATTGAGGTTGGTGTTGCCGGCCAGAGTGGCATAGGTATCGGAGCCCCAGATCTCGTCCTGGACCTCTTCGGGGTAGGCGAGGATCGCCATGTTGTCGGAACTGAGGATCGAGAACACCCACGCCGTGGAGGCGCATCCGCGCGCCAGGTTCATCGCGATGCGCGCGTGCTCGTGCTCGCTGAGTTCGAGCCCACCGTACTTCTTGGGCTTGAGTACGTGCAGCAAGCCCGCGTCGCCGAGTCGGCGGTAGGTGTCGTCGGGGATCCGGCGCTCGCGATCTACCTCGGCTGCTCGTTCTCGCAGCAACGGGATCAGTTGGACGGCCGAGTCGACGACATCGTCGGCGGATAGGTTCGGCGCGGGAGCGACTCGAGCGGACGTAGGGGTGAGGATGGACATCGGAACCGCCTCTCGCGTGGCGTCGGTGCCGCGCTGGTTGTGGGGAGTAGTCCCTCCATCCTGATTACGAGTTCATTTGCGGTCAAACAGAACAATTCGACGATAAAGCTCACGAAAATCGCTTTAGTCAGTACCCGTGTAGGCGTCTCCGCGCGCGTACTGCTGGCGTACGAGGTCGGCGAGCGCCCGCGCCCGGCTCGAGAGAGCCACTCCTCGAGCCCAGGCAAAGACTACCGACACCGATGGCGGCGGCGGCACGATCTCGCGTTCGAGGATCGGCAGCCCTTCGTAGCTCAGCTTGTTGGCCGGACGTTGCACCAATACGGCGTAGGCGGAGTCGGAGCGGGCGACGATCGAGCGAGTGAGCTCGAACGCGTGTGTGAGGTGCCGTACGCGCGGAGTCAGCCCCCGCGCCTCGAAGATCGACATGGCGTAGCGGGTGCTGGGCGTCTGATCGAACAGGACGAAGGGAAGGTCGGCCAGCTCCTCGAGCGCCACGACCTTCTTGTTCGCGAGCGGGTTGCCGGCGCCGAAGAGTGCGTATCCGCGCGCCGCGTACAACTCGAACGTCTCGAGTGCCTCGAACCCGCCCATGTCGTACATGATCGCCACGTCGATCGCACCCGAACGCAGCGCGGCGGTGAGTTCGTCCTGCGCTCCTACGACGAAGTCGATCGAGACCTGCGGATGCAGCGTCTCGTACTCCTCGAGGATGCGTGGGAGCACGGCGGGCGCGAGCGTAGCGAAGCACCCCAGCACGACGGGCCCGACCAATTCGGACCCGCCACCCTGCACGGCGTAGTTCAGCTCAGCGACATCGTTCAGCAGGCGCCGCGCTTTCTCGAGGACGAGAGTTCCCGTGGAGGTGAGCGTGACACCCTGAGCGCGACGGCGGACGCAGAGCTCAGCGCGACCTCGCGTCGACGGGCGCCGACGTATTCCTCAACGCCATGTCTTCGCTGGCACCGCTCGTGATCGGCTCGCTGCAGCAGGCCGACACGATCGGGTGGCACCCCAGCATCTTCCTCCCCTCGGTCTCTGCGAGCCCCGCAGCGTTCCTCATCCCCTCCGGAGTGGCCGACACCTTCCCAGGTATCTACACCACGGCGTCGTCGATGACCGTGGGCTCGCCGCTGTTCACGGAGGACCCGAACAGCACGGTATTCCTCGACGCGCTCGCGGAATACACGACGCAGCCCGGTGAGCCCAGTTTCCCCCAGTGCCTCTGGAGCTGGATCGGAGCATCGATCCTCGAGCAGGCGTTCATGAAGATGGAGGAACCGACGCGGGAGAGCTTCATGGAGGCCCTCCGCTCGATCAGCGATTACTCGGCGCCGTTCCTCCTCGACGGCGGCGTGATCGACACGACGACCGATGACCGACCGGCCATGAGCACCGTCGTCGTCCAGAAGTACAACGGGGCTGGCTTCACGATCGTCGACGCGCTCGACTAATCGACTCCCCACCGAAGGGCGCACGAACGAGTGGTTCGTGCGCCCTTCGTCATGACCGCCTCGTGACGCGGATGCTCCGAACGAGCACGGTCGTGCACAGGGCGGGTGTACGGTGATATTGTACGTATACGGACGATATTTCGTGATCGACGCTGCCGCGCATCGAAGGAGATATGACATGCAGTTCTACCGTGACGGCTATCGGCCCGGCGACCCCGACGAGCTTCCGGCCCGTGACTACGGACTCACCCGATCGGTCGACATGCCCAGCGAGGTCGATGTGCTGATCGTCGGAACCGGCCCCGCCGGCTGCGTCCTGGGCGCCCAACTGGCGGCCTTCCCCGACATCGATACGCGAATCGTCGAGCGTCGGAACGGCCCCCTTCAGGTCGGGCAGGCAGATGGAGTCGCATGCCGCACGGTCGAGATGTTCCAGAGCTTCGGTCTCGCCGAGGCTCTCGTGCGCGAGGCTTACTGGGTCAACGAAACGCGCTTCTGGGGACCCTCGGCTGAGGACCGCTCGCGCATCGTTCGCACGGGATGGGTCGACGACACCCCCGAGGGGCTCAGTGAGTTCCCGCACGTCATCGTGAACCAAGCACGCATGCAGCAGTACCTGCTCGATCACATGGAGTCCTCGGCCAGCAAGCTGGTTCCGGATTACGGGATCGAATTCGTGGACTTCACGGTTCTCGACGGCGACTATCCGGTTGAGGTGCGGCTGCGCCGGGCCGACACAACGGGCGAGAGCGAATTCACGATCCGCGCCCGCTACGTCGTCGGGTGCGACGGCGCCCGCAGCTCCGTCCGCCAGGCGATCGGCCTCGAACTGAAGGGTGACGCCGCCAACCATGCGTGGGGCGTGATGGATGTGCTCGCCACGACCGACTTTCCGGACTGGCGCACGAAGAACGTGATCCAGTCCGCGGGACGCGGCAGCCTCATCATGATCCCCCGCGAGGGCGGGAACATGGTGCGCTGTTACGTTGATCTCGGCGCCGTGCCCGCCGGGGACAGCCGCATTCGGCAGACCACGGTCGAGCAACTCACCGCCGTCACCAACTCGATCCTGCATCCCTATTCCATAGACGTCCGCTCGGTCGCCTGGTCTTCCGTCTACGAGGTCGGACAACGACTCAGCGATCGTTTCGACAACGCAGACACCGCGCCCGAGCCGAGTGTGTTCATCGCGGGTGACGCGTGCCACACCCACTCGGCAAAAGCCGGACAGGGCATGAACGTGTCGATGCAGGATGCCTTCAATCTGGGCTGGAAGCTCGCCGCTGTCCTGCAGGGTCGCTCCCCCGCCGAGCTTCTTCGGACATATTCGGCCGAGCGCCAATCCGTGGCCAAGGACCTGATCGAGTTCGATCGGTTCTGGTCGGCGTTCGTCGCGCAGCCGACCTTCGACCCGGATCGCCCCGAGGAAGGCGGCGTGACGGCGACCGAACTGCGAGACGAGTTCGCCCGGCAGGGCCGGTACACCGCCGGACTCGCCACGACCTATCAACCCTCGACGCTGACGGGCACGAGCCAATACCAGTCACTGGCCTCCGGCTTCGTGATCGGTACGAGATTCCACTCGACCCCTGTCGTGCGTCTCGCCGACGCCAAGCCGATGGAGCTCGGGCACGCTCATCGAGCCGACGGGCGATGGCGAATCTACGCATTCGCTTCGGGTGATGATGCGGAACTCCTGAACACCGCTTCGTGGCTGTCGGACGCTCCGGACTCGCCCCTGCGGGTTTTCGCCGCGGAGGCGGACGACCTCGACGCGGTCATCGATGTGCACGGCGTCTTCCGATCCGGGCACCACGAAATCGACGTAACCCGCCTTCCCGCCGCGCTGATTCCGCGCACGGGCCCGTTGCGTCTCCAGGACTGGGAGAAGGCGTGGGCAAAGCATCCGAAGCGCGACATCTTCGCCGAGCGTGGGATCGCCGATGCGGGAGCGCTTGTCATCGTGCGACCCGATCAGTATGTCGCGCACGTCCTTCCCCTCGACGCCCGCGCCGAACTGACGGACTTCTTCGCCGGGTTCCTCACCGCACAACCCACCGCATCGATCGGGACGGCCCATCATCCGCGAACCTGACCACAGGGAACGAGGCGCATTCCCGTTCGTGACATGATGGGCGGCGATGGTCGACTCGCATCCCCCCGATGGTGGTGCGCCCCTCGGACGCGTCCCGATGCACGCGATCTGTGGCCATCTTCTACGACGCGCTCAGCAAGTCCATACCGCGATCTGGACGGAATCGTTCGGAGCGGATCTCACCAGTCCTCAATACGCCGTGCTCGCCGCGCTCGCCGAGCACCCTCGGATCGACCAGCATCGCCTCGGGCAGCTCGCCTCCCTCGACAAGTCCTCCGTGGCGGACGTCGTGGCTCGACTTACGGACCGGGCATGGATCGTCCGCGAGGGCGACCCCCAAGACGCCCGCCGCAACGTATTGACCCTCACGCCGGGCATCGGATCTACGCTCGATCACTTGACGACCATCGCCCAGTCCGTGCAGGATCGGCTGCTCGAAATCGTACCGATGGCGCAGCGACCACAACTTGTGTCCGGGTTGCACCAGATAGCTTCGCTGGATCCGCGAAACCGATCAGCGTTCGTGGTGACCCCGATCTCGACGCTACGGAGCGACGCGCCCGGAGCGCTGCTGCGCCGCGCTCAGCAGATGCACACGGCTCTCTGGACCAAAAACTTCGGGCAGACAATGACCGGGCCCCAGTTCGCCGCAGTTCAGACGCTCGCGCAATATCCCGGTATCAGTCAGCGGGACCTGGGTGAGCGAGCGGCGCTCGACAAGTCCACGGCCGCCGACATCATCGCCCGCCTCGCGCGGAGAGGATGGATCGCGCGACAAAATGATCCGCTCGATCGTCGCCTGCGGCTACTGACGTTGACAACGACGGGGAAACAGACGGCGGAGTCGACTATCAAAACCGTCATGCAGGTACAAGAACGGCTTCTCGAACCCGTGCCCGCATCAGAGAGGGAGCGCTTCCTCGAGGCGCTCGCCGTGTTGGCATACTCACGCAACACCTGAGATGTTCACGGATCAGCCGGAGCAAGATCCGACTCCGGCGCTACGGGCGCACGATGCCCGGCCTTCGGCTACGTCCTGGATCGTAACGTCCCCGCCGCGAAAACTCCCCGGCTGAATCGTCCCACCGTAGAGGTAGACAGCCGGGAAGTTCAGGCGCGCCATCGCCATCACGCACGCAGGATTCGTCTTGTCGCACGCGCCGATGGCGACCAGGCCATCGAACGCGTAGGCCGTAGCGGCGAGTTCGATTGAGTCAGCAATGACCTCTCTGCTCACGAGCGATGCCCCTCCTCTCGCAAGCACCGCATCACTCACGGCCACGGTGTTGAACTCAAGTGGGGTCCCACCGGCTGACCGCACTCCCTCGGCTACGTCGTGAGCAAGTCCCCGAACGTGCATATTGCAGGGCATCGTCGTTTAACATCACCGGGTCGACCCGAACGTGCCGAACGAAGAGGTCGCCGCCGTCGTGACCGAGACCATCGACGCGGGCAGGTCAGATGCTTCGGGCTCAGCGAAGCCGACCCAAACACGATCCGTCGAGCGCACTCCGTCGAACTGGTATCGGTTGTGGAGAGACGGAGTACTCACTCCTCACAAGCGACGCCGAGACACTCGTCCTCGTTCTGAAGGAACCGGGCATCGGATTCGTGCCCTACTCTCCGCTCGCGCGGCTTCCGGACCGGCGGTCTCAAGATAGCTCTCCGACTATCACGGTACCGACAGCCGCAGCTGTGGCGAGCTCTCACACTGTTGCGGCCGGGGAGCTTCGAAAAGAACTGCGAGATCGACCAGAAGCTCACGGTAATCGGCGAGCACCGCGCGCGCCCGACGGGACCACCGAAGCTCGGTCCAAAGTTTTGCGAGCCTCGAGCAGGTCAGTCGCCGCGTGCCGGCGCGGCGATCTCCAGCGCCCGCTCCAGCAGACGATCGAGGATGGCGGTCAAGAACTGACGCTCCGCGATTGTCAGCACCTCCAAGAGGCTCCGTGCTTGCTCTTGCGCACTGATGATCAGGTCGTGGTATATGGCCCGTCCAGCGTCGGTGAGGGTGAGATTTCGGCGGCGGTGATTCAGGGAGTCCGTCGTCGAGACCAACCGGTCCTTCGCCCGAAGCCGCGCGACAGCCCGACTTATGTTCATCGGGTGCATCCCCGTGAGCGTTCCGATCTCTTGCGCCGAGATCCCAGGCGCCTGGTAGACCACAACGATGACTGCCACTCTGTCAGCGACAATGCGTAGGGCTTCGCATACCGCTCAAAGAATGGTTTGCTCAGGATGTCGCTGATCCGAGCGATCGTGACGGCGACCTCCCACTCCCGCGGCTCGGAGTGGTCGTTCGACAATGGCGTTGAGGTCGGCATCGAGACGATTGTCGCACGCGGGTGCCTCGGGGGTGTCGGAGGATCTGCATGCATCAAGCCGGTGTCAGCCCTTCGTGTCGTCGCGCTTGATCTGCCGATAGACGCGCGACCGCAGGCGCGCGAACTCGGGCGTCGCCTTCGTCTCGACCTGATCTCTTCCCGTTCCCAGATCAACTTCGATGATCTCTGCGAGCCCGGCCGGTTTTCCTGCGAGTACGAAGACGCGATCGGACAGGTAAACGGCCTCATCGATGTCGTGGGTCACCAGCACGATGGTGATCCCGAGGTGGTCGCGGATTCGTAGGGTGAGGTCTTCGAGATCCGCGCGAGTCTGCGCGTCCACGGAGGCGAACGGCTCATCCATGATGACGACACTGGGCGAGTAAGCCAGCGCCCGCGCGATCGCGACGCGCTGCTGCATCCCGCCCGACATCTCCCACGGGTACCTCTTCTCAGCGCCTTCGAGGCCCACTTCCCGCAGAGCCGAGAGAGCGCGCGCACTTCGTTCGCTGCGGCTCAGTTTCTGAGCGCGCAGGGGAAGCGAGACGTTGTCGATGGCGGTCAACCACGGCATGAGGGATCGCGAGTAGTCCTGGAACACCACCGCCAGCTCCGGCGGCGGCTCGGAGAACGGCCGCCCGCGGAAGGTGACCGTCCCACCGGTGGGGCGCCTCAGCCCGGCAAGGCACTGCAGGAGCGTCGTCTTCCCGGCGCCCGAGGGACCCACGATGCAGACGAACTCCCCTTCCCGGATCTCGCCGTCGATGCCGTCGAGGACGAGGTTGTCCCCGTAGGCGTGGGACAGCGATTCGATACGCAGGATGGAGGACGCCGTTCGATCTGGAGAAACGACTGAGGGAGTACCGATCGCACTCATTGTGATGATCCTTTCAGGTGCGCGATCCGTCGATAGTTCCAGCGGAGGACGCGGTGCTCGAGCAGGCGGAAGGCGATGTTCAACAGGTAGCCGAAGATGCCCAGCATCAGCAGGCCGCTCCACATCTCCGCTATCCGGAAGGTTTGCTGGGCGTTGCGGATGAAGTAGCCGAGACCACCGGGGGTGCCGAACATCTCGACGGCGACCATCACGGCGACGGCGATCGCCAGGGCGATGCGCGCACCCGCGAAGATCTGAGGGAGCGCTGCGGGAAGGTAGACGAAGCGGAAGGTGGCGAAGGGCGAGAGCCGGTAGACCCGCACGACCGAGGTGAGAGTCGGGTCGATCGAGCGCACGCCCTCGACGGTGTTGAGGAAGATCGGCCACAGAGAGATGAAGGCGATCATGTTGATCTTCATGACCTCTCCGGTGCCGAAGAACATCATCGCGATCGGCAGGAGGGCCACACCCGGTACGGCTCGCACCGTCTCGACCACCGGCCGGGTCGCGGACTCCAGGGGGCGCAGGATTCCGAGCGCCACACCCAGGGCGACGCCCACGACCACGGCCAATCCGTATCCGATGACGAGTCGCACGAGGCTCGGCACCATCTCCGTCCGGATGCCCTCCCAGAACCACGTGTTGACGGTGACCTCCGCCACCCGAGACGCCGGGGGGAAGTAGAAGGACGTGGACCCCGCGCTGATCACCCACACGAGCACGAATGCCACGACCGGCAACCACAGCTGCCAGAGCAGAAGCCCGTAGCGCCCCGTGCCCTGGCGCGCCGCAATGCGAACAGTCGTCGTTGTCATCGCTGTTCTCCTCTCATCGTCGGGTGCCACCAGAGCAACCTGCGCTGGCCGAGCAACACCGCGCCGTTGACGGCAAGCCCGAGAATTCCCGCCACCACGACCCATGCGTACGTGACATCGGGGAGGTTGAAGAGCTGGGCCTGCTGCATCGCGGATCCGATTCCGGGCGCCCCACCGATCAGCTCGGCTCCGATTGTGACGAGCAGCGTCGCCGTGGTGGCGAGGCGTAGACCGGGCCAGAGGAACGCCACGAAGTCGGGGATCAGGACATATCGCAACCGGTCGATGGGACGCAGTCGAAAAGCTCGCGAGACTTGCGAGAGGACGGGATCGAGCTGCTCAGCCGCGTACATGGCCTGAATGAGCAGCGGCCACACCCCCGCGAAAACCGCCGCGAAAACCACCATCGACATCCGGGGTCCGAGAAGGAGCAGCAGGATCGGAATTAGCGCGAACGACGGGATGGTTCGCAAGAAGTCGATGAGGACCCCCGCAGATAGTGCGGCCCGGCGCACCCGCCCCAAGACCATGCCCAGAGGAACGCCGATGAGTATCGCGACGACAAGCGCGACCAACCAGTTCGCGATGGTCGCTCCCAGGGACGCCCAGAAGGGCATCCCTGTTATCATCCCCCCGAGTGTTTGCACGACCTCGAACGGACCCGGCATGCCGACGGCCCTCGCCGTGGCCGTGAGGGTGAACCCTTGCCACAGTGCGATGAAGATCAACAGGGTGACGGCCTGCCACACCATCGACCATCGCCCGCCCGTTCCCCGACCCCGCTGAATGCGCGGCCGGGGAGGGGCGCCCTGTGGCGTCTCGGATGTTCTCGAATGCACGATCTATCACTCAGAGCGTCGGGAAGACCGCGTCGAGATCGGGTGCACGGTCGACGCTGAGCAGATTCAGTCGCTCGAGACGCTCCAGAATCGGCTCGACACTGTCGGCCGCGAACGGAGTGGTTGCCCAGAGCGGGAGGACCGACTGCCCCAGAATCTCCGGCGGAATGGGCATGTAACCCGCCATGGCGTCGTACGCCAACTGCGGGTCCTCGAGCGCGCGCTCGTTGGCCTCGATGACGGCGTCACGGAAGCGCTCGGCAGCACCGGGATCGAGGGCGACGGTATCGGCGAGAGTCGTCAGACCGGCCATCGGGGTGTCGAGCAGACCTCCGTCCAGAGCGAGAACGAAGCGCACCCCGCCCTCGACGAGAGTGGCGGTTGCGCCGGGCTCGCCGAGCGTCACGGCGTCCACCTGTCCTTGACGAAGAGCCGTCGCGAGCTGCGGACCCGGGATGCCGACCCACTCGATCTCATCGGTCTCGACCCCTTGACGCTCCAGGACCTCGATGGCATCGAGCATCGCCTGCCCATTGATCGAGTTGGTTCCGATCGTTGCTCCCGCGAGATCGCTCGGGCTCGTGATCGGGGAGGTCTCGAGGGTCAGAACGTTCGCGAAACCCTTCTGCTCCGGATCCTCGGATGCGGTCGTCGTGATCGGTGCGGTCATGACGAGCGGCACGTTCTCCGACGCGGCGATGAGCGTGTTGTGAACGTCCGCATAGATGTAGTCGAGGTCCCCCGACAGCAGCTGGGGCACGGTCTCGGCCATCGATGTGCTGGGAGTCAGGGTGACATCGAACCCTGCATCGGCGAAGATGCCCTCGTTCACGCCCAGGTACAGAGTCGCTGCGAAGGCAGAGGGCGGCACCGCGATCGTGAGGGGGATGGACTCCCCGGATTGGCCACCATCGGCCGGCGCCGAGGGGGTCGCCCCATCACCCGCCGAGCACGCGGCGAGAAGAACGGACACTGCTCCGACGGCTGTCACCTTGCCGACCGCCCACCTCATTGTGGGGGCGATTGCACAGAGCATGGAGTTGAATAACATTTGTTAGTGAATCAGCCCCATCTGGGACAACTCGACGAACGACCTGTGGTTTATCCTGGATCCACCGATAGGTGTGCGAAGGGTTGCGGCGCGTTAAAGAGAGAATGCCTTTCCGATCAGGGAAAATAGTG
>NZ_JANGEX010000023.1:0-15459 GCF_033792225.1 Microbacterium sp. LRZ72
ACGCCTGCCCAACACCACCAACCCGACCCCGATCAAGACCCCACCACCACCGCCCGACCCATCGGTGGATTCGGGCTGAGCGAGCGAAACTGCCGTCCATTGAGCGAGCGCGCCGAGGCGAGACGCCCTCGGCATCGAGCTCGGGCCGGTCTGGGGCCGGTTTCCCCCGGATTCCGTCAGTTCAACGACGCCGATCGTGGCCGATTTTCTCGCACGGCCGGATAGGAGCCGGGCTCGCGGTGAACGCGCTCACCGACGCCGTAAATCGGCGCGGGATGCCCACCGACGTCACCGTGCACTCGGATCGCGGCACGAGTCAACCTAAACCTCAGCATTCGCGCCGACGCCGATGACGCGGACGACTACCGCGAGGCATATGTCCGGATCGCGGCCTTGGCGATGCTTCCCCAGACCCGCGCGAAGCTCGACGAGGAGGCCGACTCCACCTCCAAGGAGTGGCTCGACGAGCACCGCGTTGCGACCAAGGGACTACCCGAGTAACGGCAGAGCCTCTACGCGGAGATCACCGCCATGAGCACCGAGCCTCAGCTCATCTCGATGGCTCTGCCGAAGGACCGCCAGGACGAGATGAAGCGAGCAGGCAGCGGAAGCGAAGAGTTCCTTGAGCGACGCGCTCGACATCTGCTCTCCGACACTGAGGGCATGTTCCCCGTCGGCAGGCTAGAGCCCGACGAAATCGAGGTACTCGACACGGAGATGACGCGCCACGGCGCGCTCGACTGGTACCGCAACCCAACCGGCGGCGGGGCTCGATGAGCATCGCGTATCGAGACTCCCACGGCGACTGGCGTACGCTCCGGCCGGATTTCCTCTTCATCGTCGACACCGAGGACGGTGTGCGCGCGAGTATCGTCCACCCGCACGGGCACTGGCTGCCGGACGCGGCGTGGAAGCTGCACGGTATGGCTCGGTTCGCCGAGGTCTACGGCGAACGCTTTCATCGCATTGAGGCGATCAGCCGCGTGGACGGCAAGCTGCGGGCGCTCGACTTCACACTCGCCGAGGTGCGCGCGAAGGTACTCAACGAGTGGGATGCGCGGTTCGCATGTGACCGAGCTTCTGTAGCCTACTCGTTGAGATGGAACCATGCGAGCGCATTTGTGTGCGCATTTTGTATACTAGGTGCATGACTCCCCCGACTCCGATCCTGTCGTTCCGCGAAGCCCGCGGCCAGCTCGGTCACGCTCTCGAGACATATCGCGCCGGCGCAGAACCCGAGATCCTCGTCTTCGGGTCCCATCGAAAGGCCGAAGCTGCAGTCGTCCCGTATGCACTCGTCGACCAACTGCTCTCTCGTGTCGACGATGAGGAGATCGCTGCGATCGTTCGCGAGCGTCGCACTATGGAGAGCGAGCCTCTCTCCGACGTCGCCGCCCGCTTTGGTGTCGACCTCAGCGTGCTGTGAGCTTTAAGCTCGACGCCGTCAAACCCGGTTTCGGTGACGACCTGGCCGCTCTCGTTCAGGGAGAGGGAGGAAAGCTTGCCAACTCGCACCCGCTCGCTGTTCGAGTGTTCGGTCTCCTTGCAGATCTCGCGCGTGGAGAGTTATCCGGTCTTCCCCTCGAGGAGCGCGAAGGCACCGCGGATCTGAGCGATTGCCGCAAGGTCTACTTCGATCTCGATCCTCGAGAGACGCGGCCGCGGTTCCGACTCGTCTACCGGCTCCTGCCGAACGAAGAGAACCCCAGCACCATCCAGGCCGTCGCCGTGGGGTATCGAGCCAGCCTCGACGCCTACGTACGCGCAGCGCGTAACCTCGGACGACTCTGACGAGTAGACACGCGCAGCGGGGCGTCCGCGGCCCGCCTGCGACGGGCCGGTATTGGGTCGGCGAGTTTCGGGCCGGTCCCGGGCCGGGAACTCGGTTGAAACCATCGAGAACCAGCCACCACCAACGAGCGCGACTTCCGCGAAATCACGCGGCAGACGAGCACTCGTGAGCATCCACAAACCCGCCGCATACAACTGAAATCGTGAGGTCCCGGGGTCGACACTCGGGGGACGACGGCCTTCGACCGGTTCGTTGAGCGAGCGAAGCGAGTCGAAACGGCTCGATCATAAGCCGCCGGTGTCGCCTGGGCGACGAACGCCGGCCGGCTCGGCGCCGGCAGTGGTTCCGCAGTGGCCGAACTGATGCATCGCTTCTCGACGTAGACGCGGAAAGAGTCACGTCGTGACGACCAACCGACTGACGTTGCAACTGTTTCGATATTCGGTTGGCGCGTCAGCCGCACGCTCCAACTGCAGTTGCCCGTTCCCTCCCACGCTCCAATCGAAAGCGCGTATCTGTTGTAGAAGAGATCAAGGAACGCTCCAGCCTGCCTCGCCTGGTGGACACCGTCGTTCGCAACCCCTTCGTCACTGTGAAATCGGTCGAGAGGGAACTCGAACTGACGAATCAAGGAGCGCGAAGACTCATCAAGGATGCCGAGTCCAGGGGCTGGCTCCGGTCGCTTGGCACCCATGGTCGCGGCGACCGCGAGCGCTGGTATTCGCCCGCGATATTCGAAGTGATCGAGATGCCGATGAGTTGCGACGCCGACGTCGGCGCCACCCGGTAGAACTGGTCACATGCCCTTCGCCGATGAGCTCCTCGGCACCGACGCCGCTCACACGCTCACCGAAGTGATCCGCGCGGCGCACGCCGAGACGGATGCCGCGGCTCTCTCCGTCGCGTCGGAATCACTCGCGCCGCTGCCGCTGCGCGAACGCGCCGATCTGCTGCGCGACGCCCTGCTCGCCGACGTCCCCGGCGACTACGCGACGCTCGCGCGCGTGGTTCGCACCGCGGCCCGCTCCCCGGAGTTCACCGGCTGGCTCATCTGGCCGGTGACCGGCGCGATCGCAGCGCGGGCGGTCGCCGACGGCAGCACCGCCGCGTTCGATGACGGCATGGCGCTGTTGGCCGAGCTGACCGGCCGCCTGACCGCCGAGTTCGCTATCCGCACCATGCTGCGCGCCGACCTCGGCCGCGCCCTCGACCACGCCCGAACCTGGACGTCATCCGACGACCCTGCGGTGCGCCGACTGGCGAGCGAGAGCACCCGCCTGTACCTGCCGTGGGCGGTGCGGGTGCCGGCGCTGGCGCGCGATACGCGATGCACCATCCCGATCCTCGATGCGCTGTATCGCGATTCCGACGAGGTGGTGCGCCGGTCGGTCGCGAACCACCTGAACGACATCAGCCGTGACAACCCGGCGCTCGTGGTCGAGACGGCGGAGCGGTGGCTGGCGCAGCCAGCCGACACGACGGCATCCGTGGTGCGTCACGCGTTGCGCACGCTGGTCAAGCGTGGCGACGCCGACGCCCTGGCGCTGCTCGGATTCACGGCCGCGGCCCTCGAGGTCGCGGGGCCGGTGCTCGATGCCGATTCAGTCCCCTTCGGGGGCACCGTGCGGTTCACCGGGTCGATCCGCAATGCGGGTGCGGCCGTCGCCCGGGTGGCGATCGACTACGTCGTGTTCCACCGCAAGGCCAACGGCACGCAGACGACCAAGACCTTCAAGCTCGCCGCGCGAGAACTCGCGCCCTGGGAGGTGTTCACGATCGACCGCGCCCACTCGTTCCGCCCGATCACCACGCGCCGGTACCACCCGGGAGCGCACGCGATCGCCCTGCAGGTGAACGGCGCGCGCACCGAGGCTGCGGTCTTCGAGCTGCTCCCCGACGAGCACACGGCCCGGTGAGGGCAGCGACCAGAACACGCCCCGGCGCCGCTGATGTGCTGGGATGGATGCCATGACCGCCGCCGAGCCCTCGCTCTCGCTCACTCTCACCGGCCGGCCCGATCTGCCGAGCGAGGTGCTGAAAGCGCTGTACCGCATCACGGGGCGGGCCTCCACCGAGCTGCGCCGCTCCATCCTCGCCGGCGAGCCCGTGTTCACGGCCCACCTGTTCGGCACCGACCACGTCGACGTCGCACCCCGCCTCGAGAAGACCGTCGCCTACCTCGGCGACCTCGGCATCGACTTCGCCGTGCACGAGTCAGCAGACGGGACGAGCCAGCCCATCACGCTCGAGACGATGCGCAGCATCCTCGAGACCGATGCCGAGGCGCAGGCCGAGACAGAGCCCGGAACAGAGGCCGACGACACGCGCTGACGCGGGTCTTGCGGATGCCGGAGGCCGGGACCACACTGGTGCTGCCCGCCGACCGTGCGGCGTCGCCGCCGTCGCCACGGCCGCACCCCAGGGAGCCTCGAATGACCCGCCTCAACCCGTACCTCACCTTCGAGCGCAACGCGCGCGAGGCCCTCGAGTTCTACCGCAGCGCCTTCGGCGGCGAGCTGACCATCGACACATTCGCGTCGTACGACATGGGGCAGGACCCCGGCGACAACGACCTCGTCATGCACGGCCAGCTCGAGAGCCCGTCGGGGTTCGTGCTCATGGCCTCGGACACGCCGAGCTCGATGCCGTACACCCCGCCCGCAGGCATGTCGATCGCGATCAACGGAGACGACGAGGCCGAGCTGGAGCGCTACTGGGATGCCCTCGCCGAGGGCAGCACGGTGAACATGCCGTTCGAGACGCCGCCGTGGGGCGGCCGCTTCGGCATGCTCACCGACCGCTTCGGCACGGCGTGGATGCTGGCGCTCAACGCGACGTGACGCCCCGGGCGACGTAGACCGTGTTCGACGACGTGCCACCGGTGAGGCGGTTGTCGAACCGCACCTCGTGTGCGCGGAACTCGTCGAAGACCGTGCCGAGTGTCGTCATGAACGCATCGTCGGGCGGGTCGTCCGACCAGAGGGCGAAGACGCCGCCCTCGGCCAGGTGCCGTGCGAGCGAGCTGAGCCCTTCGGCCGTGTAGAGGTCGGCGTGGCTGGGGTCGAGCGTGTGGCGGGGTGAGTGGTCGACGTCGAGCAGGATCGCGTCGTACGACGCGTCGCCGGGCTGCGGCATCCGGCGCACGACAGCGAAGAAGTCGTCATGCACGAGGGTTGTCCGCGGGTCGCCCACGAGGCCGGCCGAGACGGGAAGCAGCTGCTTCTCGTGCCATCCGATCACCGCGGGCAGCGCGTCGATCACGTCGAGACGGCTCACGCGATCATCGGCCAGGGCGGCAGCCGCCGTGTAGCCGAGGCCGAGTCCCCCGACCAGCACCTGCAGCCCCTCGCCCTGCGCGGCGGCGAGGCCGAGGGTGGCGAGCTCTACTTCGGCGACGGTGAACAGGCTCGACATCAGGTATTCGTCGCCGAGCTTCACCTCATAGATGAGCTCGCCCGAGTCGGCATCGGTGCGGCAGCGGAGGGTGAGCTCGCCCATCCGCGTCTCTTGCCAGTCGAGCTCCTCGAACCGAGCGATCATGCGGCCGCCTCCCGTCGCTGCCGTCACACCCTACCCGCGGCGCCGATGCGCAGAAGCACCGACGCCGCGGGTGCGGGCGCGAACGCGACCGTCAGCGGGTCGTGGTCACGCGCGTGGTCTCCCTCTCGTGGGTGGGAACCACGGTGCGTGTGCCGAGCATGCCGCCGACCGCTGCGACGATCGCTCCGAGCAGCAGACCCACGAAGCCCCACCAGGCACTCGCCTGCGCGGTGTCGGCAGCCGCCTGCCCGGCCTCGTCGAGCGTCTCCTGGGCCTGGTCGACGTCCTCGTCCTGGATGCTGCTTCGAACGTCTTCGATGAGCTGATCGATCTGCGTGATCGAGACTGCCTCGCCCGCGGAGGAGGCGACGGTGTTGGCGATGCCACCGACGGCGCCGAGCACGCTTGCACCCAGCCACACCGTCAGTGCGAGAGCGACGACCAAGGAGGTCGCCCAGGTGAGGAACCCGTGCAAGAGTCCGCTGCGCACAGACAGTGCACCGGCGACGAAGCCCGCCGCGAGGAGCGCGAGCAACAGCGTCACGATGCTCCAGATCGCCGCCCCGATCCCCGATCCCGCCAGACCGATGCCCGCTGTCACGAGCGAGAGCAGCACGGTGACCGCGAGGAAGGTCATCACCCCCGCGATGATCGCGCCCCATGAGATGTTCGAGCGACCGTGGTGGTCGGTGCCGATGAGCGACTCTCTCGTCGCGTCGTGCTTGCTGGTGTCGGTGACGTGCGACTGCTTGCCGCGGGTGTCACCGGGATTGTTCCGGACCATCGTTGCCTCCTGTATCGATGTGCAACACGCGCATCACGCGCTTGGCCGCGAGTCTGCAAGCCTGCTGTCGATAAGGGACTCCCGTTGCCTTTTCGCGTCGACTGATGTAACGGCACGTTTCGCCCGCAGGCGGCATCCGTGCTCAGTTCATCCGTCGCCGATAGACCACGGAGGCGAGAGCGACGGCGACGATCAGGATGCCGGCGCACCAGGCCAGGGCGATCCAGATCTCTGTGCCGGGAGCCTGCTCGGCGAAGAGCGCGCGGATCGTGTCGACGATGGACGTCACCGGCTGATTCTCGGCGAACCACGCGACCGGGCCCGGCATCGAGTCGGTGGGCACGAACGCCGAGCTGACGAACGGCAGGAAGATCAGCGGGTAGCTGAAGGCGCTCGCGCCGTCGACGCTCTTGGCCGACAGACCGGCGATCACGGCGATCCAGGTGAGCGCCAGCGTGAACAGGAGCAGGATGGCGGCGACCGCCAGCCACGCGCCGATCGACGCGCCCGTGCGGAACCCGAGCAGCAGGGCCACACCGACCACGAGCGCCAGCGAGACCACGTTCGCGACCAGCGAGGTGAGCACGTGCGCCCACAGCGCACTCGATCGAGCGATCGGCAGGGACTGGAAACGCTCGAACAGGCCGCCCTGCAGGTCGAGGAACAGCCGGTACGCGGTGTATGCGACGCCCGAGGCGATCGTGATGAGCAGGATGCCGGGCAGCAGGTAGTCGACGTAGGACTCGTCGGATCCGGTGGTGACGGCGCCCCCGAAGACGAACACGAACAGCAGCATCAGCGCGACGGGCGTGATCGCGGTGGTGATGATCGTGTCGGGGCTGCGGAGGATGTGGCGCAGCGAGCGTCCGGTGAGCGTGCCGGTGTCGCCGAGTGCGTGAGCGGTCATGATCGTTCCCCATCCGGGGAGTGGGTTGCGCCCTCGTCGCCGACGATGGCCAGGAAGACCTGCTCCAGGCTCGGCTGCTTCTCGACGTACTCCACCTCGGCAGGCGGCAGAAGCTGCTTCAGTTCGGCGAGGGTGCCGTCGGCGATGATGCGTCCCTCGTGCAGGATCGCAATGCGGTCGGCAAGATGCTCGGCCTCGTCGAGGTACTGCGTCGTGAGCAGCACAGTCGTGCCGCCTTCGGCGAGCCGGGCGACGGCCTGCCAGACGTCGGCGCGCCCCTGCGGATCGAGCCCGGTCGTCGGCTCGTCGAGAAAGACCACCGGCGGGTCGCCAATCAGACTCATCGCGATGTCGAGCCGGCGGCGCATGCCACCCGAGTAGGTCCCCACGCGGCGGTCCCCCGCGTCGGCGAGCGAGAAGCGCGTGAGCAGGTCGTCCGCGATCTCTCCGGCGCCGCGCAGGTGCCGCAGCCTCGCGACGAGCACGAGGTTCTCGCGACCCGTGAGCACCTCATCGACGGCGGCGAACTGGCCGGTGAGGCTGATCGACCGCCGCACCCGCTCGGGCTCGGCGGCGACATCAAACCCGACGACGCTCGCCGTCCCGGCATCCGCATGCAGGAGTGTCGAGAGGATCTTGACGAGCGTCGTCTTGCCGGCCCCGTTCGAGCCGAGCAGAGCGAAGATGCCGCCGCGCGCGACGTCGAGGTCCACACCGCGCAGCACCGGCACGCGGGGGAACGACTTCTCGAGTCCCCGCACATGGATGGCAGGCGCCGCGGCCGTCGTGGCGCTCACCGGGATGACTCGCCGTCGTCCGTCTCGGCCTGCTCGATCGCCTCGACGAGGCGCCGGCGCTCCTTGTTGATCCACTGTCCGTCCGAGTAGTTCTGCAGAAAGGTCTCGCCGAACTCCACCGGGTCGTCGCCGACGATCTCGCGGACGGGAGTGCCATCGGCCGCGCCCTGCTCGAACAGGTCCGCGAGGTCGTCCAGCATCCGCAGCATCGTGTCGCCGACCGTGATCGCACCCGCGTACATCAGATAGCGCTCCAGTGCGGTGGCCGCCGTGCGGTGGCTCTCGGGAAGCGCACTCACGCGCGCCTTGTAGCGCCGGTAGCGCTTCTTGTCTTCGAGCGACCCGGTTATCACTTCGATCCACTTGGCGGCCATCGTCATCCCTGCCCTTCGCGGAGCTGTGCAAGACGGTCGGTGAGGAAGCTCCAGGTCCTCCAGAACTCGGTGAGGTGATCGCGCCCCTGTGCGTTGAGGGAGTACACCTTGCGGGGCGGCCCCTTCTCGGACGGCACTTTCTCGACGTCGACGAGGCCGCGCTGTTCAACCCGCACCAGCAACGCGTACACGGTGCCCTCGGCGATGTCGGCGAATCCCTGCTCGCGCAGCCACGAGGTGATCTCGTACCCGTAGGCGGGGCGGGCCGACAGGATCGCGAGCACGATCCCCTCCAGCACGCCCTTGAGCATCTCGGTCGCCTGCTTGCCCATCGGGTCCGCCTTTTACTCAGTTTTGCTAGGTACTGGTAGATAGTAACACTGGGTAGTTGGTTCTGCCACCGGCTATATCCGGCGTCCCACGGGCACGGGAGCACCCGGAAACAGCGCCGGTAGGGCTCCGCCGACGACGACTGCCACAGCGGCGCCGTTGCGCTCGCGCTCGAGGCTGCAGGTGTTCTCGTCGATGGCGGGGGCATGCCGTCGGGAGTACGGCGAGCACCGGGCCGAGGTCGTCCTGTTCGGCGCCTCGAGCGGCGACGAGCTCGAGGTCGTCCTCAGCGCGATCCGCACGTGCCGGCCGGCCAGCGCGTCGAGCACATTTCGGACGGCGCCGTAGTCGACCGCTTCGGCGTTGCTGTTGTCGCCGTGGGTGAAGACCACCGCGTCCACATCCTCGACCGCCCGTTCAAGGGTCGCGACGTCGGTGAGGTCGCGGCGTCGGTGAGGTCGCCGACGACGGCCTGGGCGCCCGCGTTCACCGCGGCGGCGCGGTCGGCGCTGCGGACGAGCGCGCGGACGCGGTGCCCACGTCAGAGGGCTTCGTGTACGACGTATCGGCCGATGCTGCCGGTGGAGCCGGTGGAGCGGACGACCAGGACGGTCAGCTGAGGGTCGGTCATGATGTCCAACTTTCGATGAGGCCGGCGGCGCGCAGCCACTGATCAACGTCAGCACCGGCTGCTGGCTCGCGGACTTCTTCACCACGGACGGCCAAGCCGTCGCGGAGATCCGCGCCCGTGTTCAGGTCGCGGTAGAACGATGCGGTGGAGCCGAGTCCACTGACGGCGTATGTCACGAACGCGTGCAGTGAGGTGCCGGTCAGATCGACTCCTTCAACGAACGTCGCCATGATCATCGGCGGCTGCACGTTCCAGATGGGGCTGCCCAGGAGCACCGTGTCGTAGCCGGACAGGTCAGGCAGCGTGCCGGCGATCGCGGGGCGGGCGTCATCGTTCTGCTCGGCGACGTTGCGCGCCACGGTCGGGTCGTAACGGTCCGAGTACGGCTCGGCCGGTTCGATGCGATACACGTCGCAGTCGATCCGTTCGGAGATCAACCCGGCCAGCACGTCGGTGTTTCCGGTCTCCAGATCACGCCGGCCACCGTTCCAATAGTTCTCCCCTGCCCGGGAGAAGTAGGCGACGAGGACGCGGCTGCCGGTGGAGGGTGTGGGCATGGCGATCATGGGGTGGGAGTGGGGCGCGGCGGTGAGCCGCGCGCCCCTGCAGTCACGCTTCGGGGATCGGGCGCCCGAAGGTTTCCAGCGTGACGTCCTCGGGCTCGGGCCCGCCGCGCTCACCGGTGTCCAGTGCGTCGATCTGTGCGATCTCTTCGGTGGTGAGCTCGAAGTCGAACACGTCGAAGTTCTCGGCGATACGCTCCGGCTTGGTCGACTTGGGGATCACCTGGATGCCGTTCTGGATGTGCCAGCGGAGCATCACCTGCGCGGCCGACTTGCCGTACTTCTCGCCGATCGCGAGAATGACGGGCTCGTCGAAGCTGCGCTTGGCCGACTCGCGGTAGGACGTGATGCCCCCGATCGGCGACCACGCCTGAGTGAGGATGCCGTGCTCGGTGCCGAAGGCCTGCACCTCGGGCTGCTGGAAGTAGGGGTGCACCTCGATCTGGTTCACGGCGGGCACGACGTCGGTCTGCGCGAGCAGGTCGGCCAGATGCCCGACCATGAAATTGCTGACACCGATCGCGCGAACCTTTCCGTCCGCCAGCAGCTTCTCCAGCGCCTTGTAAGAGCCAACGGTCTTGTCGAACTCCGACGGCAACGCCTGATGCAGGATCAACAGGTCGATCTGATCGACCCCCAGCTTCGCCGCGCTCTTCTCGAACGCGTGCAGCGTCTCGTCGTAGCCGAAGTCGCTGATCCAGACCTTCGTCTCGATGAAGATCTCCTCGCGGGGAACGCCCGATTCGCGGATGCCCTGGCCCACCTCACGCTCGTTGCCGTACGCGGCAGCGGTGTCGATGTGTCGGTACCCGGCCTGCAACGCTGCAACGACGGCGGCGACCGTCTCGTCGGGAGGGGTCTGGAAGACGCCAAGCCCTATCGCGGGGATCTCGACGCCGTTGTTCAGGGTATGGGTGGAAGCAGTCATGTCTCCGACGCTACGTCCGACCGCGCCCGGAGTGAGAGTCACCAGCATTCACCCCCGAACAATTCCACGCGATCGGTGGGGGTGAACGCTGGTGACTGCCGCGACCGCCGTCGCGAGGTTTAGCGTCGAAGCATGGACACCAGGCACGAGGTACAAGAGTTCCTCACCGCGCTGCGCGGACGCATCACCCCCGAGAAGGCCGGTCTCACCGCGTTCGGTGGCGAGCGGCGGGTACCCGGGCTCCGCCGCGAAGAAGTCGCCCAACTCGCCGGAGTCAGCACCGCCTACTACACGCGCATGGAACGCGGCGACCTCAGCGGCGTGTCCGAAAGCGTCCTCTACGCCCTCGCGAACGCACTCCAACTGGGCGACGCGGAATCGCAGCACCTGTTCGACCTCGCACGCAACGCCACCGGCGCAACCCGCAGACCCGCCCGCAGCAAAGCCGACACGCGCTTGTCGCCCCAGCTCGTCCAGCTCATGGACACCATGCGCGATGTCCCTGTCGTCGCGTTGTCCAAACTCGGCGACCCCGTGGGGTCCAACCCGCTCGGTCGAGCACTCTTCCCACACCTGTTCCCCGGCAACGCCGCGCCGGTAAACACCGCCCGCTACCTGTTCCTCGATCCGAGGTCTCAATCGTTCTACCCCGACTGGGATGCTGTGGCACGCGAGTCGGTCTCCGCGATGCGGCTGCTCGCCGGCCACGACCCCAGCGACCGGCAGCTTGCGGCACTCGTCGGGGAACTCGCGACCCGAAGCAGCGAGTTCCGCACGTGGTGGGGAAGCCACACCGTCCGCACCCACACCGCCGGCACAAAACGCATCGCCCACCCCGTCGTCGGCGAAATGTCCCTCATCTACCAGACGCTGACCCTCCCGTCCGCACCCAAGATTCGGCTCGCGACATACCTCGCGGAGACGGGATCGCCGTCCGCGGACGCCCTTGACCTGCTCCGCAGCTGGACGGCCGCTCCCGCTTCGGCGCAGGAACCACGCAAGGTCTGGTCGTCAAGCGATTGAGAGCCTTCGGCAGCACCCACGAATTCTTGGCACGTGAACCTCGGCACAGAAGATCACAAAGAGATAACGAGAAACCCTTGCCTGCCGTTACCTATCCGTTATAGAGTTCACGCAAGGTAGTTGTTTTGCTGTGGCAGCTACCGACATGTGATTGCAGGACACTCTTGGTGCAAGGGACAAGGGCCGGTCGGAAGCCTCTCCGACCGGCCCTTACTCTTGCCCTCCGCACCCCGCCGGTCGAAGCACGACTGCTGTCAAGGGGGTCCCCCCGCGGCATCCGGAGTCCTTGACTACCCACCGTCGCCGGCGAGATACGTGGGCGACGGAAGGGATTCACCATGAAGGCACTCGTCTATCGCGGCCCGTACGACGTGCGCATCGAGGATGCCCCCGAGCCCCAGATCGAGAAGCCCCTCGACGCGATCGTCCAGATCACCACGACCAACATCTGCGGATCGGACCTGCACCCGTACGAAGGGCGCGCCCCGATGGACGAGGGCATGATCATCGGTCACGAAAACACTGGCGTCGTCGTCAAGACGGGACCGGGTGTGGAGCGGATCAAGGTCGGCGACCGCGTCTCGGTGCCGTTCAACATCGCCTGCGGCACGTGCCGCAACTGCAACGAGGGATACACATCTGCGTGCCAACGGGCCAACCCCTCCGGCATGCCGGGCGCGGGCTACGGATACCCGATGATGGGGCCCTTCCAGGGCGGCCAGGCGGAGTACCTGAGGGTGCCGTGGGCGGACTTCAACCTGCTCGAGCTGCCGCAGGGCGACCAGTTCGAGGCGGATTTCGCCATGCTCTCCGACATATTTCCCACCGGATACCACGGCACCGAGCTCGCGCACGTGCGCTCCGGCAGCTCGGTCGTCGTCTTCGGCGCAGGTCCCGTGGGTCTGATGGCCGCGCACAGCGCGATGATCAAGGGCGCGGCGCAGGTGATGGTGGTCGACAAGGAGCCCGACCGGCTCGCGCTGGCGGAGCGCTTCGGCGCCACGGCGATCGATTTCTCGAAGACCGACGTCGAGCAGACCGTGCTCGACGCCACGGGCGGCGCCGGCGCGGACTGCGGCATCGAAGCGGTCGGCTACCAGGCGCACGACCACACCGGCGAGGAGCACCCCGAGATGGTGCTCGACGAACTGGTCAAGGTCGTCCGCGCCACCGGGGCGCTCGGCGTCGTGGGGGTCTACGTCTCGCAGGACCCGCAGGCGGCGACCGACGACGCGAAGGCCGGCCGCTACGCCTTCAACTTCGGCGCCGCATTCGAGAAGGGCCTGAAGATCGGCACCGGGCAGTGCCCCGTCAAGAAGTACAACCGCGAATTGCGCGACCTCATCATCCAGGGCAGGGCCAACCCCGCGCTGATCGTCTCGCACGAGCTGGCGCTCGACGAGGCGCCCGACGCCTACGACCACTTCGACAAGCGCGACGACGGCTGGACGAAGGTGCTGCTTCACCCGGCGGCGTGATCGGCCCCTCCCGCGGCCTCCCCGCCGGCACCCCGCTCGAAGGGGCCTGCTGTGGCGGGGAGCCGCTCGGGGCGGAATCCGTACCCCACGACGCGCGCGGCGACGGGCCGCAGCCCCGGGAGCAGAGCGCGGATCACCGCACGCTGCACCCGCGTGGGCGGGTTGTCGAGCAGCTGCACACCGCGTCCCGTCGCGATCGTGCGATGCAGGCCGCGCTGCAGCAGCTGCATCGCGGCGGTGGGCAGCGCCCGGCGTCGCTGCACGGCCGCACACGCGGTATCGAGCGCGGCGTGTGATTCCGCCCCGGCGAGCGCAGGCACGAGCGCGTTCGCGGCGGCGGCGGCATCCTGAACCGCATAGTTGATGCCCACGCCGAACGCCGGCGACATGGCGTGGGCGGCGTCGCCGATGCAGAGCGCGCCGGAACGCCACCACCGCGCCAGGCGGTCGATCTGCACCGACAGCAGCGCCACCTCGTCGAGTGAGGTCAGGGCCGCGGTCGCATCGCGCAGCCGGGGCACGGTCGCGCCCACGCGCTCGCGGAACGCCGCGATGCCGCCTCGACGCACGTCCTCGAGCGAGCCCTTCGGTATCAACATGCCGCACTGGTAGTAACCCGGACGCGGGATGGTGACGATCAGCCCCTCGGCGCTCGCCCACATCAAGGTGTCGGGCATGGGCGCGTCGGGCTCCGGCAGCCGGAACCAGACCACATCGATCGGCACGCCGTACGTCTTCGGCCTCAACCCGAGGGCGCCGCGCAGCGCCGAGCCGCGCCCGTCCGCGCCCACGACGAGGTCCGCCTCGATCTCGAGGTGCTCGCTCTCCGCGGTTCGCGCCCGCACCCCGCTCACCCGGCCCGCGCGAGTGAGCACCCCCGTGACCTCGGTGCCCATGCGCAGATCGAAACCCGGATGCCGCGCACCCTCGGCCGCGAGCATGTCGAGCAGATCGCCCTGCGGCATGAGGGTGACGAAGCGGTTCGGCGGCGGCAGCATCCGAAAATCGATCGCGTGCAGCCGCACGCCGTTGATGACCGCGTCGAGGACGGGGAGGGGCTTGGGCGGGATCGCATCGAAGGCCGTGCGCAGCCCGAGCTGGTCGATGAGGTTCATCGTCGAGGGGTGCACGGTGTCGCCACGGAAGTCGCGGAAGAAGTCCTCGTGCTTCTCGAGCACGGTCGTGCGGATGCCGGCGCGCGCCAGCAGCAGGCCGAGCACGATGCCCGCGGGACCACCTCCCGCGACGCATACGATCGGTCGATCCGTCCCCCGCTGCTCCGCCGCCATGCTCGCCCGCCGCTCCGGCACCCGTGTCCGCGCGCGCCGCGGTGAGGCCCGGTGCTCGCGCCGATTCTATGGCGCGGCACGCGTCCGGGTAAGGGGCTGGCGGCTTCGCCTGACAGCCCCATACTCTGGCCGCTCCGAGGGAAGGGAGCGCACACATGGTCATCCACGCCGACGATCTGGGAATCAACCTCGGCAAGGACACGCCGCAATCGCTGTACCGGTGGCTCGTCGCCAGCATGCTGTTCGGGCGGCCTGTGCAGCAGTCCGTGGGCGCCGACGCGTATCGCGCGCTCATCTCGCACGGCCTGACCAGTCCGCAGAAGTACGCCGAGTGGGGCCGTGAGGAGCTGCGCGCGGTGCTCGACGAGGCCGGCTATGCCCGCATCGACTACATCATGACCGACGAGCTGCACGAGGTGATGGCGCGGATCGTCGACGAGTACGGCACGGTCTCGAAGCTCGTGCACACCTCGGGATCGCGCGAGGAGCTCTCGAAACGACTGCAGGAGATGAAAGGCATCGGGCCCAAGACCGTCGAGATCTACCTGCGCGACATTCCGAAGCACGTCATCGCCTGACATGCAGGGCCTTCTACCACGCGGCAGGGGAAGCGCCGCCGGGCTGACTGCTCGGCGGCGCTTCGCTCGTCCGCGGTCGGCGGGGCGGGGGTGCGGTGGGCATTCGCGCCTCGATCAGCTCACGTGTTGATCGCCCCACCCCCGATAGGGACTCGACTCTGCTTCTCTTGTGACCCTGGCTCCTGGGTGTGCCGGTGGCTCCTCGGCGCCGGCTCCCCTTGTGGAGGGCAAGCGAGACATGTCCCACTATTGGTCGCTGATGGAGCGCCGCACTGACACATGGTGGGACGCCGCCCAAACGGACGTTCCACTACCTGAATGGATGTCCCACTATTTGTCGATGACGAGCTCGCCCAGCGACCATTGGTGGCTCTTCGTGAACGAGAGTGTGGTCGGTTGAGCGCGTGGTTGGCGGGATAGGCGTCGAGGTCTCCCGGATGATGGA
>NZ_JANGEX010000024.1:0-14751 GCF_033792225.1 Microbacterium sp. LRZ72
AAACCGCGGTCACCCGCCTCCTCAGCTGCTGCCCCTACTGCCAACGCGCCGGACCCACCTAACCAAGTACTACTAGGCCTCGAGCAGCTCGCGCAGGTGCGCCGCGACGACGGGTGTCTCGATGAGGAATCCGTCGTGCCCGAAGTCGCTCGTGATCACGGTCGCCTCGTCACCGCCGATGGTGTGCGGGATGCTGCGCGCGATGCGATGCTGGCCGTCCACGGGAAAGAGCCGGTCGCTGTCGATGCCGAGCACGAGGGTGCGCGCCGTGACGCGTGAGAGCGCCTCTTCGACGCCGCCGCGATCGCGGCCGACATCGTGGGAGTTCATCGCCTCGACGAGCGTGACGTAGCTGTTCGCGTCGAAACGCCGGGTGAAGCGGTTGCCGTGGAAGTCGAGGTACGACACCACGGCGAATCGGCCGCCGCGCCCGAGCGGGCTCACGCCCGACTGCCACGAGCGCTGGAAGCGCTGGTTCAGCTCGGTGGGGCTGCGATAGTTCAGCAGCGCCATGCGCCGCGCGAGCGCGAGCCCGCGGTGCGGGCCGTCGCCGTCGGCGCTGTCGTAGTACTGGCCGTGCTGAAAGCGCGGGTCGACGGCGATGGCCTCGAGCTGCACGGAGTTGAGGGCGATCTGGTCGGCGGTGGTCAGTGGTGGCGCGGCGATGATGGCCGCGCGCTCGACGCGGTCGGGCAGGCCGACGGCCCACTCGAGGGCGTGCATTCCTCCCATCGAGCCGCCGATGACGGCTGCCCACCGCTCGATCCCCAGCAGGTCGGCCAGGTGCGCCTGAGCCCGCACCTGGTCCCGAACCGTCAGGTAGGGAAAGCGGGTGGCCCATTCGTAGCCGTCCGCCGCGATCGTCGCCGGTCCGGTGGATCCCTGGCATCCCCCGAGCATGTTCGGGGCGACGACGAACAGGCGGTCGGTGTCGATGGCGGCGCCGGGTCCGACGATGTCGGACCACCAGCCGGCGTTCGGATGCCCGGGGCCGGCCTCGCCACGCACGTGACTGTCGCCGGTGAGCGCGTGCAGGATGAGCACCGCGTTGTCGCGGGCGGGGGAGAGCTCCCCCCAGCTCTCGTAGGCCAGGCGCGCCCCCGGCAGCTCGGCCGAGTTCTCGGTCACGAAGGTGCCGAGCGCGGCGAAGCGCCGGTCGCCGACCGGGTCGCCGTCCCGCCATGCCCCGGTCGCGGGCGGGCGGCCGAGGAGCATCCGCGCATCGGCCTCCGTCACGGGTGACGCCGGTGTCGTGTCCGCGGAGCTCTGCCAATCCATGCGTTCATTCTTCCGCACGGGGAACGGTTGCCCCGTCACACGACGATCGCCCCGCACCGTGAGGGGTGGGGGCGATCGGTCGCGGCGTGGGCCGGGGTCAGGCGCGGGCGGCCTCGTTGACGTTGCGGGCGGCGGCGAGCGCCTGCTCGAGGTCCGCCTTGAGGTCCTCGACGTTCTCGATACCGACCGACAGGCGCACGAGTCCGGGCGTCACGCCCGACGTGAGCTGCTGCTCGGGGGTCAGCTGCGAGTGCGTCGTCGACGCGGGGTGGATGACGAGCGAGCGCACATCGCCGATGTTGGCGAGGTGAGAGAACAGCTGCAGCGAGTTGACGAACTCGCGCCCCGCCTGCACACCGCCCTTGAGCTCGAACGAGAGCACGGCGCCGACGCCCTTCGGGGCATAGGTGTTCGCGGCGGCGTACCAGGGCGACGTCGGCAGCCCGGAGTAGTTCACCGACGCGACATCGTCGTGACCCTCGAGCCACTCGGCGATCTCCTGGGCGTTCTGCACGTGGCGCTCCATGCGCAGCGAGAGCGTCTCGATGCCCTGGATCAGCAGCCAGGCGCTCTGCGGAGAGATGGACGAGCCGAGGTCGCGCAGCAGCTGCACGCGGGCCTTGATGACGTAGGCGAGCGCGTCGCCGACCGCCGTCGTGTAGCTGGCGCCGTGGTACGACGGGTCCGGTTCCGTCAGCCCCGGGAACTTCTCGACGTTCTGCGACCAGGCGAACTTTCCCCCGTCGACGATCACGGTGCCGTGCCCGCCGAGGAACTTCGTCGCCGAGTGGATGACGATGTCGGCGCCGTGCTCCAGCGGCTTGATCAGGTACGGGGTCGCGATCGTGTTGTCGACGATGAGCGGCACGCCGCCGGCGTGCGCGATGTCGGCGACGCGGCGGATGTCGAGGATGTTGATCTGCGGGTTGCCCACCGTCTCGGCGAAGAACAGCTTGGTGTTCGGGCGCACCGCGGCGGCCCACTCGTCCGCGTCGTCCTGGTTCTCGACGAACGTCGTCTCGATCCCGAGCTTGGCGAGCGTGTACTTGAACAGGTTGTACGTGCCGCCGTAGATCGAGCTCGACGAGACGATGTGGTCGCCGGCCTGGGCGATGTTGAGAACCGCGAAGGTCTCGGCGGCCTGGCCGCTCGCGACGAGGAGGGCGCCGGTGCCCCCTTCGAGGGCGGCGAGGCGCTGCTCGACGACGTCCTGCGTCGGGTTCATGATGCGGGTGTAGATGTTGCCGAACTCGGCGAGCGAGAACAGATTCGCGGCGTGATCGGTGTTGTCGAAGACGTAGGACGTCGTCTGGTAGATCGGGGTGGCACGCGCCTTCGTCGTGGGGTCGGGCTGCGCGCCGGCGTGGACCTGCTGGGTCTCGAAACGCCAGTTCTCGGGTGCGGACATTGCGCTCTCCTGCATGTCGATCGCGGCCGCGACGGTCGCCGGGCCTGGTGCGAGGCTACGGACGGCGCGTCGGGCCGACAACGGCCGGGTCATGTTACGTAACACTGCCCATCGCCGCCGGGATGCCACCCGCGCCCCGCAGCCGAGTACCGTGGAGCCATGCAGAGCAGACGAGCGGTAGTGACGGGTGCAAGCTCGGGCATCGGGGAGGCCACCGTGCGCTCGTTGCGCGAGGCGGGCTGGGACGTCGTCGGCGTCGCGCGCCGCGCGGACCGGCTCGCGGACCTCGAGGCGCAGACGGGTGCCGCGGTCTTCGCCGCCGATCTGACGCGCGAGGCGGATGTCGACGCCCTGGCCGCCTGGCTGGCCGAGACGGGGCCGGTGCACGCGCTCGTCCACGTGGCCGGCGGCGCACGCGGCACCGAGCGCATCGAGAACGGCGACCCGGCCGACTGGACGTGGATGTTCGAGGTCAATGTGCTCTCGGCCCAGCTTCTTCTCGCCGCGCTCCTGCCGCACCTGCGGGCGGCGGCGGCCGATTCCGGCCATGCCGACACCGTCTTCGTCACCTCGACCGCCGCGCAGGTGGCTTATCCGGGTGGGGCGGGGTACAACGCCGCGAAGGCCGGGGAATCGATGCTCGTGAACGCGCTTCGCCTCGAGCTCAACGGCGAGCCGATCCGCGTGGTGGAGGTGGCGCCCGGCATGGTCCACACCGAGGAGTTCACACTCAACCGGCTGCGGGGCGACGAGACCGCGGCCGCCCAGGTGTACGAGGCGGTCGAGGCGCCGCTCGTGGCGGCAGACGTCGCCGATGTGATCGCCTACGCGCTCGCGTCGCCGCCGCACGTGAACCTGGATCTCGTCACGATGCGGCCCGTGGCCCAGGCCGCGCAGCATGCGCTCGCGCGCGGACCGCTGCGCGTACGCGGCGAGCAGGCGGCGCGATGAGCGTGACGCAGACAGACATCGGGTCGACGGCCGTGGAACGCGAGGTGCTCACGTGGGAAGGCTTCGGCGATGCGTGTCGCCGAATCGCCCGCGACATCGTCGCGGACGGCTTCGCGCCCGAGGTCGTCGTCGCGATCGCGCGCGGGGGACTGCTGCCCGCCGGCGCCATCGCGTACGGGCTGGGAGTGAAGAACTGCGGCGCCCTGAACGTGGAGTTCTACACGGGGATCGGAACGGTGCTCGACGCGCCGGAGCTGCTTCCTCCGGAACTCGACATGGCGTACCTCGGCGGTCGCCGCGTGCTGATCGTCGACGACGTGGCCGACAGCGGACGCACGCTCGACCTGGCGGTGCGCCTGCTGCGCGAACAGGGCGCGGAGGTGCGCTCGGCGACCGTGTACACCAAACCCGGCACGATCGCGACGCCCGACTACGCGTGGAAGGACACCGCACGGTGGATCGACTTCCCGTGGTCGGCGCAGGGGTCCGTGCTCGACGAGGACGCCTCCTGACGCCATGGTCATGACGCTGGCCGAGTTGGCGGATGCCGGCACGATCGACGTCGGCTGGGCGCGCGCGCTCGAGCCCGTCGGCCCGCACATCGCCGCCCTCGGCGAACGCCTGCGTGCCGAGACGGCGGCGGGGCGCGGCTACCTGCCCGAGGGGCGGCGCGTCCTGCGCGCATTCGACCGCCCCTTCGACGAGGTGCGGGTGCTGATCGTCGGTCAAGACCCCTACCCGACACCCGGGCACCCGATCGGGCTCTCGTTCGCGGTGGACAAGCACGTGCGGCCGCTGCCGCGGAGCCTGACGAACATCTACCGGGAACTGCACGACGACGTCGGTGTGCCCCCCGCGCCGCACGGCGATCTGTCGGCGTGGTCGGACCAGGGCGTGATGCTGCTCAACCGCGTGCTCACGGTGGCGCCGGGCGCACCGGCATCCCACCGGGGATGGGGCTGGGAGAAGGTGACCGAGCACGCGATCCGGCAGCTGGTCGCGCGTCGGCGCCCGCTCGTCGCGGTGCTGTGGGGCCGGGATGCCGCCGGGCTGCGTCCTCTGCTCGGCGACACGCCCGTCGTGGCCTCCGCGCATCCGTCCCCGCTCTCGGCCTCGCGCGGGTTCTTCGGCTCCCGGCCGTTCTCACGGGTCGACGAGCTGCTCGTCGCGCAGGGCCAGGACCCCGTGGACTGGCGGATCCCGGCGTAGGCTGGTCGGCATGCTTGAGGAGGAATACGAGCGTCGCCGGCGCCTCCCGCGGCATCTGCGCGCCCAGCCCGAGCCCGAGCGGCCGTTCACGTACAGCATCCGCCCGGCCGAGGCCCGCGACATCCCCGACATCCGCGAGATCTACAACTACTACGTCACCAACTCCGTCGTGACGTTCGACGAGAAGAAGTGGACCATCCGCCAGTGGCGGGAGAAGTTCGAGCACCTGAGCAAGCTCGGGCTGCCCTTCCTGGTGGCCGAGAGCCCGTCGGGTCAGATCCTCGGCTACGCGTACGTGGGTCCGTGGGCCGGCAAGACGGGGTACCGGTACACGGTCGAGAGCTCGATCTATCTCGGGCACGCATCAACCGGCAAGGGCCTCGGGCGCGACCTGCTCCAGGCGCTCATCGAGGCCTGCGAAGACCAGGGGATCCGCGAGCTCGTCGCCGTGATCTCCGACAAGGGGGCCGCCGGTTCGATCGCGCTGCACGAGCGTCTCGGGTTCCACGAGGTGGGCCGGATGGGGCGGGTCGGCTTCAAGTTCGGGCGGTGGCTGGGCACCGTCTACATGCAGCGGTCGCTGCACCCCAAGAAGAAGCGCGGCCTGTTCTCACGGCGCTGAGCGCTCATCCGTCGCCCGGCTCGATCACGGGGATCGAATCCAGCAGGCGCCGGGTGTAGGCCGCCTGCGGCTCGAGCAGCACCCGTTCCGTAGGCCCCTCTTCGACCACCCGGCCGTCCTTCATCACGACGACCTGATCGCAGAGGTTCTGCACCACGCCGATGTCGTGCGAGACCAGCAGCAGGGCCATGCCCTCGTCGCGGCGCAGGTCACGCAGCACCTGCAGGATCTGCGCGCGCACCGTCACATCGAGGGCCGAGAGCGGCTCGTCGCCCACCAGCAGGCGGGGGCGGTGGACGATGGCGCGCGCGAGCGCGATGCGCTGGCGCTGGCCGCCCGAGAACTCGTGCGGAAAGCGCTCCGCCATGGCGGCGTCGAGACCGACCTGGCCGAGCACCTCACGCACGCGCGCGCGACGGTCGCCGGTGATGCCGAGCGCCCACAGCGGTTCGCCGACGATGCGCCCGACGCTCATGCGGGGATCGAGCGAGGAGTAGGGGTCCTGGAAGACCACGCCGGTCGCGCGCCGCAGCCAGTGCAGGGCGCGGGCGGATGCCGCGGCATCCACCGCTCGCCCGTCGAACGTGACCGTGCCCGCGCTCGCGCGGTCGAGCCCGAGCAGGAGCCGCACGAGCGTCGACTTTCCCGAGCCCGATTCGCCGATGACGCCCACCGCCTCGCCGACACGCACGTCGATGTCGGCGTCGTCGAGCGCCGTCGTCTCCGTGCGGCGCGCGAACGCGCCCTGGCGGGGCAGCGGATGCCGTCGGGTGAGCCCCCGGCCGACGAGGAGGGCCTCGCGCTTCATGAGCCCGCCGCCTCTCGGCGATCGGCCGATCGCCAGATGGTGGCGGTCGCGTCGCGCAGCAGCGCCTGCGTCACGGGGGAGCGCGGCGCACTGAGCAGCTGGGACACCGGTGCGGTCTCGGCGATCCGTCCGTGATCGAGAACGATCCCGTGGGTGGCGATGCCCGAGAGCACGGCCAGGTCGTGGGTGATGAATACCAGCGACATGCCCTCGTCGCGCACGAGGCGATGCAGCAGCTGGAGGATCTCCGCCTGGATGGTCACATCGAGCGCCGTCGTCGGCTCATCCGCGATGAGGAGTCGGGGCCGGCAGGCGAGCGCCATCGCGATCGCCACCCGCTGACGCTGCCCGCCCGAGAGCTGGTGGGGATACCGCCGCACGATGCGCTCGGGGTCGGGCAGGCTCACCCGCGCCGCCTCCGCGACTGCCCGACGCCGCGCCGCGGAGCGCGACAGGCGCTCGTGGATGCGCAGCGATTCCACGATCTGGTTGCCGACCGTCCGCAGCGGATTCAGCGCGGTGCGCGGTTCCTGGAAGACGATGCCGATGTCGTCGCCCCGCAGCGTCGCCAGGTCGCGGTCGCGCATGCCGATCAGCTCGCGGCCCTGCCAGAGGATGCTGCCCTTCGCCCGGGCTCCGTCCGGCAGGAGGCCCATGAGCCCGAGCGCCGTGAGGGACTTGCCGGACCCCGACTCGCCGATCAGCCCGACGCGTGCGCCGTCCGGCACCTCGAACGAGATGCGGTCGACGACCGTCCGGCCGCCCAGCTCGATCGTGAGGTCGCGCACGACGAGGCTCATGCGGTCACCTCCGGGATCGGCGCGCTCCCGGCCGATGCCCGGCCGGGTGAGGACGTGTCGCGCAACGTCGGATCGGTGGCCTCGCGCACTGCATCGCCGAGCAGGTTCAGGCCGAGCACGGTGATCGTGATCACGAGACCCGGCCACACCACCGACAGGGGGTAGACCGTGATGTAGCTCTGCAGGTCGGCCAGCAGGCGACCCCACGACGGCTCCGTCACCGAGGCGCCGAAGCCCAGATAGGAAAGCCCCGCCTCGGCGAGCACAGCCACCGCCATCGACCACGACAGCTGCACGATGAAGACGGGGGCGACGTTGGGCAGCAGGTGGCGGGCCAGGTTCTGCGCGGGGGTCAGACCCGCCGCGCGGCCGGCCAGCACGAAGTCGCTGTGCAGCGTGCGGCGCAGCTCCGGTCGCGTGACGCGCGCGATGTTGACGCCGAAGCCGATCCCTACCGACCAGACGACGACCCAGAGCGATCCGCCCCACACGGCCGAGATAATGATCGCGATCAGCAGCACGGGGAAGGCGATCAGGATGTCGACGACCACGGCGACGGCATCGCGCATCCACCGACCCGTCAAGGCTCCGAGAGCCGCCAGGGTCACGCCGACGACCGTGGCGACCGCGCCCGACCCCGCCGCCACGAGCACGGTCGTGCGAGCCCCGGCCATCAGCAGGCTGAGGATGTCGCGACCGGAGTTGTCGGTGCCGAGCAGGTGCGGCCAGCCGGGCCCCGACCAGCGCGCGGCGATATCGATCTGCCCGGGTGGGAACGGCGTCCAGAACAGCGAGACCAGCGCGACCAGTCCGATCGAGGCCACCACGATCAGACCGAAGCGACCGGTCGAGGTCGCCCACAGTCTGCCGAGCCAGGCCAGACGCCGCCGGGGCGGCCGCGCGGTCACGTCGCCTCCCGCTGTCGCGGATCGATCCCGCGGTGCACCAGGTCGACGACGAAGCCGACGATGAGCACGAAGCCGGTCAGGACGAGGAGCTCGCCCTGCACCTTCTCGAAGTCGCGCGCGCCGACGTCCTCCACCAGCATCCGACCGATGCCGGGCAGTGAGAACAGCTGCTCGACCACGACGGAGCCGACGATGATGCCGGCGATCTGCACCCCGAGGACCGTGACCACCGACAGGCCGACGTTCGGCAGACCATGCCGCAGCAGCGCCCCGTTGCGGGTCAGGCCTTTCGCCGCGGCCGTGCGCACATAGTCCTGTCCGGTCGCCTGCAGGGTGGCGCTGCGCACGAACCGCATGAGCAGCGCGCCCTCGACGACGCCGATCGTCGCCGCGGGCAGCACCAGCGCGCGCACGGCTGCGGCGGGATCGCTCCAGCCGTCGCGGGGGAACCCCTGCGCGGGCAGCCAGCCCAGCCACACGGCGAAGACGATGACGAGCATCATGCCGGCCCACACGACAGGCACCGCGGCGAGGGTCTGTGCCCCGAAGCTCAGGGCCGTCCCATCGGCCCGGCCCCGCCGCATCGCCGACAGCACTCCGAAGGGCAGCGCGATCGCCAGCGCGATCACGAGCGCCAGCAGGCCGAGCGGCACCGTCACCTGCGCCTTCTGCACGAGCTCGTCGGCCACGGGGATGCCGGTGACGAAGGAGGTGCCCAGGTCACCGCGCAGGACGCCGCCGATCCAATCGACGTACTGCAGGGGGAGAGGGCGGTCGAGCCCGAGCCGTTCACGGATGATGGCCGCCTGCTCGGGGGTGCCCTGGGTGCCGGCGATCAACTGGGCGACATCGCCCGGAAGGATCCGCAGGGTCGCGAAGATCAACACGCTGGAGACGGCGAGCCCGAACAGGAGCAGGCCCAGCCGCATCAGCGTGAAGCGGATCACTTACGAGCTCTTGCCCAGCTCCGCGACGTTCAGGCGCGCGTTGACGTTGGTCGAGGGCATCCCGGAGACGTCGGTCGAGACGGCGAGCACCGACGCGCCGTTGTAGAGCCAATCCGCCGCCATGTCCTCCGAGACGATGCGGGCCGCTTCTTCGAGAAGCTGCGCGGACTCGTCCGGGCTCGTCGCCACGAGGGATTCGGCGTACAGCTCCTGCACCTCGGGGTTGTCGTAGGTGAAGTAGTAGTCCGGATTCGCCCAGTTCTCGAAGTCCCGCGCTTCGGTGTGCAGCACGAAGCTGAGGTCGTAGTCGCGGTTGGTGTAGACGTCCTGCAGCCACGTGGCGAAGTCGACGGAGTCGACCTCGAGGGTGATGCCGACCTCGTCGAGCTGCGAGACGAGGATCTGGGCGATCGTGGTCGGGTAGAAGGAGGGCATCGTGAGGGTCAGCTCGATGTCCTCGGCGCCGGCTTCGGCCAACAGCTCACGCGCCGCCTCGGGGTCGTAGGGCGCGACGTCCGAGAGGTCCGCGTGCCCGGGATCGAGCTCGGGGATCGGGCCGTACAGCGTCTGCCCCGCCCCGAGTGCTTCGACGATGGCGTCGTGGTCGATCGCGCGGCGGATCGCCTCGCGAACGCGGATGTCGTCGAGCGGCTCCGCGGTGCTGTTCATCGCGAGGGTGCCCTTGTCGGTGGAGGGGCCGGTGACGACCGCGAACTCACCGTCGGATTCGACCTGATCGGTCAGCGTCGCGTCGAACCCGGTGAGCACGTCGACCTCGCCGGCCAGGGCCGCATTCAGCGCAGCGGCGGTGTCAGGAATGTAGTCGAAGACCACCTCCGCAGCCGCGGCGGGCTCGCCCCAGTAGTCCTCGTAGCGGGCGAACGAGATGCTGTCGCCCTGCCGCCAGTCCTCGAGCGTGAACGGGCCCGTGCCGTTCGTCTCGGTGGCGAGGTCGATGTCGTCGCCCTCGTTGAAGATCAGTCCTGCGCGGCCGCTCAACGACCACAGCAGCTGCGAGTCGGGCTCGGCGAGCGTCAACACGATGTCCTGCCCGTCGGCCTCGATCGAGTCGACCTTGGCCAGGCGCGCCGAATCCACGAACTCGGGCGTGTCCCGAGCGCTTTCCAGCGACCACACCACGTCCTCGGCAGTCAGCTCGGACCCGTCGTGGAAGCTCACGCCGTCCCGCAGGGTGAAGGTGTAGGTGAGCGCGTCGTCCGAGACCGTGTAGTCGCTGGCGAGCACCGGCACGATCTCCTGCTCGGGCGTGCGGCCCACGAGGCCCTGATAGATGTTGTCGACCAGGATCTGGTCGAGGGCCGCGCCGGAGGTCTCGCGGATGTCGAGATTCTCGGGCTCGAGCACGAGACGTACGACGACGGATGCGTCGGCGTCGGGCGAGCCGGTCGGCGTCGGCGCGGCCTCGTCATCGGCCGTGCACGCCGTGAGCGCGAGCGCCGTCGCCGCAAGTCCCGCGGCTGCGGCGAGTACGGGGCGAGCGAGCATGGTGGGGTCCTTTCGCCGGGCCGCGGCATCCGACTGCTGTGTGGTGGGCGGCGCTTTCTCGGGGTGGTGCGGCTCCAGCCTATTCGGCCGGACGTGATCGGCCGTCGGCCGCGTCACATACAACGCAACACGCTCGGCGGAGCTTCCCGTCATCGGTCCAGACGGTCGCGGATGAGCGCGGCGAGCGCTGCCGGCGCCACCTCCTGCACATTGTGGGGCGCGTCGAGAACCACGACGTCGGCCGCAGGCAGGTGGCGCTCGAATGTCGCGGCGTCGTCGGAGCTGACGAAGCCGTGTTCGCCGCGCACGAGGGTGATCGGCGCGCGCACCGCGGCGAGGTCGCTCCAGCCGTGCGGCGCGAGCGGGCCGCGGTCGCCCAGGACGGAGGCGCCCTCCGACGGCTGAGCGGCAAGACGGGCGAAGTGGTGCTTCCATTCCACGCGGCCGTCCGCGCGCACGCGCGTGTTGAAGAAGACGCCGCGCTCGGTCTGGGCGCGGGTGCCGCCCATTCCGAAGGCCTGGGCGCGGTCGACCAGCTCGGCACGGGAGGCGAAGTCAGTCGGGCCGGCGAAGAACTCGCGGAGCACGGCGGGCCCGGCACTCGGGTCGATCCCGGGCGTGATGTCGACGAGCGCGAGTCGTGCGATGAGCTCGGGGGCGTGCGCGGCCACGATGGCAGCGGTGAGGCCGCCCAGGGAGTGGCCGACGAGCACCTGCGGGCGATCCGTCCACGTGGCGAGTGCCGTCTCTATGTCGGGCGCGAGCGAGCCGGGGCCATAGTCGGCGTCGGCGCGCCACGACGAGTCGCCGTGCCCGGCCAGATCGATCGCCAACGCCGGGACGCCGAGCGCCAGGACGGTCGTGTCCCAGGTGTGCGCGTTCAGACCCACTCCGTGCAGGAGGGTCACGCGCGGGGGCCCGTCGCCCCACTGCAGGGCGCTCAGGGCGCGCCCATCGCCGAGCCGCAGCTCCCGCCGCCGGCCCGGAGGCAGTGGCACGTCCAGGCCGGCCTCGCGCGCCTGCTCGGGGAGGAAGGAGAATTCGTCGACGGTGTCGGGCATGCGGCCTCCGCTGTGAGGGTTCGCCCCATTCTGGCCTGGCGCGCGCCGGGGGCGAAATCCCGCGGGACGACGCCGCGCGGCCTCGCCCCGGTCCATCCCCGCTGCGTCCCGGCGATTAGAGTGGATCGCATGACCGACCGGCGTGTGCACCTCTCGCGGGCGGAGCCCGAGGCGTACCGCGCGCTCGATGAATTCTCCCGCACCGTGGGGCGCATCGCCCGAGACAACGGCATCGAGGATCGGCTGAAGGAGCTGCTGCTGCTGCACGTGTCGCAGTTGAACGGCTGCGCCTTCTGCGTGCGGGTGCACGTGGAGCGTGCGCTCGCGGCCGGCTCCGACGCCGACGAGATCGGTCAGCTCGCCGTGTGGCGTGAATCGGAGGTGTTCGGCGACCGCGAGCGAGCCGCCCTCGAGCTCGCCGAGTCATTCACCTTCATCCACCGCGAAGGCGTGTCCGACGAGGTCTACGACCGGGTGGGTGCCGTGCTCACCGAGCGGGAGTACACCGCCGTCAGCTGGCTCAGCGTCTCGATCAACGCCTTCAACCGCGTCGCCATCGCCGGGCGGTACCCGGTGCGCCCCCGCTCCTCGAGCACGACGTGAGCGAGCAGTCGCTCGTCGCGGGCGTCGCGAACTTCCGCGACGTCGGCGGGCTCGCCGCGGGCCAGGCCCGCACCCGCAGCGGCATCCTCTTCCGATCCGGCAACCTGGCGAGGGTGGCTCCGGAAGGGCGTGCGTCCCTGCAGACCATGAGGCTGCGGCGGGTCATCGACCTGCGGGACGACGAAGAGGTCGCCTTCGCCCCGAGTGCGGGGATCGACGATGTCGAAACGATCCGGATGCCGTTGTTCCTCGGCTCGGTCGCGTCGTTCTTCGAGCGCGACATCACCCTCGCCGAGCTCTATGCGTCGATCGTCGATGACTCGGCCGACCGCGTGGTCGGCGTCGTGCGCGCGGTCGTCGCCGACCAGCCGGTGCTGGTGCACTGCACGGCGGGCAAGGATCGCACGGGCATCACCGTCGCTCTCACCCTGCTGGCGGCCGGCGTCGACACGGAGGCCGTGGTGGGGGACTACGCCCGCACCGAGACCCTGCTCTCGCCGCAGCGCAACCGCGACGTGCTCGCGCGGATCCGCGCCGTGCATCCGGAATCGCTCCACGCAGAAGAGCTCGCGACCCGCTCTCCCGCCCCGGTCATGCGCGACGTGATCGCGGGAATCACGGCGCGATTCGGGTCACCCGTCGATTATCTGCGCGCCCACGGCCTCACCGACGATGAGCTCGTCGAGCTGCGCCGTGTTCTCCTCGACCGCCCGTAGCAGCGCCGGATCGAATCGGCGCGAATCGAGTTAGGTGTGCCTTGCCTTCGGTTATAGTGGAGGGGTCATGTCCGATCACACCACGCACAGCCCGGCGGCCTGCCGCGCGTCGAGGCACACCCGCGTCCAGCACCTGATCACGGCCGACGAGCACTCGCTCGCCGAGCTCGAGGTGCTGCTGGCGACCCTGCCGATCTGTTCGACCGGGCGCGTGTTCATCGAGGTTCCCGGCGCCGACTGGATCGCCCCCGTCACGGCACCCTCGCGCATGGTCGTCACCTGGCTCGATCGCTCCCGCCGTTCGGGCGAGCCGGGCTCGGGTCGTGGCTGCGTCAGCGGATCGGCGCTCACCCGGGCCGTCACCGCCTGGGCCGATGAGATGCTGTGCGAGGACGAGGATCACACCCGCATCCACCTGCTGGGCGGGTATCTCGGCACCGCCGATATCGTCGACCACCTGACGGAACGCCGCGCCGTCGCCCGCGACGCGATCCACACTCCCGCGCGCTTCGGGCTGCTCACGGCACGGTGACCCCGACCCGCTGAGTGCGCAGTCGCCGGCCCTCACGCACCACGCGGCACGTAGCGCCCGTCTTCGAGGCCGGCCTCGATCTCGAACCGGTTGCGAAGCGGATCCCGCCCGGCCAGGAGGTAGAGCACCGGCATCAGGATGCCGTAGCGACGCCACTGGCGGCGATGCACCGCCTCATGCCGCAGCAGGCTGGTCGGGATGGGGCCGGAGCCGGTGAGAAAGCAGCCGCCGACGCAGACCCCGCCGCGCGCGAAGGACCAGCGCGGCATCCCTCGGAAGACCCAGAGGCCCGCGCGGCGTTCGATGCGTCCGGTGCTCCACACCGTGCCCCAGATCCATCCCACGGCGGTCCCGTACGCGTAGCCGGCGAGACTCACCGGGGAATCGAGCAGGATGCGGGGGATGAGACGGTCCAGCCGGCGCCCGCGCCGCACGGCCTGCTGCGCGTGCTCGCGCCAGGTCGGGGGCGGTGTCGCGGGACTCACGTGAGGGCCCCGATGATCCGCAGGATGGTGCCGAGGTCCTCGACGGCGTCTTCGGGCGTCGCCGGCGCGAATCCGGTCAGGGCGCCGCCGGTCACGGGCACCCGCGCACGCACCGCGCGGACTGCCGCGACGAGCGCCGGTGTGTCGGGCCCGAACGGGGAAGGGTCGGTGACCCCGACGATCGCGGAGGGGTCGAGCACATCGAGGGCGACGTGCACGAACAGCTCGTCTGCCCCGGCCACCGCCGCCACGAGGGGGTCGGTCTCGAGGTCGCCCAGCAGCGTCACGCCCAGCCTCTCGGCAGTCGCGCGATCGGCCTCGTCGGCGGAGCGCGCGGCGGTGAGGGTCAGAGCTTTGCGATCGAGCCGGGGAAGATCGATCGGGGCGGGCACCGCCGCGTCGACGAGGGCGCGCGCCGCCATCGACGAGAAGGCGCCCGAGTCCGAACTCTCGGCGTCGCGCAGGGCCGGGTGGGCGGAGAGCCACAGCACGCCCGGCGCGCGACCGGCTCGGCGGACGCCCTCGGCCCAGACGAGCGCCGCGGCCGTCGCGACCCCCGAATCGCCTCCGACCATCACCATGGCGTCGTGGGGGGCGTCGGGCGAGGGCGCTGCGCTCTCGCGGATGCGCTCTCCGGTGTGACGGAGCGCGCTGAGGCGACGCACCCCCGTCCCCAGCCCGTCACCGGCCTCGCTCGGCGCTTCGAGCACGTGCGTTGCGGCCCGCGGCAGATCGCCCGCGATCGCGAGCGCCCCGTCGATCAGACGCATCGCCCGCGAGGATGCGGAACCCTGCCACTGGGGAACGACAACAAAACGCGTCATGACCGTCACCATACGCGGCTCTTCGTGAACGAGAGTGTGGTCGGTTGAGCGCGTGGTTGGCGGGATAGGCGTCGAGGTCTCCCGGATGATGGA
>NZ_JANGEX010000025.1:0-8241 GCF_033792225.1 Microbacterium sp. LRZ72
GATCTCATCCGCTCGCACGCCGCGACGTTAACAGCTCCCACGACCATTAACAAGAACCTAACCAAGTACTACTAGGGTCGGCCGCCGCCGCCCATTCCGCCGCCCATCATCTGGCCCGTCAGCTCGGTGACCTGCTCGCCGTTGACGATCAGAGTGCCGCCCGAGAGCGTGCCCGTCCCGTCGAAGTCGGTTGCCGATTGTGCGGTGATATCGATCGTGCCGCCCGTGATTGTGAGATCGCCGTTGCTGTCGATCGCATCGGTGTCGCCCGCGCCCATCGAGATGCTGATGTCGCCCCCGTTGATGGTGATGCTGAGCCCTGTCGTCACGATGGCCGAGGCGGCGGCATTGATGCCGTCGTCGGATGCGGTGACGCTGATGTCGCCGCCGTCGATCACGATGACCGGCGCCTCGATGCCCTCGACGGACTCAGGGATGTCGATGGTGCCGCCCGTGATCGTCACCTGCTGCTCGGCCTTGACGGCGTCGTCGCCGGTGGTGATGGTGATGTCACCGCCCGAGACGATGAGCTGCCCCTCGCCGGCGTCGGTGTCGTTGGTGGATTTGATTCCGTCGCCCGCCGCGTCGATCGTGATCGTGCCGCCGCTGATGGTCAGCGAGTCGGTCCCGCGGATGCCGTCGTCGACGCTCTCGAGCGTGATCGTGCCGGATTCGATCCGCAGGTCGTCCTTGCCGACGATGCCGTCGGCGAATGTGGCGGTGACGTTCAACGTGCCGGTACCCGCGATGATCAGGTCGTCTGCGGAGTAGATGGCGCCGTCGATCTCTTCGTCTTCGGTCTGGTCGTCGCTGCGGGTGGACGCGTCGGAGACGGCGTTGGTCGTCCCCTCCGTCAGTTCGATCACGGTCGTCTCGGCGCCGTCGACCTGGATCGCGGCACCGTCGGTGCTCTCGATCGTCGCGCCGTTCAGGATGACCCGCACGTTCCCGTCGGTGTCGACGACGACCTGCCCGGCGGTCGAACCGCTGAGCACATAGGTGCCTGCCTCGGTGATGGTCAGACCGTCGTCGGAGAGCGTCACCTCGGTGGTGGGCAGATCGCTCCAGTCGATGTCGCCGCTGGTGGCGCTCGTGTCGACGGCCGTGGCCGAGTTGGACGCGCTCGTCGTCGGCTCGGAGCTCGCAGATGTGGTCGAGCTCGCGCGGGTTACGGTCGCGGCGCAGCCGGTGACCAGCAGCGCAGAGGCGAGAAGGGCGGTGGCGGCGAGGGGGACTCGTTTCATGAGCTCGATCCTTGGGTCGGGGTTCGTCGGTGGTGAGTCCTCACCCCACCACCGGCGTCTATGGGCTCCCTATGGGAGAACCATGCCCCTGCCTCGGGATCGCGAACGCGCCCATGACCGGCGCAGCTAGTCGCTTCGGCGAGTCTCCGCTCAACCGAGCCCGACGACGAAGGCCATGCCGTCGAGAACCGCGCCGGTCGCGACATTGCCGCTCAGCACGAAGATCGCCGTGAGCGTGTCGGGATTGAACAGCATCCGCACCTCGGTGTCGGGCAGTATCCCGAGCTCGTCGACCGGGACGAACAGGCCGAGCGCCTCGGCCGCTGTCGAAGAACCCATCGTCGCGAGCTTCCAGTCGGAGCCGCCGATCCACCAGTTGTTCGCATCGCCGTCGTCGTGGTTCTCCCCCTGGCCGATGCACAGCGGCGCGCTTGCCGTCGCGGTACCGCCTTGTGGTGTGAGCTCGCCGCAGAAGGCGAAGTGCAGCTTGCCGGGTTGCGTGGTCCCGTCATTGGCCCCCGCGCCGATCATGGCGCCGCTTCCGACCGCGTCGATGAACCAATCGGCGACGTCAGAGCTGCTGTTGCGCCCGGCCGTGACGTTGATGCTGTAGTTGTTCAGATTCGTGCCGGAGAGGACCTTCTTCCACACCTCGCTCTCGTAGGTCGTGGTGTCGTGCACTCCGGCCCACAGCTCACCCTTCGTGATCGACTCCGTGCAGGTGGACCCGCACGAGACCTTCCAGGAGGAGGGGACCTCGATATCCGCCTTCTTGAGCTCTCGGGCAAGGGTGTCGAGCACCGCCTTGTCGGCCGAGCTCAGGTCGGGGTGTGCAGCGACGAACGCCTCCAGCCGTGAGCCGGTGAGTGGGCCGATCTGCGACGGGCTGTACAGCGAGAAGAGGTTCGGGGAGGCGCCACCCGAGTTGACCTCGAAGGTGTAGGACGAGGATCCGTGGCTTTCCAGGCACGCGACGAGGCTGGTTGCGTTCTCGTCCGTCGTGTTCTCGTCGATGTAGCACTCGGGGCGCTCGACGTAGTAGTACTGGCCGCCCATCCACCAGTTGTTCGCCAGCGTGTCGCTGTCTCCCTGCCCGAAGCAGGTTTCGATCTGGGTGTCGAACTGGCTGAATGCGAGACTCCCGCAGAATGCGTAGTGCAGTTCGTTGGGCTCGTCGTTGGTGTCGATGTCGGTGTGCACCGCATATCCCAGAGTCTGGTCGTTGAACCAGTTCGCGACGGAGTCGTCGCCGTCGTGCGTGCCCGTGACGTTGAGGGTGAGCGTCGTGCTGCTGTCGTCCCACCCGCTGTCGACGAACGAGAAGTCGTCGCCGTAGGCCTCGGTGTAGGCGAAGGAGAGCGCGCCGATCTCGCTGATGACCTCGACGCTGTCGTCGTGCGTCTTCGACAGTTCGGGATCGACGTCCGCGCCCGGGGACGGGCCGTCGCCGATGGCGATCGCCCCTCCACGGGGCGGGACACCGGGTGCGTCGACTCCCGTGCTCGGCGGGACAACGGGAGCGGGGTCCGGCGCAAGAGGTGGTGGCGTCGGCTCCGGTGCGGGAGGCTCTGGCGGTGAGGAGGGAGCCGCGACCGGCTCGGTTGGCTCCGGGACCACCGTCGCTGAAACGATCGGAGCCGGCGTCGAATCATCCATCGACTCGTCGGCCTCGGGTGTTGCGGTGCACCCCGCGAGAAGCAGGCTGATCGCCAGCCCGACGACGGCGGCGCGACGAGCGGCTCGGGGCAGTCTCACGGGAATAGCGTCCTTCGGGCTTGATCCGGATGCGGCCGGGGTCACGGGCGTTCGGTGCGCATGACACTGGGCCGCGGAGGACGCCACTTCGGGGGCAACGTCACCTCCACGCTAGCGGCGAATCCCGGGGTCGCCGCTCACGCACACGAGGATGTGGAGTACTGCGTCAGTGATGGACGAGCATTGCGCGGACAACCGTCAGCACGATCCGACCGAAGCGGAACCCGTTCTCAGGCAGGAGTGAAACGGCTTGACGTTGCGTCGGCCTGCGCCGCGAGGTACCGCGAGACGGCGATCACCGCCTCGCGTCCGGCGCGGTTCGCGCCCACCGTGGACTGCGAGGGCCCGAACCCGATCAGGTGCACGCGCGGGTCTCGAGTGGTCTGGGTACCGTGCACCTGCACGCCACCGGCCGGGCTTCGCAGGTCGAGCGCGTCGAGGTGGGCAAGGTCGGCCGTGAAGCCGGTCGCCCACACGATCACGTCGAGCGGGGTGAAAGTACCATCGGCTTCCCAGACCCCGCGGGGTCCGATCGACGAGAACATCGGACGTGCATTCAACACTCCTCGATCCCGCGCAGCGACCGCGTACGACGTCCATCCGAGTCCGGTGTACGAGACGATGCTGCCGGGCGGCCGGCCCGCTTCGACATCGGCGACCACTTTCGCGATCGTGGCGCGACCGGTTGTCTCTGGCTCGAACGCGGTGTCGAGCCATTGCGGCGGCCGTCTCGTGTACCAGAAGGTCTCGGCGACGCGGGAGAGTTCTTCGAGGTGCTGAACGGCAGATATCCCGGCACCGACGACCGCAACCCGCTGCCCCGCGAAGTGCTCGTACCCCCCGTATTCGCGCGTGTGCAGCTGGCGCCCCTCGAACGTGTCCGCACCCGGGTACGCGGGCCGCACGGGGTTGTTCCACGTTCCGGTCGCGTTGATCACGACACGCGCGTGCCATGCACCCCGGTCGCTCTCGACGCTCAACAGACCGGCGGGGTCGTCGTCGAGACGTCGCACCTCGCGCACCCGCACGGGGCGAAGCACCCGGATGCCGTGGGCGTGCTCGTACGCGGCGAAGTACCGCGGAACCGCCGTGCGGCTCGGCTCGGACTCCTGCAGATGCGGCTTCGGGAAGTCCGGCAGATCGAATATCCCATTGAGCGTGGCGATCGTGAGCGAGTCCCAGCGGTGCGACCAGGCCCCTCCCGGCTGAGAGTTCGCGTCGAGGGTGAGGTAGGTGCGCGCAGCGTCAGGCTCGTCGAGCGCGTTCACGAACCCACGACGCTGCAGATGATGCGACGCCGACAGGCCGGCTTGGCCTGCGCCGATGACGACGACATCGACATTCACGATCGTCTCCACGGTGCGGTCAACACCGCAGTGCGGAGCCGTGTTCCCCCACGCCGCCGTGACCCTAGCTCGCGCGGCGCGTATTCCCGATCGTGCCGAGGTGGGTGTGTGTGAAGGCATCCGGAAGCTTGAGTCCGTAGCCCAGCATCCGGTCCACCCCGACGTGGAACGCCCACGCGAGTGCGATCAGCGCGACCCAGGTCGCCGCAGCCGGCGACGAGAGGCTCAGCACGATCGCGACGGCGCCCAGGACCGCCGACCAGACATAGGTGTGAACCGCGTTGTACCAGAACGCGCCGAGAGCGGTCGAGCGCAGGTATCCGAGTATCGACAGATCGAAGAGCAGGAACATCGCCAGCGGAAACCACCACAGACCGGGATCGATCGCGATCGTTCCCAGCATCGCGAGCGCGGCGATGAGGCCGCTCTCGGTCCGCATGATTGCCACGGGTCGCGGACCACCGCCCCTGAGCGCGCCGCTGTCTTGCGTGGTGTGCCGTTCTTCGGTCATGGTCGTCTCCTTAGGTACTCGTGCCATGTCGCACATTTCACACCGTGTGGCAGCAACACGCTCAAGGTCTGCGTGCGATCGACCCGTCGACATCCTGGGGCTGGCAGCCGGAGAATGACTTCACCAACCGCAACGCCATGACCTACAACCTGCTCCACCTGGCGGCGATACTAAAGCCGCAGGGGGCTTCCCGGCCTACGGAAACCGTCGCAGCGAGTGGGATGCCGGCTGCGCACCGCATCAGCCGAACCCCGAATACCGCTGATCAAGAGGAGACGCCATGAACACGGATGCCGCGGCGCAGGGCCGGTCCTGGCCGCAGCTGAGAGTCGCTGACTGGACGGCGACCCGAGACACCCTGCATATGTGGACGCAGATCGTGGGCAAGGTGCGGCTCGTGCACGCTCCGCTGATCAACCACTGGTGGCAGGTGACGCTCTACGTCACCCCGCGGGGCCTGGGCACCGGCAGCATCCCGGACGGGCGCCGGCTCTTCGATCTCGAGTTCGATTTCATCGCCCATGAGCTCCGGATCCGCACCAGCGACGGCGGCGCCAGGGCCGTCCGCCTAGAGGCGAAGCCGGTGTCGGAGTTCCACGCGCAGACCCTGCGGGCGCTGCACGAGTTGGGCATCGACGCCGAGATCTCCTCCACGCCGAACGAGGTGGAACCCGCCATCCCCTTCGCCCAAGACACCGCGCACGCCGAGTACGACCCGGCTGCGGCCCGCCTGTTCTGGGAGCAGCTGATGCAGGCGCACCGGGTGATCGAAGAGTTCCGGTCGCACTTCGTCGGCAAGGTCAGCCCGGTCCACTTCTTCTGGGGCTCGATGGATCTCGCCTGCACCCGGTTCTCGGGCCGCGAGGCACCCGAGCATCCGGGCGGTGCTCCGAATGTCGGCGACTGGGTCATGGTCGAGGGCTACTCGCGTGAGCTCTTCAGCTGCGGATTCTGGCCCGGCGGCGGCGACGAAGGCGCGTTCTACGCCTACGCCTACCCTGAGCCCGAGGGCTTCGCCGACTATCCGGTCGGCCCCGAGGGCGCGTACTACAGCCGCGGCAACGGTCAGTTCCTCTTGCCGTACGAGGTCGTGGCAACGGCCGAGGATCCGGACCAGGCAGTTCTGCAGTTCCTGCACGACACCTACCACGCCGCCGCCGAACACGGTGGGTGGGACAGGGACGCGCTCGAAGACGACCCGGGCCGATGGGACCACCTTCGCTAGGTCGCGAGCGCTCGCGCGCCACAGCGCAGATCAGCCCGACAACGAGAGACCGACTGATGAGCGACGACGAGAAGCGGAACCGTTCCATCCAAGCCGCCGAGCTGGGGTGCGCCGCGCTGGTCGATGCGATGGGCCGCATCCACCCTCATCGTGCTCACCTCCTTCCCCTCCACAGCCCGGATCCGACGCGCCCTCTGTTCGGACCGGCGGCCACCATCGCCTTCCTGCCCTACCGTGATGACCTCCCGCAGACCGACTTCGCGCACCTCTTCTATCAAGCCCTCGGATCGACACCGCTGGGGCGAGTGCTGGTGCTCTCCAGCGGCGGATATCCCGACGCATCCCACGGCGGCGGCACCAAGCTCTCGCGCGGCGAGCACACCCAGATCGCCGGCGTCCTCACCGACGGTCGGTTGCGGGACTTCGCCCAGCTCGCCGAATACGGATTCGCTACGTGGTGCCGGGGCGAAGCGACCCAGTGGGGCGGAGCCACCGTGATGCCCTACGCGGCCGATGTCGCCGTCGAGATAGCCGGTGTCACGGTCGTCCCCGGGGACTACGTCTATGCCGACAACGCCGGAGCCGTCGTGATCCCGGCCGCCAGCATCGACCGAGTTCTCGCCGAAGCGCGCGCGGTCGAGGGCGAGGATGCTGCGGCGGTGGCTCGGATCAGAACTGAGCGCCCTGAGGATTTTCGGCGATGAGACCGCGGCGCAGCCCGGACTAACCTGCAGGAACCGGTCGAAGTCGGAGGCACAACGCCAAACCCATCGCTAGCGTGGGCAGCATGACCAACCGCGCTGCCCGCCGAATGGCACTCCTCGCCGCGCCCATGCTTGCTGTCACCCTTGCAGCTTGCAGCCCGGCCGCGGACGCTCCGGCAGCGGCGCCCATCGAGACACCCGCAGCCGCGACCCCCTCCCCGACCGAGACGAGCCCACCCGGCTCCGAGCCCTCGGCCGACGCTGCCGAGATCATCGAGCAAGGCGGCCGCATCGCCCCCTACCCCGGCCCCGCCCAGCCGGACACCCACCCGAAGTGCGAGACCATCGCATGGACCGAGACATCCCGCGAAGACCCCAGCGATGAATGGCAGACCGAGATGTTCGGCGAACCGGTAGATACAGGTGCGGAGAGCATGGCGACCGGCACCGCCGAGCTCGACGACTCCGGCGTCCCCATCACCTACACCGTCGCCTCCGGCGACGTGATCAACGCAATCGGTGCCCGCTTCTGCATCGACACCGTCAACCTCGCGATGTTCAACGGCCTCTGGGGCGGCGACGGGACGATCCACCCGGGCGACCGACTGCTGCTCCAGCCCGACCCGACGAAGCCTGCCGTCGTTCCCGGACAGTAGCCCGCAGCGCCCGTGCCGCGTCGCCCGCCGCTCCTCCACCTACCCTGGAAACCAGGAGGTTGTCGTGAAGAAGGTATACGTGCTTTCAACGCTTGGTGTGATAGCTGTCGTCGCGGTGGCGGCATCCGTCTTCGCCCTGACACGGGAGACGGCTGAGGTCCCTGCGGACGAGATCGTCCCCGAACTCGCCTCTCAACAGGACTCCAGCGACGTGCTTCCCGACTACCTCAATCGTGAGGACTCCGGTGACATCGTCGAAGAAAGCGTCCGTAGTGCAGGGAGCGACGAACGCGCCGATTACTGGGTGGCAAGAACCCGGGATGACGAGATCTGTCTCGTCGTTCGCGTCCGCGGAGACCAAGAGATAGTTTCATCGAGCTGTGGCACGCCCGCGAACATCTACGAACGCGGCGCGGCTAGCGGAACCATGGCAGGCGGATCAAACGAGAATGCCGTAGAGGCGTACTTGATCCCCCACGATGTCGATGCATCCCAGCTCGAGGCGGAATTGCCGGATTCTCGCATCACATCGACGGATGGGTTCACGCTCGCCGTGAGGTTCCCCGGCACCGACGACAGATTCAGCGAGGCGACCATCGACCGGTCAGGCGGCGGCAGCTTCTCGTTCATTCCGCTGAGTGCGCTCGGAGGATGAACGCAACCAACGAGAGGGTATGGCGAACGGGGCTGCTGGTCGGGTCCAGGAAGGCGAGAACGTGAACGGGGAATGCTGAGGTTTTGGTTGACTCGTTTCCTTATGCCGCCAGGTCGACGGCGTTCTTCATGATGGTTTCGAACTC
>NZ_JANGEX010000026.1:0-7678 GCF_033792225.1 Microbacterium sp. LRZ72
GGAGATACTTCCTCGGTGCTGGCATAGTCATCATCCTCTCGGGGAATCAGACCCTCCACGACACCCGGGGCGATTCACAGCACCGAACGCAGGCGGCTCACGGTCTGGTGCAAAGCCCATGATCCGACCGATGTCCCAGCCCTGCCGTCGCATGAGCGCGTGCATCTTCCGGCGACCATGGACGCCGTTGTTCCCGCGTGCAGCCGCGCGACCTCGGGCACGAGCAGATCATCACGCAGCTGGCGGGCTGACCGCGTCCTCGACTCACAGACCTACTACGCGACCATCACCCGAGAGCCGCAACCCGCATAACAGCGGCAGAAAACCTGGGGCGGTTCACGTTCCACCGGTGGCTGAACCGTGACGCCACGATTCGCCGCTCCGCCCGCCGCGACTAGAGAAACATTCGCTCGGCATCGAGCCTGTAGGTGCTCATCTTCCGATAGAGCGTCGACCGGGAGATCCCGAGCATCTCTGCGGCGATCACCTTGTTGCCCGCGCACCTTACAAGCGCGTTTATAATCCCGTCGACCTCCAGCTGCTCCAACATGCTGAGATCGCGTCGCGTCGCATAGCTTCCGATCGTGGGCGGCAACTGGTCCACAGTGATCTCGTTCCGGCGGGCGGCCGCGAAGACCCCACGCATCACGGAGTCCAGCTGCCTGACATTCCCTGGCCATGGAGCCCGTGAGAGCGCGTTATATGCCCCCTGGGTGAAAGTAAAGGTACGGCCAGGTGTGTATTTTCTCTCAAGGAGCCGAAGAATCTCACGCAGATCTTGTCGGCGTTCGCGGAGATTCGGCATGTCGATCCGTCCGACCGCGATCAACCCGAGCAGAGCCTCGTGGCCGGGCGAAAGTTGCGCCACGCCCTCTGCTCGGGAGGTCGCGCAGAACAGCCCCTGTCGCAGCAGGTGATCCGAGACCGTCAGCTGGTCTGCTACTAACTGTGCCGTTTCGCTGGCTAGGTCATCGATGTGACGCAGGATCACGGGGTCCGTGCCACTCAGGGCTTCCGTCAGTCGCGTCAGCCACGCCTGCGACCCGGCCACGGGGTCACGGGCGTCGACGATGACGGGAGCGCGGCGTGGCGCGGCACGACCGAGCATATGCGTGAGGAGGGTGAGCTTGCCGGTCCCGTTTGCCCCGAAAACAACGACAGGGATCGCAGCCCGCGTCGCCGATTCAGCCTGCTCGAGTGTCGAGACCCACGCGGGGCTTGTGCCCGGGAGTGCTTTCGAAAGGGGCGGCCAGCCGTTTGAGGCAGGTCCGCTCGGACGTTCGGGCACGGGCTCGTTCGAGGCGTGCCCGACGATCTCAACGATCGCCCCGATCATCTCATCGTCGAACACCACCGCCGTGCAGCGGACCTCGGTGAGTGCCGTGTCATTCGCGATGTGGAACCGGCTCTTCGGATGGCGCAGCGACGTGGACTCGGATACCATCGCCCAAAGCGTGATCTGGTCGACCGCACGAAGAACTGCGGTAGCGCTTGGGTTCTCGAGCAGAATATCTGCGCCCACCACCGCCACAGCCCGCCCGCTTTTCGAAGCGACAATGAAGGCATCGAGCAGTACACGTTCACGGGCACTCGAAAGATTGAGGAGATGACGCCCCACTTCTCGAGCCGCATGGCTGATCAAGCCGGGCAAGAGTGGACTCGCGTCCTCTACGCGAGCAGTGAGCGTGATGACGCCCTGAAGGCGACGAGTTATGGGGTTGTAGACCGGCGCGCCGACACACGCGAAGTCGGTGAGGACATCGGAAATATGCTCGGCTCCCACGATCATCTGAGGACGACGATCCTCCGCCGTCGTGCCGATGCCGTTCGTGCCGACTATTTCCTCCGCCCCTGAGTGACCAGCCGTCGACCCGATCCGCTCCATGAGGTGGGAGAACTTCGCGTCCGGAGTCCAGGTCCGCAGGATTCGAGCATGTCGGTCTGCAACGAGCAGGCTGGCACGATCCATTTCGAGATCGTCGGCGAGGTTCGCAAGGATCGGATCTGCGGCGCGGAGGAGTAGCGAGTCACCCATGGCCGGCGATTCGAATGGCAGGCGTGCCGAGCGATCACCGACTCCCGTGAGCCGGGAGCGCTTCCATGATCTGAGAACGCCCGGTCGGACCAGTTCTGCTTGATTCGCGTCAAGCTGTCCGTTCGAAAGGAAGAGATCTCGAACATCGTGTAGTCGCGGTGAGGCGGCCATTGCTACTTCTCCTTTGCAATCGCTCCGTTGCGATGCTGCGGTGACTCGCTTTAGCGAGCAACACTAGGACAAGAAATCTGCCCTGCACCTCAGTTTGCCTGCGTCACGCGCAAGTGCGGCGTCTGTGTACCGTTTTGACACATTCGCATCAGCTCCCCCGCACAGGTTGAGACACTTTCTCCACGCTGCATCGCCGCGTCGTGTCGGGCCTCACGAACGGGCCCAGATTCGCCCGCCGATTGCAGGGACTGCCGAAGGAGGGGTTCCAAGTTGTCACAGTCTTCCGCCGATATGCCGGGCAGGCCACGAGGTCGGTTCCAGTGGACTCCGCTCAAGGTGATCCTGATCGCGAACATCCTGCTCGTGATTTTCCTGCAGGTCATCATCGGACAGAACCTTCTTGACCCCCGGACGCTGTCCACTATGACGCCTCTCCTTGGCGTCATGATTCTTGTGGGGCTAGCCCAGGCGTTCGTTATCGGCACCGGGGGCATCGACCTGAGCGTGCCGCACGTCGTGACGCTGATGGGCATCATCGTTCTCAAGGAGTCGGCCGGCTCGAACGACCAGCTTCCGAAAGCGCTCGCGGTCGCGGCGCTCGCCTGTGTTCTGATTGGCCTAATCAACGGATTCCTTGTCGAGGTGCTCGGCCTCAACGCTTTGGTCACCACGCTCGCCACCGGACAGGTTGTCCTCGGGGTGACGGTCGCCTACCGAGGAGCCTCGCTCAACACCACTCGGGTTCCCGAAGCACTGTACTCATGGGCGCGAGACAGCATCGTGAATGTGAGTCTGATCCTCGTAGTGGCGGTTGCTGTGGTGGCGCTTGTCCTTCTGCTCGTTCGCCGCATCGTGCTCGGTCGGCGCCTGGTTCTGGCGAGCGCATCGTTGCGAGCCGGGGAGCTCATCGGCATCCATCACCTCGGCTACCGGATGGCTGCCTGGGTCCTCGCCGCGCTGATCGGCGGTGTCGGCGGTGTGCTGCTTGCCGGTCAGATCGGTTCGCCTGACATGTCTTCTGGCGCCCCCTATCTGCTGACGAGCATCATCGTGGTCGTACTGGGCGGGGCAGTTCTGACGGGTGGGCGAGTGAGCCCCGTCGGAACGCTTCTCGGCGCGCTCTTCATCGTCCTCCTCGATCACGGACTTGCCGTCATGGGATTCTCCACCGGCGCACGAACCCTCGTGCAAGGAGTTGTCCTCGCGCTTGGCCTGGCCGGGGTAGGCGCCCTGACCCGGGCCCGACCGTCAAAGTCTTCACGCGACACCAAGACCGCGTCGAAGCCGAAGGATTCAGCTCTCCCAAGAGCGTGATCCTTCGGGAACCCTCCGCAATCAAGAGAAATGAGACGAAGATGTCCATTAGACATAGGGACGGCACGCTGATCTCGCGGCGTCGTCGGCTGTTCGGGGTCGTGGCCGCTGCGGCGGCGACCGTGCTGGTCCTCGCCGGCTGTAGTGGCGGGGGTGAAGGCTCGAACGGGTCGTCCACTGACGCTGACGAGGTCGACACTTCCCTCGACTACGACGAGGCGGCTGTGCAGGAGATCGTCGACACCGCGTTCGGGGTCGAGATGCCGCTGTCGGAACTCCCCGAAGAAGCTGTCGAGGGGTTCGCGCGCGCATCGATAGAGCTCTCGCCGGAACAGGTGCAAACCGCACTTGACTGCTGGAAGCAGCCCGAGTGCACCGTTGGGGATGGAGACGTTCACATTGGCGTTTTCAACGCCGTCGACAACCTTTGGCAGACTACCGCGGCGATGAATGTGATCCTGCAGGCTCTCACCTATCCGGAGGTCGGCACGATCACCTACGCATTCGTCGACGACCTGCCCTCCGCACAGTCAGCGGTCCGAAGCATGGTCTCCAGCGGCGTTGACGCCATTGTGAGTTACAACGCGTTCGGTGCGGCCATGTCACCGGTGTTCACGGAAGCCCAAGCAGCGGGGACGGTTGTCACGACCTACGTCGGTGAAACCCCAGAAGCTGACGGGTCGGTGATCAACAATCAAGTGTATGCGGAGGCCTGCGAGGGCGGCACAGAAATGGGAGGTGTTCTCGTGGATGCGCTCGGACTTTCGAGCAATGAGGAGGTCGCCTTCTTCTTCGGTGTGCCTGGAAACCCGCAGGACACGCTCGTCCAATCTTGTCTCGAGGAGGAGCTTGCGAATTCGGACGGGCCCGAGATTGCGTTCAACCAAGATACGGACTGGACACGCCCCGGGACCTCGGCTGCAGCCTCCGCGCTGATTTCGAGCGGGATCCCAGCAGCCGCAATCTTGAACACCTACGCAGATCCGATGCCACAGGTCGTCAACGTTTACGATCAAGCAGGCGAGGATGTACCCCCGATTCTCACGTGGACTGAGATGAACGAGTTCTTCGGGATCTGGGAAGAACGACTCGGTACGGATAGAGAGTTCGATCTCTACTACACCAATGCTCTCGTCAATCAGGCACGTCTCGCGCTCACCAACGCGATGACGTTGATCGCAGGCGAGGAAGTTCCCGAACGCACGCCGTTGCCGTTGCCGTTGTTGGAAGCTGTCGAGGGTGTCTATCAGCCGGACCTTCCGGGTGACTTTCCTGGTTGGAGCGCACTCGTTCCCGAGGACGTCATGAACGGAATGCTGGACTAATCGTGACGCTGTGGGTGGGGGCGGGGCAGTTCCCTCCAACCCCACCCACAGCACTCACCCTTTTACTCACGGACGCGGAAACCGGAAGCCCCGATGACAAAATCGATCGACGAAACGATCTCACATGAAGCAAAGCACACCGAGGTAGTGCTCGAAGCGACCTCAGTGAGCAAGAGTTACGGACCTGTTCAGGCGCTGAGCGAGATGTCGCTCAGCGTCCAATCCGGTGAGATTCGCGCGCTTGTCGGGGAAAATGGTTCAGGCAAGTCAACTTTCGTAGGCATAGTTAGCGGGACGGTGGAATCAGACACCGGGACGGTGAGTATCGCGGACGTCGAGCTCCGTCGTAATCTCCCGATCGAGTCCCAGAACGCCGGGGCTCTGACGGTGTTCCAAGACGGGTCGCTCCTCCCCACGCTCACGGTGGCGGAAAACCTCTACATAGGTACGCCGACCGGTCAGCGCCCCAAGTACGGGGAGATCTTCGGGTGGGCGAGAGCGCGGCTCAGAGATTTCTCTCTCGAGCTCAATCCCCTGTTCAGGGTTGCTCAACTTGCGCCAGGTGATCGCCAGCTGCTCGAGATCGTCCGCGCGGTTATGGCCAGGCCGCGGCTGCTTCTTCTCGATGAAGCGACCTCGGCACTCGATGCGAGTGGGGTTGACCGCGTGCTCGAGCTCATGCGCTTGGTTGCGCGGCAAGGAACCGGGGTCCTCTTCGTGACGCACAGGCTCGCCGAGGTCTTCCGGGTGGCGGACAGCGTGACGATTCTGCGAGACGGACACTTCGTCGACACAGCACCGATCTCAAGGACTTCTACCACCCAGATCGTTGAGCTCATGGCGGGCACCAAGGTCGACATGGAATTCCCCGTGCGGAACGAACTCGACGACTCAAGCGAGGAGATTCTTTCTGCCGACCGTCTTAGCGGGGACCAGATCGAGTCGGTCGATCTGAAGCTCAGGGCTGGCCAGATTGTCGGCATTGCGGGGGCGGACGGCAACGGTCAGGCGCAACTCCTTCGTGGGCTGGCGGGACTTGGCGGTTCCGGCGGAACTGTCACCATCGAGGGAAAGGTAATCAAGAACTATCGGCAGGCGACCAAAAACGGAATCGTGTTCCTCAGCGGCGACCGAAGGCACGAGTCACTTTTCCAAGCGCTGAACATCAGAGAGAACCTGAGCTCCGGAGTTCTTGGCAAGCTCGCCGTTGGAGGCGTGGTGAGCGGGCGTGCTGAGAATCGGTTCGTCAGCGACCAGCTGAACAAATTCGGCATCCGTCTCGGTAGTCCGTCTCACCTGCCGGGTTCGCTTTCAGGCGGCAATCAGCAGAAGATCGCCATCAGCAAGGCAATCGCAACAAAGCCTAGAGTTTTCCTGATCGATGAACCGACACAAGGCGTAGACGTGCGGTCGCGGATGGACATTTACCGGATGCTCCGAGCCACGGCGGACGCCGGGAACGCCGTGGTGGTCGTCAGCTCGGACGCTTCAGAGCTAGCTGGGATCGCCGACAGGATCGTTGTCATGTCGCGCGGACACATCATCGAGGAGATGCCGGGACGCGGTTCGAACGAGGAAAGCATCGTTGGTGCGTTCGCGGTGGGGAGCCGTGTCGCCGACGATGTGCGCTCGCCGAGCACCGAAACGATGCGCCTCGAGATCGCGGGGAAATCAAAACTGCCGCGATGGTTGCGTGGCGGGGAGGCCGTCCGGCTGGGTGTCTTGTCTCTCATCATCGTCTTGCTTGGTGCCTTTGCCGCAAGCCAGAATCCGACGTTCCTCAGCCCTCTCAGCCTCCGGAACGTGTTGATTATCGCTACACCACTTGCGGCGGTGGCGATAGCGCAGTACTTCGTTCTACTTGTCGGCGGGATCGATGTTTCGGTCGGTGCCACGATGAGCCTCAGTGTTGTTGCGATGTCCTTTGTCGTACAGTCGGGCGGATTCATACAGTCGTTCACGACAGCGATGGCAGTTGCGATACTGCTCGGAGCGCTCGTTGGGGTCATCAACGCGTGGCTTGTGGAGAAAATGAAGGTCTCCGCCGTGATTGCGACAATCGCCACGCTCGGAATTGTCAGCGGTGTAGCGCTGGCGCTCCGGCCAAGGCCGGGAGGTGCAATCGACTCCGAACTTATGGTTGCGCTGACGCAGAGCCTCGGCTTCCTCCCAGCTCCGTTCATCGTGTTGATCGCGGTCGTCATCGTCGGCGACGTTGTTCTTCGTTGGACCGGGCTGGGCATGCGGGTCCGCGCCGTTGGGCTGAACGGGCTGTACGCAAACCGGCTCGGTATTCGGGCGACCCGGGTTCGTGTGCTCTGCTACACGCTCTGCGGCATGCTCGCCGCGATCGCTGGTGTGCTCCTCGCGGTGCAGGTCGGAATAGGGGACGCGAGCGTGGGGGAGACGTACACGTTGCTCGCGATCGCGGCGCCCGTGCTTGGCGGTGCCAGTCTACTGGGCGGAAGGGGAACACTGATGGGCGTTCTGCTTGGCTCGGTTCTCCTTGGCCTCGCGATGACGCTGTCGGTCGTGCTTCGAATCTCCCAGGGCGCAAACCTCATGTTTATCGGGATCGTCACGATTATCGCCCTCGCCGCGTACGCCGTACGGTTCAGAAGAAAGGCAACCTAGGTGTACTTCCCGGGCAGGTTATGGACGGGTGCGGTAGGCGAAGACCTCCGGGCAGGATGTAGGTCACCGCACTCGCACCCTGACCACGGAGGACTTCGTGACTCACGCTAACGCGTCATTGACGGCTCATCGCAATCGAGGGTGTAGGTGGGTTCTGAATCCTCCGGACTCGAGGAGTGATCTGGCGATGTAGTTCGTG
>NZ_JANGEX010000027.1:0-6037 GCF_033792225.1 Microbacterium sp. LRZ72
GACGAGGACGTCGCCGCGTTCCGCGACCGGCCCCTCGCGGACCAGGCCTACCCGTACGTGTTCCTCGACGCCACCTACTGCAAAGCGAGAGTCGGCCGGCGGGTCGTGTCTCAGGCCGTTGTCGTCGCCGTCGGCGTTGCCGCGGACGGGCGGCGCGAGATCCTCGGGTTCGAGGTCGGGGAAACGGAATCGCAACCGTTCTGGACCACGTTCCTCCGCTCGCTGAAAGCCCGGGGCCTGGACGGGGTGAAGCTGGAAGCAACTGCGGGTCGCTCGATCCACAAGGCCTCGATTGACCAGAGCGACATAACGACGATGCACGCAGGCACTTTCTGTGTAACGCTGTCGCGATTGAACATGTCAGCGTATTCTGGCCCGTATGCGCGGCGGGCTCGAGCGGTGGAAGCGGGGCGCCGATTCGCGTGGCGTGAGGCAGGCGATCGCGTACGCGCTGGAGGGAAGCTGCGATTCCCACGTTTCGACGGGCGCCGAGGCGCTCGCCGGATACAGCGACAGCCGCGACGCGGCGATCTTGCGGTTCGTGGCTGTCGGCGAGGGCGTCGCCACTGATCGCCTCACGGCTGACGGGCTCCGGCTGTGGGTCGAGGGTCACGACCCGGTCACCGCCGAGAGGCGAGGCCGAGATCTCCAGTCTCCGGACGCGGATCTCGTTCTCGACGGCACCATCAACGCACCGAAGTCGTTCAGCCTCGCCGCGCTCATCCATCCTGAACTCGCCACGGAGTTCGAAGCGCTCCAGGACCGCCTACGCGATCGGGTGATCACGACCTGGCGGCGTGAACTCAATGCTCGTCGGGGCGCGGGCGGGCGCATCCGCGAGGACCTCAGCCGCATCGAGGTCGTCGAGCTGCAGCACCGGCGCTCCCGTGCGCTCGACCCTCACATCCACCGGCATCTCTGGCTCAACGTCAAGGTGCAGGGGGTCGACGGCAAGTGGTCAAATGTCGACTCCCGTGTCGCCATGAAGCTGCATACGGTCATCAACGCCGAGGGGGAACTCGCGGCACGCACGGACCCCGAATGGATCGCCGCGCTCGCCCGACACGGGTACTCGCTGAACGAGCTCGGGGAGATCGCGCAGCTGGCCCACGTGGTGCGTCCCATGTCGCGCCGCTCGAATCAGATCGAGAGCAACCGCGCCGCCAAGCTGGCCCAGTGGCGTGCCGCGCACCCGGGTCAGGAGCCGTCAAGAGATGTGCTGGCCGCGATCGATCGGTGGGCATGGGCGCAGGGCCGTCCCAACAAGCCCGACGAGCTCGACGAGAGCGAATGGGAATCTCTCCTCCGCGACGAGCTCACTGTCATCGACTCGCGCCTGTTCGTACGGCGCGATCCCATCGGTCCCCCGCGCGCGCGCGTCGCGGAACTCGACCGTGATCTGTTGGCGGCGCAGGCGCTAGTGGATGCTGACGCCCGATCGGCAGCATCCGGTGGGCGTTTCAGCATGTTCGATCTGCGCGCCGGAGCGATGCGCGCCGTCGCGGCGTCGGGGATGGTGGATGAGCGCGAGCTGCTTGGCGAGTTGATCGACGACGTCGGCGCGCGCGCTCGGGAGGGGGCGGTCGATCTGCTGACCGATGCTCGCGACGTTCCGGCCCATGTCAAAGGCTTCATGGCCACGAGTACCGCGACGATCAAAGTCGACCTCGCCGCGAGCCTTGACGAGCTCGCTCAACCGGGCGCCACTGTCCCCGCCGACGCGATACATGCAATCGCCGCTCACGCGCTACCCGCGGGCCGCGCGCTCGACCCCGGGCAAGCCGATGCTGCCGCCGCGATCGCCGGGACCGACCGACTCGTGGCGGTCACCGGCCCCGCCGGTACGGGCAAGACGACGATGCTCGTCGTCGCCAAGGGTGCCATCGAAACCCGGGGGCAGCGGCTGCTGGTCGTGGCGCCGACGAAGAAGGCCGCGACCGTCGCCGCGCGCGAGATCGGTACGGCAGCATCCAGCCTGCACGCGCTGCTGCACGATCACGGGTGGCGGTGGGGCCTCGATCCCGCGGGTGCGGAACTGTGGTGGCAACTCCGTCCGGACGAGCCAGATACGGCAACGGGTGCGCCGTTCCACGGCCCCCAGCGATACCCGCTGCGCGCAGGCGACCGCATCGTCGTCGACGAGGCGGGCATGGTCGACTTGAACGCGGCGAACGCCCTCGCGAGCCTCGCGCAGCAGACCGGCGCGGGCATCGCGATGGTCGGAGACCACCTGCAGGCTCGACCGGTCGGGCATTCCGGCGCGATGGCAATGCTGACTCGGCGCGCCACGGCGATCGTCGAACTCACCGCCGTGCATCGCTTCACCGACCCCGTCTACGCGGCGCTCACGCTGCGCATGCGCGAGCCGCGCTCCCGGGATGCGGCGCTCGCCGTCGCCCACGAACTCGATCAGCGCGGAAACATCCTTCGCGTCGCTTCCGAAGCGGACGCGCGGATGAGGATGCTGCGGGAGTACTTCACCCGGGCGCAAACGGGCAAACGGGTCGCGCTGGTGACAGCGGCGAACTCCGAAGCGCTGGCGATCAACGAGGCCATCCAGCAGCAACGAGTCGAACGCGGCGATCTCGACCCGACACGCGTGGCGCTCGGCCAGGGCGAGCAGCGACTGCTCGAGGGCGACGTCGTTCAGACGCGACGGAACGATCGCGCGTCGGGCGTCGACAATCGCGCTGTCTGGGCCATCGGGCGCATCGGGGCCGACAGCATCCGCCTCGCGAGCATCACTGATTCGGGTGACACCCGCGACGTCACGATGGCCTATGCTGCCGAACACGTTCACCTTGCCTACGCATCGACGGTGCACGGTATCCAGGGCGAGACCACCGACGCGGCGATCGTGGGGCCAGGCGTGGATGCTGCCGGCCTCTACGTCGGCATGACTCGGGGCCGTCACGACAACTATGCGATCGCGATCGCGCGGACGGCGGACGAAGCGGTCAGCGTCATTGCGGATGCGATGGGTCGCGGCGCGCAGGAGGCGACGATCGAGGAAGGGATTGCGGCGGCCCGGGCTGAGCTGGGGCGCGCCGCCGTCGCGCACACGCCGTCACTGCCTATGCCCGGTCCACCGCCGACGCCCACACCCATACGAAGTGGTCCTTCTCGTTGAGGACGAACTTCACGCGTACGGCGCGGGGTGTCCACGACACGGCAACCCTCGCGTGTTGCAGTGAATGCAACTGTTCACACTTGCAAACGAAGCCTATTCGCCTGATTTGGCACCGAGGTGCTCCGACCATAACAGCGTGATCTCGCGGATGCCCAGATCTGAGTTGACACGGTGATGCACTGTCCCATACTTTGTTGCATCTAATGCAAGATATTGGGGCTTCTCCGGCGGCGCTTCGACTGATCACTTCAGCCTCGAACGTCGCATTGGTGAACCCTGAGAGACAGGTCTTCAACGCGATGATCGAGGGCTGGCGGAACCAGCAGTTGTCGCGTGGGCTCCGTGAGCAGACGATCCGGAATCGGACCGCCACGGTGACCCGATTCCGTGATTTCGTCGACAAGCCGCCGTGGAGGTGGACGGTCGCGGACGTGGATGAGTTCACCGTTGAGTCCGGTGGTCGTACGCGGACGCTGTCTACGATGCGCGCGAATCACGGGTCCCTCCGTGGATTCTGCGACTATCTCACGAACCCGTTGTACGACTGGATGGAGATCTGTGATCGCGAGTTCGGCGAGGTCCCGTCGCAGGTGTGCCTGCCGTGGAACACGGTGGCGCATCGGTTCGAGTTCGAAGGCGATGGGAAGCGCCGCCCGTTCACGTATGACGAGGTCGAGCGCTTGTTTGAAACGGCCGACGCCCGCGTCGAACTGCTCGTGTCTTCAGGCAGGAAGGGTGCACTCGGGGCGCTGCGAGATGCCCAGTTGCTGAAGACGGTCTACGCGTTCGGTCTGCGCCGCACCGAGGCGGTGATGCTCGATACCGTCGACTTGCACCACAACGCCAGGATGCGCCAGTGGGGACGCTACGGCGCGATTCATGTGCGGTGGGCGAAGGCTGCGGGAGGCGGTGCGCCACGACGTCGCACTGTACTGCTGGTTCCGGAGTTCGACTGGTGGGTGCCCGGCATGCAGCAATGGCTCGAGCACGCCCGGGAGCGCTTCGGGCCTGGTGACGACCTCGACGCGCTCTGGGTGACTGAGCGGCGCACACGTCTGTCTGCCGGGTATCTCGACCGGAGGTTCGCTGAGCTGCGGGACGAGGCCGGCCTGTCGAAGGATTTGACGCTGCACAGTCTTCGGCATTCCTATGTCACGCACCTGCTGGAGTTCGGCTATGCCGATCGATTCGTCCAGGAGCAAGTCGGGCACATGCACGCGTCGACGACCTCGATCTACGCCTCCGTCAGTTCGGACTACAAGAACCGGGTGCTCGCTGAAGCGCTGAAGGCCCTCATCGAAGGAGAAGCTGATGACCGTTGAGATCGACACCGGATGGAATCTGCGCAGCGTGATGGCCGCGCGCGGGATCTTCCAGACCTCCAAGCTGAAGCCTTTGCTCGAGGAGCGTGGCGTCGACCTGTCTCGGGAACAGGTGTATCGGTTGGTGACACAGCCGCCGCAGCGGGTGCGTCTCGACGTGTTGGCGGCGTTGTGCGATGCGCTGGAGTGCTCCCTCGACGATCTCGTGACGATCACTCGCCGGGAGGCCTCGGCTCCGGTGGCAGTGGGCGAGGAGGCGACGCGCGGTTCGATCGGTGATCTTCGTCCTGTCCGCGCGACGATCCGTCGGCCGCGTACGAAGTAGACGCGGTGGCCAAGCCTCCGCAGCAGCCGCGAGTCGCGGAAGTCGTCGACCTCGTCCGCCCCCTCGTTCCCGAAATCTCTCCCGAGCGTCTCACTGAGATCGTGTATTCGGTCGCGCCGGTGCCCCTCACGCAGCGGCTTCTTGAGCTCGCGCTGATCAAGCAGCCCGGCGTCCTTGAGGGGCAGCATGCGAACGTGCCGATAACCGTCCAGGACCTGGCCCATGCACTGGTCGATGAAGGATCGGACCGGGTTGTGCTGCCGACGTGCGAGTCCTGCGGGCGCGCGGTGAGGATGCCCCACAAGACGCCGGGCGGTGGTCGGCACTGCTCTCGATGCGAGCGGAACGCCAGGTCCGTCTCCTGTGCTTCCTGTGGCCGGGTCCGACCCGTGCAGCGCACAATCGACGGACAGCGCTTCTGCCGCGACTGCTGGCGAGCCGACCCTCGATCGTTCGGCGACTGCTCCCGGTGCGGTCAGCGTGCGACCATCATCGTCCGTCGCCCGCACCTCGTCTGTCTGGCCTGCTACACCGCACCGATCAAGACCTGTGGTCTCTGCGGAGAACCTGGCCGTGTCGCCTCGCACCTCGACGGGCGACGAGTGTGCGCGCGCTGCTATTACGCAATGCGCAGACCACAACCCTGTCCCGAGTGCGGGCGGAGGGTGTTCTTGACCGGGTTCATGAACGGTCAGAAGGTCTGCGCCGACTGCGCGGGCGCTCCGGTCACGATGGCCTGCCCTGGGTGCGGCTCGATCGAGGAGATCCGCAAGCATCACCTCTGCGTCGAGTGCCGCCGGCCCGTCGCGATCCAGCAGCTGCTCGCCGACGATGCGGGAGAGATTCGGGCGGACCTCCACCCCCTTGCCGACTATCTGCTCACACACCACAGTAAAGCGGCGTCGCTCGAACGATGGATGCACAAGAGCAAGTGCGCGATGGTGCTCCGCGAACTCGCGGACGGGACCCTGCCGATCACCGCCGAGGCAATCATCACCCGGGCCCGGTCGGGACAGTCGGTAGCATTTCTTCTCTCGCTTCTGGTTCGTTCCGGCGTGCTGCCGGAACTCGACGTCGAAGGTACGCGTTTCACCCACTGGCTTAATGAGTGGCTCGACGACGTCGACCATCCTGAAGACCGCCTGATCCTGCGCCGTTATTGCACCTGGGAGCTCCTCCGTTCGGTGACGTCCCCTGGGGTGGTGTAGTTCTCGGCGGTGGTGTCGGCGTCGTAGACGTTGGTGAGCCATCGTGCGATGG
>NZ_JANGEX010000028.1:0-5946 GCF_033792225.1 Microbacterium sp. LRZ72
TCATGACATTCAGACCTCTCAGCTGGGGAGTTGCATCAGCAACTAGCTACCCCTGCCACACATTCTGACGCGCGACAGACATACCAGAGGATGCGTGAGCCTTGTTCGGGCAGCGGCCGGCTGGATCCGCTGTAGTAGACATGCTCTCTTGAGAGGCCGAGGCCACGTTTCCGGTCGCTCCACAGCGCGCCGCGATCGATGCCGAACAGCAGCTCGGCGAACCCGGGTTGCACGGGAATCACATAGGTGGGAACGGCGAGATCGATGAGCACCAACGGCCATAGCCGGCGTTCGAGTTCCCGTACCGCCTGCAGATCGGGGTCACCATCAACAACCGGTAGGTCGTACTTCCTCGCGCTGGCGCGCTCGTCTATCAAGGTTGCGCACGGTTGGTCACTTCCGACGTAACCGTCCTGGGCAAGCGCCGCCTGAATCACCGGACCTCGTTGCGCGTCGGCGACTACGACGGTAGTGAGGCCATTCTGTCGAGCAACGGAACGCAGGTGCCGCGCGAGTTGTAGTGCGATTGTCGTTGACGACTCCCCACGAACGATTCGAACGATGGAGACCTGCAGCGCCGGTCCTCGAATCTCCTCCGCGACGACCGCTAGTGGGCGGCCCGATGGATCCGACAGCACTCTCGTTGTCGTTGGATGCTGCGAGATCTCGGCGCGGAGTCGTCGAGCGAGCGTTGATGCCCGCTCCTGGGTCTCGTGCGTAACGAATTTCGATGCCAGTTCCGCGATGGGCCAGGCGGATGCTGGGCGCCACTCCAGATCGAGTGACTCGATAAGGCGGGACCGGAACGTAGGAAGATCCAAGCGGTTGAGCATCTCGGCCACGAGTTCATGTGGGCGGACCACGCGCACACCCGTGCCGTCTGGCAGAGCGCGAGTTGCGGCCCGGATGAAGCCCTCGTCGTTCGTCACGACGAACGACGCTCCAGCAGTGATCGCGTCTACGAGGTGGCAAAAATCGTTGCGCAGTGACTCGTCGAGGGCAAGGGCGGAGTCGCCGACTCGTTCGAGTAGTTGCTTCAGCAAGGTGTCATCGTCCGCTCGGGTCGAGCGAAGTCTCGTTAGCTCTTGCGACCGCTCCCGCTGCAGCTCGCGCTCGCCGCGATCCGAGATTGCGTTGAGTTCTACGTCGACGCGGGGTGACACAACTGGGACGATCGCGGCCTGAAGCCAACCTGCGAGTAGGCCGATCGAGGACTCCCGATCGGGACGGTTCACGCTCGTGGAAGCGTAGAGATCCGCCACGACGTTCGTATCGTACGCGACGAGCGGGAGCCCTGCCCCCATCGCGGCTTCTTCAAGCAAGTCGAGGCCGCCGAGGGGTCTCCACCAAGCGCACAAGATCGAGCCCGCGACTGCTCGCCCAGCCTTTTCTCCGCGCGGCGCAAGACCGGCGGACTCCCAGAATCGGTCCAGGCCCTCGTAGTCTCGCCGGCAGTACGCGAGAACTCCGATCGCCGCCGGGTTACGCAGGATGGCCGCATCAATCAACGCCTTTCCAGCTCCGAGACCTCGCGCGTCGTCAGCGACGCAAACGTGCACAAGCTTGATGTGTCCCGCCCGCGGTAGGTCATACAAGCAGTAGCCGACAACCTCACCGTCGACCCTCGCCGCGACCAGAGTGCGTTTGCGAAGGCGATCGGCGAACGCGGAATCGGGAAGAAACCCCAGCGTCGTGCTGTGCGTCTTCGCAAGGCGGAGTATCTGGCGCCAGTCTTCCAGCTTCATCGCGGTGGGCTCGAGATGCTCGATAGTGACCTCACGAGCGGGCATGTTACATACGTACTGGACTTTGCAGAGGCAGTGCCGCACCGGCGCGCACATTACGCCGAATGCCCGGCCGATCTTCAGGCCTAATCCCAAACGGCGGCACTCCGGTCCGAGCATTAGCGGTTTGTCGGCGTTGCGGGAAGCAGTCCGGGATAGCGCACGGGACGAGTCGCGTCGCGCCGGTTCAGTGGCGAGCGAGTTGCGCCGGAACCAGACGTGGGGCACGTTCCTGCCTGCCGTTCGCGCCTAGAACGGCGTGTCCGCTTCGGCGGCAGCAGCCGGCGGTTGGGCTGCGTCCGGGACCTGCAGCATCGCACTGACGGGCGGCGCGACGATCGGCCCTTTCGACCATTCGGTTGTCACCGACATGGTGCGGCTGTTCGGCTCGAATTCCTCGGGCAGCGGGGCGACCCTCGCTATGACAGGCACCTGCGCGGATACCCCCGCGATGACACAGGCGCCCGTCGGCAGAATCGGGAGTGACTCAAAGGACACCCTGTCGAGGTAGGCGACGGCCTTCTCGACAGCGTGGATGTCGAGGTTGTTGATGAGGCGATGCAGGAAGTAGTTATGCAGCTGCGAAATTATCGTCTCGGAGATGTCGTGGGGACGCTGGCTCGCGATGGTCAGGAAGACGCCGAACTTGCGGCCCTCCTTGATGATTTCCTCGAACGTCTCCAGTCTGTAGTCGCGCCAGGCCTCACTCTCTCGCGACGACTCGGTCGACAGGATGTTGTGGGCCTCGTCGATGATGAGATTCAGGTAACGCTCGTTCGAGGGATCGGAATCCTTCTTCTCGTCGTAGAGATGCTTGCAAAGAAGCATCGGGATGACTTTGCGCATCGAAAGGCTGACGTCCCTCAGCGACACAACGGCCAGTGGTCGGTCTGCGAGCGGTGCGTCGGAGATCTCGACGAGCTTCTTGATGTCCGGCACCCGCGTTTCGAGCCGCTTGATCAAGGGCGACAGGTGCTCCCGGTTCGAGTAGCCGCTGATGATGTCGCTGTAGTACTGGAGCACGATCTTGAAGCGCACGAGGTCAATGCCTTCGCGTACCTGGCTGAAGTCGACCGGCAGGGCAGTGATCTTGTCCTTCGTCAGGCCCTGCCACCGGGGGTTGTCTGGGTCAAGGGGCGGGTTGCCCCAAGCCCCCCAATAAAACTTCCGGAGGGTGCTGTTGTAGTGCAGGTTGGCCTGGAAGTCGTCCAGCAGTGCTTCTAGCTCGGCGGGCGCGTGCGGCCCCAGGCAGGTCTGCACTTCGAGCAGGAGGTTGATGACGGTTTGACGGTCGATGGACACGTCGTTGCTCTTGGTGGCGCGCAGCACCATCTCGCCGATCACATTGAGCAAGTCCACGGGGTTCGCGAGCCGACGCTCCCAGAAGTCGCTGGCCAGCACGCGGGCGAGGAAAGGCGCCTGGGTCTTCTCGGTCGCGTCGAGGAGAACGGACCAGAAGGTTACGTCCTCCACCGCGGAGGCAGGGAGCGGGATCTTCGCGCCGCCGTCTTTGAGGTGTGTCGAAAGCACGTACTCGCGCTTGTTGTCCGAGGAAGTGATGACGGAAGTCGACCGGCGTTCGTCTCCGGCCGCTGGTCGGTCGACGTACTCGCCATTGAAGTCGATGAGGACGAACTGAGACCGCTCGCGGAACCCGGGAGTTGCACCGAACGCGCCGAATAGTTCGTGGTACAGCTTGGAGAGCGTGTAGGACTTGCCGCTGCCGGTGTTGCCGAAGATGCCGATGTGGCTGCCAAATACTTCGTCGACCCCCACAACCACGCGTTGCGTGGGCTCCATCGCAAGCGACCCGATCTCGACCGAAGCGTCACCCGGCGCGACGAAGGTGTGGACGAGGCCGAACTCGCTCTCGCTCAGGATGAAGCACTCGTTGTCGAGAAGCGGCATCTCGCGGACGCCGCGCTCGAACTTCCCGTTCTCGAGGTAGCCGATGAGGCTGACGTCCAGCGTGCGGGACACGCGATCGTCGTCGGTCTTGAACGACGGGGAGGTCGCGCGGTTCTCGTCGACGTGCTCGCCGTCGACCTTGGCGATGAGCTCGACGAAGCCCTTCGAGATCTTGACGTAGCTCGCGACCGCGACGTTGCGGACAATGCCACCGCGGTAGAGGAGGTGGGCGCCGTTCTTGAGCTTGTCGACCTGGATTGATATCCGGCGGCCTTCCACTCCCGTTACGCGGCCGACCCGAAATATCGCGTCGCGCTGCAGGTCGACATCGACGTCACGCATCGGCCGTCGGCTCCGACCCCACCCTGACGTCCAGCTGAATCACCTGGTCGGCGGCGGGCACCGGATCGCTGACGAGCGGGGCGAAGTACGTCTCGCGCAGGCGGTCGAGGTCGAGGACGACCTCTTCTGCGCCCTCCTCCGGAGCGAACGGAGTGACGAACAGTATGTTGCCGTTCTTCAATTCTGACTCTGGCAGGAGAGCATCGTAGGCCTCGCCGTCGGACCGTCGGTAGCAGAACACGATCACCTGCAGGGTCGGATTCGTCCGGGCGCCGCGGAGGACGAGGTCGCGGATGTGCTCGTCCCGGAACGAGAAACCGTGGACGAGAAGGAGGCTGTTCTCCTTCTCGAGCTCGTTGGCGAGCCGCCGGATCAGTTCGTAGTACGTCTCGTTGAGGACGGTTGTCGCGAACTTGCTCTTCTCCGGATTGACTATCGCGAGAGTCCCGTACACTTCCGCAAAACGGCCTGCCGCTTCAGTCAGCGTCTTGCCGGAAGCCGCCTCCACGAGGTCCGAGACGTCGAGACCATCGGCGGATCCGATCGGGATGAGGTCCTCCTCGGCGGCGTCGTAGGCCTCGCCGACCTCGCCGACGCGCTCCAGTCCGTGGTCGTAGAAGATGCGCTCGCCGGGCGAGCCGTCCGCCTCGACCCGCCAGCCGACGGACCCGTGGAGTTTGTAAAGGTCGATCACCGGGATCTCGGATCGGCGCTCGAAGCGCGCGGTCTGCCGGTAGCGGGTGGAGCCGAACTCGCCGAGATCGAACCGCGGGCGGATCTTTCCGCTGAACCCGTCGATGACCTCGATGCCGAGCTGCTCCAGGGCGACCTCGAACGTCATATCGACGTTGGTGGTGAAGACGTTGGCCTGCTTTCCGAGCAGGGATGACCGGCGGCGGAGAAGGACGTGGTTGAGGGTGCGGAAGAACCCCGCGTACGACCTCACGACGCCCGTCGCGGCAGCGTGCAGCGGAATGAGCTGGCGGTTTGGCCGTACGACCCGGTGGAAGAAGTAGCCCTGGATCGAGGCGCGCACGAGCGCCTTCTCATCCGAGGGGACCGCGAGCTTGTCCAGTTCAGTCAGCGCCGTTTCGATGTCGCCGAGTCTCTCGAAGAAGCCGCTTGGCGTGCCGGCCCCGATCAGGAAGCTGACGTGCGAATCCTGGACCATCGTCCGGAACCGCTCGACGCTCAGCCCGTTCGCTCCGCCGGGCCGCTGGTTGCCCGGCGCCGACACGCGTACTTCCGAGCTCACGACGAAGCCCCCGCGGCCGGGCCATAGTTCTCCATCAGTGCGGTTTTCGTGTGCTCGTTGCCTGGTTGCATGTCCCCCGGTGCATCCTCACCTTCTGCCCTGATTATGACAGTTAGGTTAGGCACGTGAAGCAAGGAGTGAGTCGGGGTGTCGGTACGTGACGAGGACCCGACGGCGGTGTCTCTGATCAATTCCGGCAGGGCCGAGACCGAAGAACCACTCGAAGACGGAGTTGATGTCGCATCCGCTGCGCGCCGCCCGATACGCGGTCCTCGACCGCGAAGTGTGAGACGCCAATTGACCTGACCCAGATTTGGGCAATTGGCTCATGAACGTACTGGTGGATCGCCTAGGCCGGTGCGAGCGGCTTGGTCAAACTAGTTGGTCCACCTCCGAGGCCGTTGGGCTCACCCGTAGAGGCTTCCGGTTCGGGTGCTTGGTCAGCGCCCTTGGGACCGGTCGAGCTCTTCCGAAGTGAGCAGACTGCGAAGGAGCGTCAGGCTTGCGAGGACTTCATCGAACGTGACGATGCTGACAGCGCGGGAGTTGCCGCGGAACAGTTCGAACGATTTCGTTCTGTTGTCCCGCGTCAAGTACTTGGCAGGATTTCTTCTCTTTCGAAGTTGGGGATGGTGGGGTCGGCCAGGCCCGTGTGCA
>NZ_JANGEX010000029.1:0-5079 GCF_033792225.1 Microbacterium sp. LRZ72
CCAACACCACCAACCCGACCCCGATCAAGACCCCACCACCACCGCCCGACCCATCGGTGGATTCGGGCTCAACGACCGGCGGTCTCGCGGGGCTTGCTTAACGACCGGCGGTCTCGCGGGGCTTGCTTAGCGACCGGCGGTTTCGCGGGGCTTGCTCAACGACCGGCGGTCTCGCGCTCGAGCACGTCGAGGAGCTCGAGACCGCGTGTCGCCCACGCGATCTCGTTGCGGGCGCGATCGACGAGGCCCTCGTAGGCGAACCGCTTCCAGGCGATGGTCTTCTTGCGGTCGGAGTCCGAGGTGATCGCCAGTCGGCGCACGAGCATCGGGTTGTCCGCGGCCTCGATGCGGCGCAGTTCGGTCAGCCACTGGTCGAGCTCGGACTGCCACTGCTCGACGTGCGCGCGCAGAAAGTCGCGGCCGGCGTCGGGCGTGGTGTTCTCGAGATACGCGGCGCGCAGATGCGCGGGATCGCGCACGCGGGAATAGTCCATCGGGGTGCGCATCCAACCGAGGAACGCATCGTCGCCTGCGTCGGTGACGTGGTACACCCGGCGTGTGCCGCGTTCACCGCGCGGCTGCTCCTCGCCCTCGATGAGGCCTTCGCGCTCCATCTTGCGCAGCTCGGGGTAGATCTGCGAATCGGGCGCGTGCCAGACATGACCGACCGAGAGGGAGAACTGTTTCTGCAGGTCATACCCGGAGAGGGGGCCGACACGAAGCAGCGCGAGAAGTGCGTAGCGGAGGCTCACGGGTTCTCCTCGGATGCTCGTCCCCCCGCGTCGTGCGCGGAGGGGATGGTGCGAGGGGGCCCGGGCCGAAGCCCGGACCCCCTCGGGTATGTCAGAACGATCAGTCGTTCTTGTAGCCGGTGCGCCATCCACCCTGGTAGGTGGCCCGCGCGACGGTCGAGTACGGCACGGGGCTGACCACGGCGCGCACCTCGGTCTGCTCGTGCGGCTCGACGGAAGCCTTCTTGGTGCCGCCGTTCGGCTCGCCCCAGACGACCTTCAGCTCGGTGCCCTCGGGGACGTCCGGGTCGATCGTCGCCAGAGACAGGCCACGACGCTCGTTGGAGGAGTAGCCGGTGAACATCGAGTAGCCGACCACGGTGCCGTCGGCGTCGACGACGGCGTCGTAGTTGGCCGAGCCGTAGTTCGCCAGCGGCAGGTCGAAGAACTTGTAGTTCGGGCCGTCGACGTTCAGCAGCGACGTCCAGACCTTGCCGAGGTCGTCCGCGTCCCAGGCCAGCGTGACCTTCTTGCGCTGCGTGCCCTGGTCCATCTTCTCGAGCGCGTCACGACCGATGAAGTCGTGGTCGAACTTGACGAACGAGCCGTAGCCGAGCTCCCACGGGGTGAGGTAGTAGTCCTCGATGTTCTCCGACACGAACGAGCCGGCGAGCGTGCCCGTCGCCTCGTAGCCGTCGGCGGGCAGCCACTCACGGTAGGCCTGCTCGGCCTCGCCCGAGTAGATCGCCGGCAGCGGCGAGGGGATCCAGCCCGACTCGAGCGTGTTCGAGGGGTAGGCGCGCGAGCCGACGGGCAGCAGACCGAACTCCTCGCCGGCCTCGACGATGATGTCGCGGATCTTGTGGTGGTCGGCGTAGGGGCCCCAGATCTCGAGACCGGGAGCGCCGGCCATGCCGTGACGCAGCGTGCGCACGTTCATGCCGCCGATCTGCATCGTCGACATGTTGAAGAAGCGCAGCTGCTCGAGCGGGCCGCCGTTGAGCTTCTCGATGACGTCCCAGGCCTTCGGGCCCTGGATCTGGAAGCGGTAGTACTTGCGCGCGACGGCGTCGCCGTAGGGGCGCGAGGGCGAACGGCGGTCGACCTCGATGTCGAGGTTGCTGTAGCCGCCGGTCTCGCCGTGGAACATCAGCCAGTTGGAGGCCGGGGCGCGACCCACGTAGACGTACTCGTCCTCCGCCTCGCGGAAGAGGATGCCGTCGCCGATGACGTGCCCGGAGGCAGTGGTCGGCACGTACTGCTTCGCCTTGTCGACCGCGAAATTCGCGACCGAGTTGATCGCGGTGTCCGAGATCAGCTTGATGGCGTCGGATCCCTTGAGGAACACGTTGTCCATGTGGTGCGACTGGTCGTAGAGCACGGCGGTGTCGCGCCACGCCTTCTGCTCCTTGATCCAGTTCTGGAAGTCCGCGGGGACGACCGGGTAGATGTACGAGCCGATCTGCGAGTTGCGCAGCAGGTCGACGGCGCTGGTCTGGTCGAGCAGCTCCTGAAGATTCTTGGCCACGGGATGAACCTCTCTGTTGGGGTGTTTGGGGCTATTCGGTTGTGGGGGTTTCGACTCGGCGCTGCGCGCCTCGCTCAACCTTGACCCGGCGCGCATCAGGTCGCTTCGCGACCGTGATCCGCGTCACGTCAAAAGATGATGGTGTGGTTGCCGTGTCGGATCACGCGGTCTTGGGCGTGCCAGGCGACGGCGCGGCTGAGCACGGCGCGTTCGACGTCGGCTCCGCGGCGCTGCAGGTCGGCGGCGCTGTCGGCGTGGGTGACGCGGACGACGTCCTGCTCGATGATCGGTCCCTCGTCGAGGTCGGCCGTGACGTAGTGGCTGGTCGCGCCGATCAGCTTCACGCCCCGCTCCTTGGCCTTCTTGTAGGGGCCGGCGCCGATGAAGGCGGGCAGGAACGAGTGGTGGATGTTGATCACCGGCACGCCGACCTTCTCGATGAAGTCCTCGGAGAGGATCTGCATGTAGCGGGCGAGCACGACGAAGTCGACGTTGCCGTCCAGCAGCTTGAGGATCTCGGCCTCGGCCGCGGACTTGTCCGGTCCCTGTGAGGGGACGTGGAAGAACGGCACCCCGAAGGTGCGCACATCGTCGACGGTGTTGGTGTGGTTGGAGACCACCATCGGGATCGTGACCGGCAGCTCACCGCGGCGGTGACGCCACAGCAGATCCAGCAGGCAGTGATCCGACGTCGACGCGAGGATCGCCATCCGCTTGGGCACCGACTGGTCGGTCAGCTCCCACGAGAGTCCGAACGGGCCGAGGGTGTCGGCCAGGTCCGCCTCGATGTCGGGCATCGCGGCGGCCAGGTCGGTGCGGTGGAACACCACCCGCTGGAAGAACTCGCCGCCCACGGGGTCGTCGGAGTACTGATCCAGCGAGACGATGTTGCCGTCGTTGCGGGCGATCAGGGCGCTGACCGCCGCGACGATCCCCGGCTTGTCGGGGCCGTGCACGATCAGGCAGGCGTGATCGAGGAAAGCTTCGGTGTGAAGTGACATCGCGGGGCCTCTCAGGACTGTGCGGCGGTGTACTCGCGGGCCCAGTCGGCCGTGGCGAGCAGCCCGCCGAAGGTGTAGAAGTGCAGCTTGACATCGCCGGAGGCGGGGTCGGCAGCGAGCAGGCTCGACAGGTCGCCGACGAACCGGTCCGGGCCCGCCGTGCCCATCAGGTTCGTCAGCGAGAACCCGTACTTCTTCACGATCATCGCGTTGGCGCCGACGCCGAAGCGACGGGCGAAGCTGATCAGGCGCTTGATGCCGGCGGGGCCGGGCGTGCCGATGCGGATCGTCGTCTCGATGCCCTTGCTGCGCACGGAGTCGATCCATGCCATCACCGGGTCGGTGTCGAACGCGAACTGGGTGAGGATCACCGCATCCAGTCCCTGTTCCTTCAGCGCCGCGGACTTGTCCTCGAGGTGGCGGGCCAGCAGATCCTTGTCGATGTCCGGGTGCCCCTCGGGATACCCGGCGATCGAGACGTTCTTGACGCCGTACTTCTGCAGCAGACCGGTCTGGATCACCGACAGCGAGTCGGGGTACGGGCCCTCGGGCTCGGCCGGGTCGCCGCCGACGGCGAAGACCTGCTCGCTGGCGCCGACCTCCTGCAGGCGGCCCAGGAACTCCTCCAGCTGGTCCTGGCTCGACAGGCGCCGGGCCGAGATGTGGGGGACCGGGATGAACCCGTGGTCGAGCACGGCCTTGGAAGCCGCGACCCGCATCTCGAGGTCCTCGTTGCCGAGGAAGGTGACGTTGATGCGCGTGCCCTGCGGGATCGAGTCCTTCGCCTCGATCAGTCCCGGCACATCTTTGCCGGTCATCTCGAGCGAGAAGTCATTCACAAGGGCAAGAGCCGCCTCAGGGTTGGCGGCCGAAGTAGAACGTGACACTGTTCGGGGTCCTTTCCTCTCACAGCCGGCGCGCGTCTTCGCGTGACCACACCGAACTTTACCTATGAGCATAGGGAATGTCTATAGGTAAACGTGCGGTCTTCCGGACTGGTGGTGTTCAGCCTGCAGTCCCCGCGCGCGAGAGGGCCAGCAGGTTCCGTTGGATGGAATCTGCTGCGGCGCACGCGGCCTCGAGCGCAACCCGGCGCTCAGGACAGCTGGGCCAGGGCGGCCGCCTCGTTCTCGAGCATCTGCAGTTCGCGGGTGTGCTCGAGCATGCGACGGAGCAGGCGATTGAGCGCCTCGACATCGTCCTCGGTCAGGTCGGCCAGGATGATCTCCTGTCCGCGCACCGAGATCGGCAGCATCTCGTCGTGCATCTCCGCCCCCGCCGGGGTGAGGTACATGGGCCGCGAGCCGCGTGGGCCGTCGACGAGGACGACGAGTTCGCGCGCGACCAGCGTGTTGACGCTCTTGGAGGTGACCGCCTTGTTGAGCCCGAGGAACTCCGAGGCCTCGGTGGCCGATTGTCCCGGGCGCATAGCCAGCGCAGAGATCACGCGCCAATCGTTCGTGCCCAGGCCGAAGCGCCGGCGCATCTCGTGCGACTCGCGCCACACAAGCGCGTTGGAGAGCAGCGCCAGCAGGCGCGGGGTGAACGACTCGGGGTCGATAGTGGTCTCCAGTGGCTCGGTCACCGCGTGGTCGGGCAGCGAGGGGCGCGAGGTCGAATCGCTCATGCTCGGCATGCGGCTCCTTCCGGCGGCGCCCCGACCGCCCGCGTAGATATATCAGTCTTCCAGACACTGCGGGATCCGACCGACATTCCGGCCAGATCCCGCAGTCAGCCCGCTGCGGTCAGTGGGCCATGTTGTTGAGTGCGTCGGTGTCGATGGTGGCGAGGGAGTGGGTGTCTTGGAAGGCGCGGATGC
>NZ_JANGEX010000030.1:0-4216 GCF_033792225.1 Microbacterium sp. LRZ72
ACGAACTACATCGCCAGATCACTCCTCGAGTCCGGAGGATTCAGAACCCACCTACACCCTCGATTGCGATGAGCCGCATAAGTGTGGAGACGTGGGGCGTGTACCAACAGATAGCGGGATGCGTGTTGGTATGGGCTCCCGCAGGGGCTCAGGTCAGCGGTAGTTGATGAACTGCAGGTCGACCTCGAGGTCGGCGCCCTTGAGGATGCGGATGACCTCTTGCAGATCGTCTCGGTTCTTCGACTGCACCCGCAGTTCGTCGCCCTGGATCTGCGACTTGACCGACTTCGGTCCCTCATCGCGGATGATCTTGCCGATCTTCTTGGCGTTCTCCTGCGAGATGCCGTCCTTCAGGCTCGAGACGATGCGGTATTCCTTGCCGCTCGCGACGGGCTCGCCGGTGTCGAGGCTCTTGAGCGAGATGCCGCGCTTGATCAGCTTGGACTGGAAGACGTCGAGCACCGCCTTTGCGCGCTCTTCGGTGCCGGCCTTGATGAGGATCTGCTGACCGCTCCACTCGACCGAGGCGCCGGTGCCCTTGAAGTCGTAGCGCTGCTCGACCTCTTTGCGTGCCTGGTTGAGAGCGTTGTCGGCCTCCTGGTGGTCGACCTTGCTGACGATGTCGAAAGATGAATCGGCCATGGCGCGATTCTACCGTCGCTCCGCGGACAGCCGCGCGAGCGCGACCCGCTCGCGGGTGAGACGCTTGCAACCCGGTTGGTAGTGTCGGCCGCATAATGAACGAGCATCCTGCGGATCTGGGTCACCCCGCGAACACGTTCGCGTCTACAACTGTGGGGGACAGGTTCGCCGTCCGATTCGACGCTGGATGGTAGGCAGCGAGATGGGGTCCGCAAAGCTGCCGCTTTGGCGTTCATGGTGGATCTCGGCCGTTGCTGTTGCCGCAGTGATGCTCATAGGCGGTTTCCTCGCGGGCCCCTTCGGAGCGGCAATCATGGCGCTGGGGGCTCTTTTCCTCCTGGTGCCACTGGCTGTCGTTGTCGCCGCAATGTCGCTGACGGCCCGTCGTCAGACGGCGTCCCCTGCGGTCGCCGTGCTCGTGCTCGTGCTCGGGTGGCTCGCGGCGCTCTCAGCAGCTGCTGGCCTGGGAGCGGGACTCGCCGGCATACCGGCGAATGCTCAGTCAGTCTTCTCGCCGCTTCTCACCTGGCTTACCCTCCTGGCCCCCTTCGTTGTCGTCGGTATCGGAGTAGCTGTCGGCGTCTACATCGTCGGATGGCGTCGTTTGCGCAAGGTGCAACGGGACGGCATCGGTTGACATGAGCGATGTGCCACGTGTTGAGGTCGGTGTTCCGTATGCCGGGTGGCCCATCCGTTTGGATGGTGACTACAGTTTCGGGCAGCATTCTTTCTCGGTCGAGCTTCGCGACCGAATTATCGAATGGGGTCACTGCTTCGACGAACACTTCGATGAGGAAGAAGGCTGGACTTCTGAACTCGCGCGTGTTGCACATGCGCGAGAGGGCGAGTTGATTAAAGAACTTGTACAGGAACAACTGGGGGACGAGTACGTCGTCACGCTCAACACCAAGTTCCGAGATGTCCGTGTATCCCGGGAGGGGCGGCGAGGGGGCCGAGCGCGTTAATGGGGGGGCCGCCGGGAGCAACCTCGCGGCAGCTCAGGCTCTCCGCGCCACGAGAGTGGTCGACCCTTTGGCCAGCTCTATGTCGAATGGGCTACTGCCGCCTGCCATTTCGCAGTTCTGGCTCGCGGGGTGCAGGCAGAGGATGCGGTTGTTGCGGGTGCGCCGCTGGGGGCCGTGAACACGGCTAGGGCTATGCGGTCTTGCCATCAGGGTCATAGGCCGCAAAGTCTCCGACTACGCGGATCGATGGGCCGAGTTCGGCTTGCATGTCGTGCACCAGAAGCTCACCGTCGGCGATCCACCTCCGCCCGGTCTCAACGCCCGGCCAGCGGACCTCGTGAAGCGGGTCCAGGACGCGTTCCCACGTACGGTTCCAGGTCCGCAAGCGCTGCCGAATCTCAGGGGAGAGCGGCACTGAAGGGGAAACGATGTCGCCGGCGCACCACTCGGGAAACAGCAGCACGGTACGCATCCGTTCCGCCAACTCATCCGCGTCCATGCCGTCGAGGCTAGCCACTCGAGGGCCGGGGGCGGGTGTGACGACCGCGCGCAGATAGCATCTCGAAGGAATCGGCAGGTACATGACCCGGTTCGATGAGTTGCCGATCGCAGCGCACCACGCCGAAAAGCCGAAAGGCGGAGTGCATACCCGTTTCGCATCTCGGATGCTGGCCGGTGCGGCCATCGCGGTGGGCGCGCTCGCACTGAGCGGATGCGTGGAGTCCGCGCACATTTCGTTCGCCGATCTCGATCGCGAGGCCACCGCCAGGGATGTGCCGCCGGACCGACTCCCGGATGACGCGCTGGGTGGCATGGATCTGGACACGTTTCGCCTCGCGGCCGAGTATGAGGGGGCTCAGGTCTACTTGGCCCGGGGCAACGAGAACGCCTTGGGCGAGGTGGGGAACGGGGACGAACAATCGGTGTGCGTCGTCATCGTCGGTCCGGCTGACGATTACTGGAGCGCGTCGTGCAGCCTTGCGAGCGCGCCGCAACGCATACGGGGGCCCGGCCCGCCGATGTGGATCGTCACGCCGGATGGAGTCGACCGTCCCGACAACGCGGAGCCGCTCTCGGAGAACGTCGCCGTCGTGACCGACACCGGCCTGGGCTAGCACGCAAGCCCCGGGACAGCGACCCCTTCGCAAAGCCACACGGCCGGAATAGTCTCGAAGGGAGCGGCGCAGCTCGCACGGACGCAAGGAGGCGCGCATGTCGGACGGACGGGTCGTGGTCGTCGGAGACGCCCTGATCGACGAGTTGCGCGATGAGCGGGGGGTGCGCGAGTTCGTCGGTGGCGCCGCGCTGAACGTCGCCGTGGGCCTTTCCCGCCTGGGGGTCGCCGCGACCCTCATCGCGATGGTCGGCGACGACGAGGCAGGGGCGAAGATCCGCAGCTACCTCGAGGACTTCGGAGTCGAGCTGATTGCGACCGCATCCCCGGTCGGGTCCTCTCGCGCGGTCAGTGTCCGAGCAAGCGGCGGGGAGCCGACGTATGAGTTCAACGCCGCCGCGCGGGGTCGGCGGATCCGCTTCGGGGAGAGCGAGCGCGCCGCGCTGGCCGCGGCATCCGCCATCGTCATCAGCTGTTTTCCCTTCGACGACGTGGATCAGGCCACGGAGCTCGCGGATGCCGTCGAAGCGAGCACCGCGCCGCTGATCATCGACCCGAATCCGCGCGACGGCATGATGCGCGATCTGGCCGCCTTCGTGTCGGGATTCGAGGCGCTTGTACCGCGTGCCGCCCTCGTGAAGGTGGGCGACGACGACGCGGCGCTGATGTACGAGCAGTCGGTGGATGAGACCGTCGCGCGGATGCGGTCGCTCGGGGCGCCGGTGGTGTTCTGCACGCGCGGGGCCGCGGGTGCCGGAATTCTCGCCGAAGGGATGGATGCGGCGGCGCCGGTCGCGGTGCTGCGCGGACGCGTCGTGGACACCATGGGAGCGGGGGATGCCGCGCTCGCCGCGACGGTCACGGCTCTCATCGACGATGCCGCGCCCCGGACATCGTCGGCGTGGCAGGACGTGCTGGAGGAGACGATGCGCATCGCCGCCGCCACCTGCCGCTTCGAGGGCGCGCTGCTGCGCACACCCGACGAACTGCGCGACGTCGACATCGACAGCATCGGCACGTGAGCCGCGCGGATGCCGACTCCGGCGTGGATTTCGAACCGCTCCGCGGGGAGGGTAAGATAGGGGATCGCGCTTCCGGTCGTCTGAAGAAGTCGGACGGGCGCGCCTGGCGAGTTACCCAAGCGGCCAAAGGGATCTGACTGTAAATCAGCCGTCTTAGACTTCGGGGGTTCGAATCCCTCACTCGCCACCAATGTCCTGAGTCGCGACATCGTTTACGGACGGGTCGCGGCTCAGGGCTTTTTCGTGGGTTCGGTGGGTTGACGGTGACGTGGTGGCGGTGAGTCGGGTCATCGTTGACGGTCTCATTGCTTCTTGGGTTGGTAGTCGCGTGCGGGGTTGATGGTGTGCTCGGCGATGATCTCGCCGGTGTTCGCGTTGCTGACGGAGACGTTTCGGGGCTCTTCGTAATTGACGGTGTAGTCGGGGTGCGCGTGGCGTTGGCGGGGTGGGCGTCGGGGTCTTCCAGGATGGAA
>NZ_JANGEX010000031.1:0-2153 GCF_033792225.1 Microbacterium sp. LRZ72
GTGTAGGGTCGGCCAGCAGCGCCCTGCCTGGCTTGCGCCGGGTGGGGTTCTGCTGACCGCCCTCCGAACCGGACGTGCCCATTCCTGAGCATCCGGCTCTCCATGAGATCACGCCGTGACGCTCGCCCAAGGGGTCGGGATGCGGGTTCCTCGGTAGCGGTAACGGGTCACGGGGACCTGCCAGGCGCGGAAGAACTCGATCCCCCCGTCGCGGATCTGCCACCGGGGCAGATGCCGTCTGACGAGGGTGCGCATGTTCAGCTTCGGGTGCCGCTTCTTCAACCAGCCCACGATCCGCCAGAAGGCGAAGTGATCGATGACCGTGAAGACGCGTTTGACCACGCCGTGCTGGAAGTAGGCGCACCATCCCCGCAACGCCGGGTTGAGTCGGCGCAGCAGATCGGCGAGCGTTCGATGGGATGCCCGGCGGGTCAGCGTCCGCACCTTGTCCCGGATGGAAGCCAGCGACTTCCGTGACGGGTAGGTATAGATCGCTGTCTTCCCGCCATGACCTCTGATCCGGCGGCGCTGGATACGCCACCCGAGGAAATCGAACCCGGTGTCTATGTGCGTGACCGTCGTCTTCTCGACCGACAAGCGCAAACCCATCGGCGCGAGCACTGTGGCTGTTTCGCCCCAGAGCGCTTCGGCATCCTCGCGGGTGCCGCGGACGAGGACGACGAAGTCGTCCGCGTAGCGGACCAGCTTCATCGTCGCGCCCCCGGCGCGTTGATGCTTCGTGCGCGACCATTGCGGACCGAGCGCGTCCCACTTGCGTTGAAAGTGCTCGTCCACCACGGACAGGGCGATGTTCGCCAACAGTGGCGACAGGATCCCGCCTTGCGGGGTGCCGGTGAACGTGTCCCTGTTCACACCGTCCTCGCTGAGGACACCCGCATTCAGGAACCCGCGGATCAGACGCAGCACGCGCTTGTCGACGACCCGTGCCCGAACGCGCTGCATGAGCGCGTCGTGGTCGATCTCGTCGAAACACGCGGTGATGTCCGCTTCGAACACCTGCACGTAACCACGTGAGGCGTAGTAGTGGATCTCCGCGATCGCGTCCTGCGCCCGCCTGCGCGGCCGGAACCCATACGAGGACGGCACGAAGTCGGCCTCGAAGATCGGCTCCAGCACCAGCTTCAGAGAGGCCTGAACGATCCGGTCCGTCATCGTCGGGATCCCCAGCTTGCGGACCTTGCCGTTCGCTTTCGGGATCGACTTCTGACGCACCCGCTCGGGGACGAACCCGCCATGCTTCACGCTCTCGCGCAGCTCGGCGAGCACCCTGTGCACCCTCTCCGGCGGGACGGATCGCGGCGCGATTCCGTCGACTCCGGCGGTGCGGCCTCCCTTGTTGCCCTGCACCCGGTTCCACGCCGCAACGAGGAACCCGGGGTCATAGACCAGGTTGAACACATCATCGAAGCGACGACCGGGGTCGGTCGTCGCCCATTGGTGCAGTTTCGTCTGCATTCTCAGTACCCGCGCCCACGCCTCCGAAGTGTCGGCTGGCCACGGAACATCCGCATTCACGGCTGTGTCTCCTTTACTGCTTGTTGATCCTGCGATCACACTGGACCCCTTCGCCATGCGGCCGGCTTTCCCGACCTCGGACTACTACGGGTCCTCCGTCCCATCCCGACCCGATCAGCAGGCCGTGCGCTCAGCCGTCGGTGTCGTCGCTGGCCGCGACGCACCTCCGGCGGGACCGGGATGGTTCCCACGTTCACTCTCGAACCCTTCGACGGGATCGGCACCCAGTTATGCCCCAGCATCCTCGCCACGGCTACGCCGCAGGCTTTCACCGTGGCCTCCCGACCGGCGACATCACCCGATCCAGGAGTTCCCCTCACCGCCGAAGCCGTGAGGGTGCGCGATGCAACCCGACCCGCATCCACCAGGTTGGAGTCGGTGGTCTCGTATTGAGAGGCTTTCAGCCACTGGTTCCTATCCGTATGCCTCTCCGTCTCGCTAGCCGAGCCCGCACCATCTGGCAGTTCTGGCACGACTCGTCGTTGTCGAGGACTGCTCCACCCAACCCGCTCACGCCAACGGGCCAGATCGTCCTCCAGCTATCACACGCCTGCTGCGACAGGCGTCGAGCGGTGTCCTTTCACCACCGCAAGGTTCAAGAGCGCCTCGTGGCGCTC
>NZ_JANGEX010000032.1:0-1852 GCF_033792225.1 Microbacterium sp. LRZ72
CGCGGAAGTGTTCGAGGAGCAGCTACGCTCGCTCCAACAACCCGGTGTTGCAACGACCGGTTGAACCCAGGCAGTACACCTCCGACGAGTACGCGACACTCGCGAAGAACCTCCACGTGCGCCTGTCCGTGGGTCGCACGGGCGTGTGCTGGGACAACTCGGTGGCCGAATCATGGTTCTCGATGCTCAAGAACGAGATGTACTACCGGCAGAGCTTCGCCACCCGACGGCGGGCGAGGTTCGCGGTGATGCAGTACATCGAGGTGTTCTACAACCGCCGACGGCTGCACTCCACCCTCGGCTACCGCACCCCCGCCGAAGCCCGGGCCGACCACTACGCCCAGACCGCAGCCGCAGCCTGAAACCCACAAAGAGATAGTCTACGAAGCTTGACACAGCCCATCTGCCGTTGGCTTTCCGGTTCGCGGCGGGGAGTCCGCGTTCTTTCTCGCGTTCGCGGGCTCGTTTGTCTTCGATGTCGCAGATCGCCAGCCAGAGCAGCTTGACCGCGGCGTGGTCGTTGGGGAAGTGGCCGCGGGATTTGGTGACTTTGCGGAGTTGGTAGTTCAGCGACTCGATGCTGTTGGTTGTATAGATCACCCGCCGCAGCTCCGGCGGGAACGCCAGGAACGGCGTGAACCGGTCCCACGCCTCGGTGAAGGTCTTCACCGCTGACGGGTAGCGTCGGCCCAGGTCGGAGTCGCTGAACGCGTCGAGCGCTTCGAGCGCGGCGTCCTCGTTCGGGGCCTGGTAGATCGGTTTCAGCGCCGCGGCGACGGCCTTCCGGTCTGCGTAGCTGACGAACCGCATGCTCGCCCGGATCAGGTGGACCACGCACGTTTGCACGGTCGCTTCGGGCCAGGTCGCCGCAACCGCATCGGGAAACCCGGTGAGGCCGTCGCAGCAGACGACGAGGACGTCGCGGACGCCGCGGTTGGCGAGCTCAGCGCACACGGATGCCCAGAATTTCGCGCCCTCGGTGGCCTGCACCCAGATCCCGAGGACGTGTTTGATACCGTCCATGTCGACGCCGACGGCGATATGCGCGGCCTTGTTGCGGACGTGACCGCCGTCACGGATCTTCACGATGATCGCATCGAGATAGATCACCGGATACAGCGCCTCCAACGGTCGATGCTGCCAGGCGAGGACCTCCTCGGCGACCTGATCGGTGATCTTCGAGATCGTCTCGTGCGACAACTCGGTCCCGATCGTGGAAGCGAGGTGATGCTGGATATCGCGGATCGTCATCCCGCCGGCATAGAGCGAGATGATCATCCCATCCAGCCCATCCAACCGGCGTGAGCCCTTCCGGACCAGCATCGGGGAGAACGACCCCTTCCGGTCCCGCGGGACCGCGAGATCGATCTCGCCGATCTCGGTCGACACCGTCTTCGACGACGTCCCGTTCCGGGAGTTCTCATACAGCGACGCTTCCGCGTCGCCACGCTCGTAGCCGACGTGCTCGGTCAGTTCCGCATCCAGCCCCCGCTCCAGCGCGGCCTTGAGCATCCCCCCGAGCAGCCCCTGCTCCCCGGTCAACGGCTCGCCCGCATCGATCTTCGCGAAGATCTCATCCAACGCGCCCGACGCCTTCAACCGGTCAGCGATCTCCTTCTGCCGCCGTCGACGCTCCTCGCGCTCCGGACTGATAGCCATGGTCTCCATACTGTGCTCCTTCGAGATGAACCTCACCCCTTACACAGAACATCTGACACCCCCCGGGCCGGTCGAAGCAGGCCTTCAAGCAGTGGCTCGCTGCCCGCCCGCAGGCGTGGCGCGACGGGGTCGAGGTCGTCGCGATGGACGGGTTCTCCGGGTTCAAGACCGCCGCTGCCGAAGAGCTCCCCGA
>NZ_JANGEX010000033.1:0-1664 GCF_033792225.1 Microbacterium sp. LRZ72
CCTGGATCCACCGATAGGTGTGCGAAGGGTTGCGGCGCGTTAAAGAGAGAATGCCTTTCCGATCAGGGAAAATAGTGAGTGTTCAAGCCACTATCTGTCCTGTTCGGGAAGGCATCTCGTAAATGCAATTGAAGCATGCTCCGGCCGCGGTGTCTGCGGTTTTCGATGATCCGAGTCTCGTGTCGGCCGCGGGAATAGTGCCGGTGATGCGGCTCGCGGATGCGGTTGGTTTGCGTGAGCTCGCCGACCGGCAGTTGACGGTCCCGACCGACAAGGGCGCGAACGCGGGGTTGAAGGTGTCTTCGCTGGTGGGCGGGATGTTGGCGGGCGCGGACTCGGTCGATGATATGAACCTGCTCCGTCACGGCGGGATGGGCAAGTTGTTCGCCGGCGTCTACGCGCCCTCGACCTTGGGGTCGTTCTTGCGGTCGTTCACGTTCGGGCACGTCCGCCAGCTTGACGCGGTCGCGTCCCGGGTCCTGGCCGGGCTCGCCGCCCACGCCCCGGTGATCTCGCCGCCACCGGCAGGCGGGTTCGTGTTCGTCGATATCGATGACACCGTGGTCGAGGTCCACTCCGCGGGCAAACAGGGTGCCGGGATCGGATACTCCCGGGTGCGGGGATTGAACGCCGCACTGGTGACCGCCTCGACGGACCGGTCCGCGCCGGTGATCTTGACGCAGCGTCTCCGGCGGGGTCAGGTCAACTCTCCCCGGGGTGCGGACCGGCTCATCGGCGACGCGCTGAGCACCCTGACCCGGACGGGCGCGGGCGGGCCGGTCCTGGTCCGTGCCGACTCCGCGTATTACGGGCATCCGACCGTGTCCCGGGCGGTGAAAGCCGGCGCGGACGTGTCGGTCACCGTGAAACGCAACCCCGCCGTGCTCGCCGCGATCGCCGCGATCGGCGAGGACGCGTGGACCCCGATCGAGTATCCCAACGCGACCTGCGACCCCGACACCGGGGAAGTCATCTCCCACGCCCACGTCGCCGAGATCCCGTTCACCGCGTTCAGTAAGAAGCCGAAGAAAGACCAGATCCCCGGGCGCCTGATCGTCCGCCGGGTGAAAGCACACCACGACCCCCGCGACACCCCGGCACTGTTCGATACCTGGCGGTATCACGCGTTCTTCACCACCGTCCCCACGACCCACCTCGACACGGTCGCCGCGGACCGTGTCCACCGCGCCCACGCGATCATCGAACACATCCACGCCGACCTGAAGAACGGGCCCCTCGCGCATCTGCCCTCCGGCCTGTTCGCCGCCAACAGCGCCTGGCTCGTCCTCGCCACGATCGCGTTCAACCTCACCCGCGCTGCCGGCGTGATCGCCGACCAGGCAGGACGCTTGGCGAAAGCGACGACCGCGACCATCCGCCGCACCCTCATCCATATCCCCGCACGACTGGCACGCTCCGCACGCCGCACCACGATGCACCTACCCGCAGCATGGCCATGGGAGACCGCGTACAACCGACTCTTCGCGAACACCCACGCGCCACCACCCGCCGCGATCACCTGACAATCGCCGCAACATCGGCGCGACCAAGGCTCCACGTGGACGACCGGGATGCGATGCCCGGAAATCACGCCTGCCCAACACCACCAACCCGACCCCGATCAAGACCCCACCACCACCGCCCGACCCATCGGTGGATTCGGG
>NZ_JANGEX010000034.1:0-1476 GCF_033792225.1 Microbacterium sp. LRZ72
CGCATGGATTCATCATCCGGGAACTCGACCTTCAGCCGGTGCGAGATCTGTTCCGGGCTCCACGCGGTCGCCCACCGCCGGTCCTGCCGATGCGGCTTGTTCAGCCCCTTCCACGCCGGCGGCTCAGGCCCGACGACGATCGTGCCATCTGGTCGACGGACGTTGCCGGCGAGGCGCTCCTGGACGTACTCACGCAACCTGTCGTCGGTCACGAGCCGCGCCTTCTTCGGCCGCTTCGCCGCTTGCTGAGCCTTCCACTGCGCCACCAACGCCCGATACTCCGGCTTCCCGCTCCGCGTGGCCGCGTTGCGGCGCAGCTCGCGAGAGATCGTCCCGGGGTCGCGGCCGATCCTGCGTGCGATCTCACGCACGCCGACGTCCTTGGCGCAGAGGAGCGCGATCTCCTCGCGCTCTTCGAAAGACAGGTAGCGCCCGGCGGGGTCGGCCAAGGAGATCGGCGGCATACCGCCAGCGTGACGAAACCAGCGGCTCCCGACCGGCACAGACACGCCCACTTTCAGCGAGGCCTCAGCCGAGGTGATGCCCGTCGCGATCAGACGCCAGAACTGCCGCTGCACCGCCCGCGAGGGCTCAGGCCGCCCGGGCGAGCGCATCGGTGGTCGCAGCGCCCGATCCGCACGCCACTGCCGACGCGCACCCTCAAGAACCTCGCTGGTCTTCTTGCTCCAGTCCGCCGTCGCCATCCTTGAACACCTCCACGGTCGAGGTGTTGCGACGATCAGTTGAAACCGCCTTGCGCTCCGGCGTCGGTCAAGCCCCGGGTGGTGGTGTAGCGCGGTGTCCTTCGATGGAGGGGTTAGGCGCTGAGTTCGAGGATGGTCTCGGCGGTGACCTCGTCTCCGGTGTCGGGGACGAGGGTGAGTCGGCAGCGGGCGAGGACGTCGAGGCCGAGGTAGCGGCGGCCTTCGGCCCATTCGTCGGTCTGTTCGGCCAGGACGGCGCCGACGAGGCGGATGATCGCGTCGCGGTTGGGGAAGATCCCGATGGAGTCGGTGCGGCGCCGGATCTCCTTGTTGAGGCGCTCGGCGGGGTTGTTCGACCAGATCTGCATCCAGACGTCCTTCGGGAAGCCGGTGAACGCGAGCACGTCCTCGCGGGCGTCGGCGAGGTGGTCGGCGACAGCCGGGAGTTTCTCGCTGACGTAGTCGATGAGCCGGTCGAACTGGGCGTTGACGGCGTCGGCGTCGGGCTGGTCGTAGACCGAGTGCAGCATCGCCTTGACCGCCGGCCACATGCTCTTGGGGCAGACGCTCATCAGGTTCGCGGCGTAGTGGGTGCGGCAGACTCCCACTGTCAACTGGCTGCAGTTCTTCGTGTGTTCCCGGTGCGCGCGCTGAAGGCCGCCGCGGCATCTCAGGGGCGGCGGTGTGTCTCTAATCGTGGCTGGTCAGGCGGCGGTGATCAGCGCGGCCGATCCGTGGCGGGTGGGGTCGTAGGTTTCGTGGTTGCTCCAGC
>NZ_JANGEX010000035.1:0-1463 GCF_033792225.1 Microbacterium sp. LRZ72
CGTGGCTGGTCAGGCGGCGGTGATCAGCGCGGCCGATCCGTGGCGGGTGGGGTCGTAGGTTTCGTGGTTGCTCCAGCAGCGCCAAAGGATGCGGGTCCAGCGGGCGGCGAGTCCGCGGAGTGCGCGATGGTAGCGCTGGCCTTTCTGCTCGCGGGCGTCTCGGAACGCGGCGGCCGCCCAGGGCGAGGTCTTGAGGGAGTTGAACGCCCACCACATGGTCGCCTCCCGGAGCCTGCTGTTCGCGGCATAGCGGAACCTGACCGACCGGGACCGTCCTGACGAGCGGGTCACGGGTGCGAGCCCGGCTTCGGCGAGGAGCACTTCGGCCTGCGGGAACCGGGCGCGGTCTTCACCGATCTCAGCAAGCAGCACCGCGGTGAGCACGGGGCCGATGCCGGGAAAGCTGGCGAAGATCGGCGCGTCCGGGTGTTCCGCGGTGGCCGCGGCGATCGCGTCGTCGAACTCGGCGAGTTGCGCGTTGAGCAGTTGCAGCACCTGGGTGAAGGCGAGAGCCGAGAAGCTCTTCCCCGCGACCGTGCCTGGGGAGCCGGAGAGCAGGTTCTGTCTCATGCGGTCGGCGAGGGTCTGCGCGGGGACTCTGCCGGTGTAGCGGTGGCGCGAGAGGAACCCGGCCATCCTTGTGGTCTTCACTCGGGACGCGTTCGCCGGTGTCGGGTAGTCGGTGACGAACGACAGTGTGATCTGCCGGTCGACAGACGAGAACAGCCTCACTGGTGCCGGGTGGTAGGCCTCGAGGATCATCCGCAGCTGGCTCTCGGTTGCCTGCTGAGTTTCCAGAAGCCGGTCCCGGTCACGGGTGAGGGCCTTGATCTCCGCGAGGAGCGGCGATGGGACAGACAACGGGCGCCAGTGCGCGTGGTCGAAGCGGAGCGTGTCGGCGAGCACGAAGGCGTCGAATCGGTCGTCCTTGACTGCGGCAACCTTGTAACGCTCCCGCGCCCGCGCGGAGATCCGCGGGGATACGGGGAACACCGCATGCCCGATCGCTTGGAGATGCTCGACGAGCAGCCCTTCGGAGCGTTCGATCGCGATCGGGACCTGAGGTCCGAAGCCGATCAGATATTGGTCGAGTTGGCGGAGTCCGGCAACATCGTGACTGACACGGGTCTCGAGCAGCCGCTTCCCGTCGGGCGCGACAACGCAGAGCTGATGGTTGTCACCACCCCAGTCGATGCCGGCGAACACCGGCCAAGCCCGCTGGTTGAGGTCTTGCATGAGCGCTTCTCCTTCGAAGACGGATTCGCCTCGTGACGAATCCCTCTGGACGCTCACTCAGGTGCTCCCGAACTCGGGGCACGACTCCCACTAGCCAGTCGGAATCCGCCACCGCCGGGAGGGACAGGTCTGCCGCTGGACCTTCACGGTCACGCTGCCAAGGTCCTCTCCCGACGGTGAGGATGAACCAGCGGGACGATCCCGCCACTACCCATGTTGACGAGTGA
>NZ_JANGEX010000036.1:0-1408 GCF_033792225.1 Microbacterium sp. LRZ72
CTAGTAGTACTTGGTTAGGTGGGTCCGGCGCGTTGGCAGTAGGGGCAGCAGCTGAGGAGGCGGGTGACCGCGGTTTGGAGTTCGCGGAGGATGCCGTAGAAGCTCAGGCTGCCCCGTGGGCTTTTGGGTCGGCGCTCAGTCGCTGGGTCGTGATGAAGAGGTGTGCGGCGGTGACGAGGGTGATGTGGTGGTGCCAGCCGTGGAAGGTGCGGCCTTCGAAGTGGTCCAGGCCGAGGCCGTGTTTGAGTTCGCGGTAGTCGTGCTCGATGCGCCAGCGGATCTTCCCGAGCCGCACCAGCTCGGTGATCGGCGTGTCTGGGGGGAGGGTGGACAGCCAGTAGTCGGTGGGCTCGGCCGCGTCGTCGGGCCACTCGATGAGAAGCCAGCACGCGGGTAGCGATCCGTCGGGGTTGCGGGGCAGGTTGCGGTTCGCGGGGCGGACTCTGCGGGCCGCGAACCGGCTGTTCATCTCGCCCTTGGATCCCTGCCGCCAGGACACCCGTGTGAACGCGTCGTCGGGAAGGTCTTGCGCGTAGGCCTTCGCCTGCACCGGCTCGCTCTGGTAGCTGGCCTGCGTGAAGGGGCGGCCTCTCTTCCCCGTCGGGGCGGGCTTCTCGAACCGGGCCGCTGCGTCGTGCAGGCTGGTGGACGACTTCACCTGCACGACATACGGGATGTCCCGTTCGGTCAAGCCGGTGCGGAAGTATCCGATCTCCCCGTAACCGGCGTCACCGACCATCACCGGAGGGGTGAGTCCCCAGGTGCCCAGTTCGTCGATCATCTCCAGCGCGAGCTCCCATTTCGGGCGGTGACGCACGGTGTCGGGGATTTGCACCTTGGCCCGTCGTGCAGTGACCAGCTCGGCATGCTCGTTGCTGTCGGAGCAGGTGTCGTCCCACGCCTCGGGGAGGAACAGCCGCCAATCCAATGGACACGAGGCGGCGTCGGTGACGGCGTGGATCGAGACGCCGATCTGCACGTTCCCGATCTTCCCGAGCGTACCCGAGTACTGACGCGCCACACCCGGAGAGGCCGGGCCGTCCTTGACGAACCCGGTGTCATCGACCACCCACGCCTCGGGCGAGATCAGCCCGACGGCCTTGCGCGCGAGCTGGCGTCGAACCGGCTCTACCGGCCACGGCGACGAGGACACGAACTGCTGCAACTGCTGGTAATCGATCCCGAGCCGATCACCCATCGGCTGCATCGACTTCCGACGCCCCTCCAGCATCAGCCCCTGCAAATACAGGCCGCCCTTCGCACGCTGATCCTTCCGGACCAGCGATGCGAACACCTCGCTGACGAACTCGCCCAGCTCGGCACGTACCCGCTCGATCTCATCCGCTCGCACGCCGCGACGTTAACAGCTCCCACGACCATTAACAAGAACCTAACCAAGTACTACTAG
>NZ_JANGEX010000037.1:0-1347 GCF_033792225.1 Microbacterium sp. LRZ72
TGTCGCGCGTCAGAATGTGTGGCAGGGGTAGCTAGTTGCTGATGCAACTCCCCAGCTGAGAGGTCTGAATGTCATGAGTCGTCCACCGACGATCCCCGCGGAGAAGAAGCTCCGCATCGTGTTGTCCGTGCTGCAGGGCGAGATCACGGTCGCTGAGGCCGCCCGGCGGGAGAAGGTCTCTGAGCAGGCCATCGGGAACTGGAAGCGCCAGTTCCTCGAGGGAGGCAAGGCCGGCATCGAGGCCGGCAAGTCGAAGCCGTCGACCCGCGAGCAGCAGCTCGAGGACGAGGTCGCCGAGCTCACCACCGCGCTCGGTGAGGCGGCGGTCGAGATCCGGGTCTGGAAGAAGAGCGCGGAGGGCCGCTTGGGCCCTTCGAGGACCTCGAGGTGATCCGCACTGAGGCGGGCATGTCGACCGCGAGGTTCTGCCAACTGATCGACATGCCCGAACGCACCTGGCGGCGCTGGCAGGCCAAGGCGAAGCAGTCCCAGCCGTCGAGGGGCCCGTGGCCGCAGCCGGCCAGGGACGCCGCACGCCAGCTCGCGACGAAGCATGCGCTGGCGCACCCGGCGTGGGGGCACCGGAAGATCTGGGCGATGACCCGACACGAGGGACACAAGGTCTCGCAGGCGACCGTGCTGCGGCTGCTCCGCGACGATGGACTGATCCTCCCGTCGGAATATCAGAGACAGCGCCGCGAGCTGGCGAAGGATCGCAAGGCGGCGTTCGCCAAGGACCCGACCGGCCCGAACCAGGTGTGGCAGCTCGACTTCAGCGAGTTCGAAACCACTCAAGGTGGGACCTGGCGGATCGCGGGGTGCCGGGACTGGTATTCCAAGCTCGAGCACCCGTTCCACACGTCGCCGACCGCGAACCAGCACGACGCGATCGCCGCGATCGAGCTGGCCCTCGCCGACTACGAGTCCATGTTCGGCCACCCGCTCGCCGACACCTGCCCCATCGACCCGGAGACCGGCGAAGTCATGCCCGTGCTGACGATCGTGACGGACAACGGTGGTCCGTTCCGGTCGCTGAACTTCGAACTGTTCATCATGCGCCACCCCGAGCTGCGACACGTCCGCACGCGCGTGAAGTCGCCGGGACAGAACGGGTCACGCGAACGCGGGTTCGGGACACTGAAATACGAGCGACTGTTCCTCGACGACATCCCCGACGCGCTCACCCTCGTCGAACGCGCCGAGGACTACCGGGTCGAATACAACGAGGTCCGCCCTCACGAGGCGATCGCCTGGAACCGGCCCATCGACGTGCACACGGGCCTGGCCGACCCCACCATCCCCAACTTCGAAAGAGAAGAAATCCTGCCAAGTACTTGACGCGGGACA
>NZ_JANGEX010000038.1:0-1229 GCF_033792225.1 Microbacterium sp. LRZ72
CACGCTGCCAAGGTCCTCTCCCGACGGTGAGGATGAACCAGCGGGACGATCCCGCCACTACCCATGTTGACGAGTGAGCGCTGCCAGCTGGCGCCGGGCAGGTTCGCTGCGATCGCCTCTCGCAGCCCGGCGTGGGCGTCGGAGGTGACCAGGCGGACTCCGGTGAGGCCGCGGGCGACGAGGTCGGCGAAGAAGCTGTTCCAGGCCGCCCCGGTCTCGCTGGTGGCGACCCGCATACCGAGAACCTCGCGATGGCCGTCGCCGTTGACACCGGTGGCGAGCATCACGACGGTGTTGATCACCCGGCCGCCCTCACGGACCTTCATGGTGAGCGCGTCGGCGGCGACGAACGTGAAGGGCCCGGCGTCGCCGAGCGGCCGGTGGCGAAAGTCGTCGACGTGCTCGTCGAGCTCGGCCGCCATCCGGGAGACCTGTGACTTCGACAGGCTGTGGATCCCGAGGGTCTTGACGAGCTTGTCCATCCGGCGGGTGGAGACCCCGGCGAGGTAGCAGTCGGCGACGACGGTGATCATTGCGGACTCGGCGCGCTTGCGCCGCTCCAGCAACCATTCCGGGAAGTAGGTGCCGGAGCGCAACTTCGGGACCTGGACGTCGATGGTGCCGACGCGGGTATCGAGATCCCGGTGCCGGTAGCCGTTGCGCTGGGTCAGGCGGTCGGGGCTGGGTTTGCCCCATTCGGCGCCGACGACGGCGTCCGCGTCGGCGGATAGCAGCGCGTTGATCATCGTCTGCAGCAGGGTGCGCATCAGATCCGGAGACGCGTCGGTGAGGGCTTCTGCAAGCAGGCCTTCAGGGTCGACAATATGAGGAGCGGTCATCGTGTGTGATGCCTTTCGAGGATTCGGTAGAAGGTTGACTCGAAGGAACACCACGGTGACCGCGCTTACGTCTGTGACGACGAAGCGGCCACCGGGCTACACCACCTTATGGGGCACTACTCCGGCGTCGGAATGTTGAATGACCCCGGTGACGTCCTCGCCGGCTCGGTCGCGGACCCACAGGGCCATCTCGAGCGCGTCCAACGGCAGCTCGGTGGGCATCCGGTCCATGGTCCGCCACCCCACGATCCTTCGCGAGAAGACGTCGGTGACGAACGCGGTGAACGCCATCCCCGACCACGTCGGGACATACGTGTAGGGTCGGCCAGCAGCGCCCTGCCTGGCTTGCGCCGGGTGGGGTTCTGCTGACCGCCCTCCGAACCGGACGTG
>NZ_JANGEX010000039.1:0-1157 GCF_033792225.1 Microbacterium sp. LRZ72
GGCTCTTCGTAATTGACGGTGTAGTCGGGGTGCGCGTGGCGTTGGCGGGGTGGGCGTCGGGGTCTTCCAGGATGGAAGTTCCTACGCTCGCCAACCGGAAGACCCCGACGTGTCCAACGCTAGCTTCGATGATCCCGATCTGACCACGTTCTGCCGTCTCGAGGAGCTCGGCCTCGAGGCGGTGGGGCAGCGGCTCGAACCAGATCGTGCGGTGCTGGAGTGCCGTGTGATCGAACTGGACCGGTGGTGCCGGTCGTGCGGGTGCGAGGGTCTGGCGCGGGACACGGTCGTCCGGCGTCTCGCGCATGAACCGTTCGGGCATCGCCCGACGACGCTGGTGGTGCGGGTGCGCCGCTACCGCTGCTCGGGGTGCACGCGGACCTGGCGGCAGGACACCTCGAGGGCGGCGCCTGCGCGGGCGAAGCTCTCCCGCGGCGGTGTGCGGTGGGCGCTGGAGGGCATCGTCGTTGACCATCTCACCGTCTCCCGCGCCGCGGCGAGTCTTGGCGTGTCGTGGCATACGGCGAACAGCGCGATCATCGCCGAGGGCAAGCGGGTCCTGATCGATGATCCTGCCCGGTTCGATGGGGTCACCACGGTCGGGGTCGACGAGCATGTCTGGCGTCACACGAGGTTCGGTGACAAGTACGTGACCGTGATCATCGACCTCACCCCTGCCCGCGAGAAGACGGGCCCGGCGCGCCTGTTGGACATGGTCGAGGGCCGCTCCAAAGCCGTGTTCAAGCAGTGGCTCGCGGGACGCCCGCAGGCGTGGCGGGACGGGGTCGAGGTCGTCGCGATGGACGGGTTCAGCGGGTTCAAGACCGCTACCACCGAGGAGCTTCCCGACGCGGTCCCGGTGATGGATCCGTTCCACGTTGTCCGTCTCGCCGGCGACGGCCTGGACCGGTGTCGGCAGCGCGTGCAACAGGACACCCTCGGTCATCGTGGCCGATCCGGTGACCCGCTCTATGCCGCGCGCCGGACCCTGCATACCGGTGCGGGGCTCCTCACGGGCAAGCAGCGCGCCCGGCTCGAGGCCGTGTTCGCCATCGAGGAGCATGTCGAGGTCGAAGCAACGTGGGGCATCTACCAGCGCATCATCGCCGCCTACCGCGAACCCGACAAGCAGAAGGCCAAGACCATGATGCAGGCGG
>NZ_JANGEX010000040.1:0-1008 GCF_033792225.1 Microbacterium sp. LRZ72
TCGATCTCATCCGCTCGCACGCCGCGACGTTAACAGCTCCCACGACCATTAACAAGAACCTAACCAAGTACTACTAGCACCCTACCGATTTAGAGGCTGCCCCGCGTTCGGGTCCAAACTGGGAGAGGTCCTTGCGCCTTTGCTTCCCGGTCTAGAGCACCTCGAGCCGTTGGGTGTCGTTCCCTAAGGTCGGTCTCTCGCAGACCTCGTGCACGCGCCCGCGCAACATCCGTCCGCGTCTCGCAGTTCCCTCCGGGAGGAACTCGCATCCGGTAGGCCTCGGAGGAATGGCGGCTATTGCCGACGCGCGGTGGCGTCCCTCTGAGTGGTGGAGTTTCTCGACACCGTGCGAGTTCAGCTGTTGTGATTATGCCGCAGCGAGTTCGGGGATCGCGACCTCCTCTGCGGTGACGTTGAGGAGCTTCATGGAGTGCTCGCTGAAGTAGCGGCGTTCGGCGCCGTCCCATTCGTCGTGCTGCTCGATGAGGACGTGCCCTGCCAGGCGGAGCAGCGCGGCGGGGTTGGGGAACGTGCCCACGACGTCGGTGCGGCGCTTGATCTCCTTGTTCACCCGCTCCAGGGGGTTCGTGGACCAGATCTGCCGCCAGTGCTGCTGCGGGAATCCGCAGAACGCGAGGAGGTCGTTCTGCGCGTCCTCGAGCATGTCCGCGATCTTCGGGTGCGAGCGGGTCAGCATCCGGACCACCTCGTGGAACTGGGCGAGCACGTGCTCGGTGTCGGGTTGCGCGAAGATGGTGCGGATGATCGACGCGACCATCGGCCCAGCTGTCTTGGGGACGTTGGAGAGCACGTTCCGCATGAAGTGGACCCGGCAGACTCCCACTGTCAACTGGCCGCAGTTCTTCGTGTGTCCCCGGTGTGCGCGCTGAAGGCCGCCGCGGCATCTCAGGGGCGGCAGTGTGTCTCTAACCGTGGCTGGTCAGGCGGCGGTGATCAGCGCGGCCGATCCGTGGCGGGTGGGGTCGTAGGTTTCGTGGTTGCTCCAGC
>NZ_JANGEX010000041.1:0-853 GCF_033792225.1 Microbacterium sp. LRZ72
TGGACCGGTTCGACAACGTGACCACGATCGGCGTCGATGAGCACGTCTGGCGACACACCAGGTTCGGCGACAAGTACGTGACCGTGATCATCGACCTCACCCCCACCCGCGAGAAGACGGGGCCCGCGCGGTTGCTGGACATGGTCCCGGGTCGGTCGAAGCAGGTGTTCAAGCAGTGGCTCGCCGCTCGCCCGCAGGCCTGGCGCGACGGGGTCGAGGTGGTCGCGATGGACGGGTTCTCCGGGTTCAAGACCGCGACCGCCGAAGAGCTCCCTGACGCGGTCCCGGTGATGGACCCGTTCCACGTCGTCCGCCTCGCCGGTGACGCGCTCGACCGCACTCGGCAACGCGTTCAGCAAGATACTCTCGGGCACCGCGGACACGCCGGCGATCCGCTCTACGGCGTCCGCCGCACCCTGCATACCGGCGCGGGGTTCCTCACCGAGAAGCAGAACGCTCGGCTCAAGGCGGTGTTCGCGGTCGAGGAGCACGTCGAGGTCGAAGCGACCTGGGGCACCTACCAACGCATCGTCGCCGCCTACCGCGAACCCGACAAGCAGAAGGCCAAGGCCATGATGCAGGCGGTCATCGACTCCGTCACCACCGGAGTCCCCGCCGCGCTGGTCGAGCTCCGACGGCTGGGCCGGACCCTGAAACAGCGCGCCGCCGACGTGCTCGCGTTCTTCGACAGACCCGGCACCAGCAACGGCCCGACAGAAGCGATCAACGGGCGGCTCGAGCACCTCCGAGGCTCGGCCCTCGGCTTCCGTAACCTCACGAACTACATCGCCCGCTCGCTACTCGAAGCCGGAGGCTTCAGACCCGCACTACACCCTCGTTCGTGAAGAGCCCC
>NZ_JANGEX010000042.1:0-826 GCF_033792225.1 Microbacterium sp. LRZ72
GTACTGCCTGGGTTCAACCGGTCGTTGCAACACCGGGTTGTTGGAGCGAGCGTAGCTGCTCCTCGAACACTTCCGCGGGCGTCTTCCAACCGAGGCTCTTGCGGGGACGATCGTTGAGCGCGAGAGCGACGGCTTCGAGGTCCTCGGCGGACCATCTGGAGAGGTCCGTGCCTTTCGGGAAGTACTGGCGCAGCAACCCATTGGTGTTCTCATTCGTCGGCCGCTGCCACGGCGAGTGGGGATCGGCGAAGAACACTCTCGTGCCCGTCTCGAGCGCGAACTGGGCGTGCGCGGAGAGCTCCTTCCCGCGGTCCCAGGTGAGCGTCTTGCGAAGCTGTTCGGGGAGCTTTGCCATTGACGCGGTGAGCGCGGCGTTCATCGCGACGGCGCCATAGCCGCCCAGCGCGGGACCGTTCTTGACCGGCGGGGTCTCGCCCCAACCGTCGAGCCGGGGAAGGTGCACCAGCAGGGTCGAGCGGCTCTTGCGTTCGACGATCGTGCCGATCGCGGACCGGCCCGTCCCGATGATCAGATCCCCCTCCCAATGGCCCGGGATGGCGCGGTCCGCGGCCTCCGCGGGGCGCTCGGAGAACACGACATCGGCGGTGACGTGCCCTTGCGGCCGGTTCTGCGCGCGAGCCCGCGGCTGCCGCAGCGCGCGGCCCGTTCGCAGGCAGGTGACGAGCTCGCGTTTGAGCGCACCACGGCCCTGGATGAACAACGATTGGTAGATCGCCTCGTGGCTGATGCGCATGGATTCATCATCCGGGAACTCGACCTTCAGCCGGTGCGAGATCTGTTCCGGGCTCCACGCGGTCGCCCACCG
>NZ_JANGEX010000043.1:0-695 GCF_033792225.1 Microbacterium sp. LRZ72
ATGACCAGGGCGGGGCGGAGGAAGTTCCCGCCGGCGAGGTCGCCGGTGGGGAGGGTGCCGTATTCGCGGACGTCGGCGCCGTTGTCTTTGGCTTCCTGGATGATCTCTTCCACGAACGCTTTCTGCGCGGGCTGGTGGAGGGGTCCCATGGTGGTGCCCTCGTCGAGTCCGTAGCCGATCACGGCGTTGTTCAGGCGGGTCTCCAGCCCGGCGACGAGTTCGTCCAGGCGGGAGGAGTGCACGTAGACGCGTTTGGCGTTCATGCAGATCTGTCCGGTGGAGTCGAAGATCGCGGCGTAGAGCCGGTCGAGGTGGGTGTCGTCGATGACCGCGTCCTCAGCGAAGATCGCCGCGTCGTTGCCGCCGAGCTCGAGGGTCACGCGGGTCAGCGACTTCGCCGCCATCTCCGCGATCCGCTTGCCACCGTTGACCGACCCGGTGAAGCAGACCTTCGCGATGTCGGTGTTCTGGATCAGCCCCGACATGTTCTGGTCCTCGCCGGTGACGACGTTCAGCACCCCGGGCGGGAGCTTCTCCGCGACACGCTGCACAACGCGGGTCGTGGCCAACGGTGCCGAGGGCGGCGGCTTCACGATCGCGGTGTTCCCCGCCAAAAGCGCGTGCGGCAGCGCCGCACCCAGGATCGCGATCGGCCAGTTGAACGGCACGATGATCGTCACCGCACCCAACGCCCG
>NZ_JANGEX010000044.1:0-680 GCF_033792225.1 Microbacterium sp. LRZ72
TGCACACGGGCCTGGCCGACCCCACCATCCCCAACTTCGAAAGAGAAGAAATCCTGCCAAGTACTTGACGCGGGACAGCCACCTCCTCGTGTTCGGTGAGGAGGAGTGCCATGGAGTGCTCGGAGAAGTAGCGGCGGTCTGCGCCGTCCCATTCGTCGTGCTGCTCGATCAGGACGTGCCCGGCCAGGCGCAGTAGCGCGGCGGGGTTGGGGAACGTGCCGACCACGTCGGTGCGGCGTTTGATCTCCTTGTTCACCCGCTCGAGAGGGTTTGTGGACCAGATCTGGCGCCAGTGCGCGACGGGGAACCCGGTGAAGCCGAGCAGGTCGTCTCGGGCAGCTTCGAGCATGTCCGAGATCTTTGGGTGTGAGCGGGCGAGCATGCGGGAGACCTCATCGAACTGGGTCCGGACGTGTTCGGTGTCGGGCTGGGCGAAGATCGTGCGGATGATCGAGGCGACCATCGGCCCCGCGGTCTTGGGGACGTTCGCGAGGACGTTGCGCATGAAGTGGACCCGGCAGACTCCCACTGTCAACTGGCCGCAGTTCTTTGTGTGTCCCCGGTGTGCGCGCTGAAGGCCGCCGCGGCATCTCAGGGGCGGCGGTGTGTCTCTAACCGTGGCTGGTCAGGCGGCGGTGATCAGCGCGGCCGATCCGTGGCGGGTGGGGTCGTAGGTTTCG
>NZ_JANGEX010000045.1:0-523 GCF_033792225.1 Microbacterium sp. LRZ72
GAAGGACACAACGCACGATGGCTCTAGACCAGTCTGCCCTCCTCGAGCTCCTCGGGGAACTGAAACTCACCGACGTCAGCGATCGGATCCGGACGGCGACGGAGACGCTCTATCAGGAGCTGATCGACGCGGAAGCGGCCGCGTTCATCGGCGCCGCCCCGTTCGAACGGACCCCGGCCCGGACGACGCAGCGCAACGGCACCCGCCCTCGGACCTTGACGACGACCGCGGGTGAGTTGGAGTTGCGGATCCCGAAGCTGCGGCAGGGGTCGTTCTTCCCGTCGCTGCTGGAACGCCGCCGCCGCGTTGACCAAGCTTTGTTCGCGGTCGTGATGGAGGCGTACGTCCATGGTGTCTCCACGAGGAAGGTCGACGACCTCGTCAAGGCGCTCGGTGCTGACACGGGGATCAGCAAGTCGGAGGTGTCACGGATCTGCGCGAACCTGGACGAGGACGTCGCCGCGTTCCGCGACCGGCCCCTCGCGGACCAGGCCTACCCGTACGTGTTCCTCGACGCCACCTA